>JALZWA010000096.1 GCA_023299815.1 Akkermansiaceae bacterium
GCGAAGTATTTAAAGTCCATCACGGCTGCCATCGTGGGGTGGCCATTGATCTCGAAGCGTCCGGTGATGACTGCGTCATTGAGGCCGGTCTTTTCGCGGAGGGCCTCATTTTTAGCCTCATATTTATCGAAACCGAGAGGGTTCTTTGAAATGAGGCCTGCCTCGGTTTCCTCGAAGGTGCCTTCATCTGCGATCAGCTTGAAGCGATCAAAGGCGCCCATCATGAAATGGTGCGTGCATTTCGGGCAGACGAGATCGTGCTGCTTAAGGTCCAGCGTGTGGATCATTTCTCCGCACTCAGGACACTTTGTCCAAAGATCATCAGGGACGCTGTCGCGATTCTTGGTCTGTCGCTTCAGCCGAGGTTTGTTGAAGATGCCCATCGGGGAGAAGTGTAATGCGGGGATTTTCAAAAATGAACTGAAATATGAGGACAATATTTCCTTGGCGATTTCGCATTGCCAGCGGGGGAGGGATAGGCAGACTGCGAATCACGTGAATGAGGTTCCAGTCAAACCGAGTGCGGAGGAGTTTGTCGAGCTGGCAAAGTCCGGTAATGTCGTGCCCGTCTACGCCCAATTAGCCGCCGATTTTGAGACCCCTGTGTCGGCATTTATGAAGCTCCGGGATGGAAAGCATGCTTTCCTCTTTGAGAGTGCCGAGAGCACGGATGCAAGCGGGCGATGGTCGATCGTGGGGAGCCAGCCACGCTGGGTTTTTATTTCTAAAGGAGACCAGGTCAGCATCACGCGTGGATCTGAAGTGGAGAAGCGAGTTCGCGAGGGCGATGTTCTCGATGAAGTCGAGCGCCTGATGGCGTCCTACAAGCCGGTCACGCACGGAGACGCGCCGCCCTTTTTCGGCGGAGCTGTCGGCTACGTGGGTTATGATGCGGTTTCGCAATTCGAGCCTGCGGTGACGGCTTCTCCGGAAGATGATCTCGGGCTTCCTGAGGCGATGTTCTTCCTCGCGGACACGATGGTGATCTTTGATCATAAATTGCGCCGCCTTCTTGTGGTCTCGAATGCTCTGCTCGATGAGCACGAATCTGATCAAGAGGCTTATGACGCTGCGCGAGGTCGCATTGAAACGATCATTGGCATGCTGGATCGTCCGCTCCATGTTTCCGCGCTCAATGGTCTCGCTGAGATCGAGCCTCCCACTCCGCGGAGTAATACCACGCAGGAGGAATACGAGTCGATGGTGACACGCGCGCAGGAATACATCACGGCAGGCGACGCCTTCCAGGTGGTCCCGAGCCAGCGCTTCGAGGCAGACTTTTCAGGGGAGCCGATCGATCTCTACCGCGCACTGCGCCACATCAATCCCTCGCCCTATATGTTCGTTTACGAAACGCCGGAGTTTTCCCTCGTGGGGAGTTCTCCTGAGGTGCACGTGCGCGCGATTGGTGGGAAGATTGATATCCGCCCTATCGCCGGAACGCGCTGGAGGGGGAAGACCCCGGAGGAAGATGACGCGCTTGCTGCCGAGCTTCTTGCGGATGAAAAGGAATGCGCCGAGCATGTCATGCTCATCGATCTCGCTCGCAATGATGTGGGTCGAGTTTCCCAAAATGGCAGTGTGAGCGTGGACGATATGATGATCGTGGAGCGCTACAGCCACGTGATGCACATTGTTTCCAATGTCAGCGGCAAGCTTGCTCCTGAGCACAGTTCCTACGACGTCCTCCGCTCCACTTTCCCTGCAGGGACCGTGAGTGGCGCACCTAAAATCCGGGCGATGCAAATCATCAACGAGATGGAGAAGAATAAGCGAGGCACCTACTCGGGAGCTGTGGGCTACTTCGGCTGGGACGGAAGCCATGACTCCTGTATCGCACTGCGGACTTGCCTAGTGAAAGACGGTAAGGTCTACATTCAAGCCGGTGCCGGCGTGGTCGCGGATAGTAATCCGACTTACGAATATAACGAAACCGTGAACAAAGCCGCCGCCATGATGCGCGCGGTGGGACTCGCGAAAACTCTCGCCTGAGGATGAAGGAAATTTACCGCCATCACGAAATGATCAACGTCGCGAACTTCCGTGACATCCTTCTCGATGCCGAGATTCCGTGCATCATTCGGAATGAAACTCTCGCGATGAGTGGCATCACTGAGATTCCCATCCCTGAATTTTTTCCAAACCTCTGTGTCATGGACGATGAGGACGAAGAGCGGGCACTTCAGCTTCTCAAAGACCATCAAGCTCGCATGAGTGCGGGCTCAGAACTTGAGAAAACGTGTCCCGCCTGTCAGGAAACGAATCCGGGAAACTTTGATGTTTGTTTCGCCTGCCAAGAACCCCTTACCGAGATTAAGCCATGCTAGTTGTCATCGATAATTACGATTCCTTCACTTATAATCTCGTCCAATATTTTGGAGAGCTGGGTGCCGAGATGAAAGTCCTGCGCAATGATGCGGTCACCGTGGAGCAGCTCCGCGAGTTGAACCCCTCGCGCATTTGTATTTCACCCGGTCCCTGCACGCCGAATGAGGCGGGGATTTCTTGTGAGGTGATTGAGACCTTTGCGGGAAGCGTTCCGATCTTCGGAGTCTGCCTCGGCCATCAATCGATCGGCCAAGTTTTTGGTGGGGAAGTGGTGCGTGCCGAGCAGCTCATGCACGGTAAAACCTCGATGATTCATCACGAGGGGAAAAGTGTTTTTAAAGGGCTGAGTAATCCCTTCGAGGCGACTCGCTACCACTCACTCATCGTGAAAAAAGAGACCCTTCCAGATTGCCTCGAAGTCACCGCATGGACCGATGATGGGATCATCATGGGCCTAAAGCATAAAGAACTGAACGTCCACGGAGTGCAGTTCCACCCCGAGTCGATTCTTACGGATGAGGGAAAAGATCTGCTGAAGAACTTCCTTGAAATGTAGGGTAGTCCATCTTGGCTGTCTTCTCTACGCGCTCAGTGGTTCTTCCCATATTCTAGTTAGCCTCAACGAGGCGCTGCGCTCTGCCGCTGGGCTACGATAGTTTGGCGCGTTGGGCGGTGAGATGGAGAGTTTTCCTTTTAAGTCAATTTCGCGCTGCCGATCACTTGATCAGATGACGGTGAGACGACTTCGAATTCTTTGGCTTCCTCAAACTTCCGCTTGAGATAACCCAAGGCGATTTCTTTGCTGTCGAAGCGGGTGACGGAGGTGATGATGCCTGCTTCTTTTCCATCGACCATGAGGCGGGAGTTCTTTGGGATGAGTGGCTTATTTAGCACAAGCTTCACGAGCTTCCGGTTCACTTTTCCGGCGCGCTTCATGCGGGAGACGACTTCTTGGCCGGTGTAGCAGCCTTTCGTAAATGAGATGGCGCTTTCTTCGAGCCCGGCTTCGGCGGGGAGGATGCCGGGGAAGAGTTCGTTGGGCCACTTGGGGGCGCCATTGAAAATCCGGAGTCCTTCGAAGGTTCCAAAGATCGGCTCGGGTTCTTCGTCGGTAATAAGGTCCGAGCCGGGCATGCCGAAGCGGTTAGCTTTGCTGCCTGCCTCTGGATCGAGACTGTGGCTGATGTGTAGCTGGTCCGAGACATCAGTCAGCGTGACGTCATCTGCGATGAGATATTTATCAAGCCGCGCGATGAGGGTTTCGCGCTCAGAGATCGGGGCGTCGATGATGTAGCTCTCCGCCATTTTACGAACGTAGACGAAGCACTCGAGCCCGCCCTTGGCATTGAGGAGGCAGGCCGAAATGGTGTCGCCAGATTCGGTGAGCGCGATGTCATTACTGATCTGCCCGTTGAGATAGCGAGCGGCATCCGGTCCTGAGGCTTCGATGATCGCGCGCGGTCCGAGTGGGGCGAAATCTGCTGGGTAAGGTTCGTTTTTTACGAGGGCAGAAAAGTCCTCCTCCGCAGCATGTCCGCTGGCTTGCTCAAGGAGCGCAGAAACTGTGGAAATCCCAGGAGCATGTGCTCCTGCTTCAGCAGCGAGCGCCTCGGAAAAGCGGGCGTCCTTGAGCATGTTCTTGGTCGAAAAGTGCGGGTCGAAATCGTCCTCGAGAATCGAGGGTGTCTTCAGTCCGTGGACGGGTGCGTAGCTGGCATTGAGCGCGAGCGCTTTAGTATAATCGCGCGGGTCGACGCCGTGACGTCGTGAAATCTCCAGCGCTTCTGCGAGCGCGGTCACGGCTGAGGCGGTGACGAGATTGGTGGTCACTTTTACGACAGTGGCCGCAGGCGGCGGCCCGAGAAACATGATCTCACGAGAGGTGATTTCTAGAAGACTGCGATGTTTTTCCAGTAGCTCTGGCTTGCCCGAGACATAATAAACGAGATTTCCTCCGGCGGAGGCATCCTTTGACCCAGTGAAGGGGCAGTCGAGGAAGTCGCAGCCGAGCGCTCGGCACTGCGCGTCCAGCCACATCGTGGTGTCGGGATCGATGGTGGCGTGATTAATAAAGGTCTTCCCCTCGCCGAGTGAGGGCGCGATCTGAGAAAAGATATCGCGCACCGCATGTTCGTCCATGAGGTAGCAGAGGATGACCTCGGCATCCGCAGCAGAGAGTTCCGTGATGGAGTCGGCACGATCTTTCGGGGTGCGATTCCAGGTTTTTAAGTCGATGCCGGCGGCGCTGAGATTGTCCGCGCAGCGCGAGCCGATGATTCCGAGTCCGAGAAGAAGAGTCATTTAAAAGTTACTGACGAGCTGAGTTAGCCAAGATGGTAGCGACTTGCTTGATGTCAATCACGGCTTCTTTGGTGGGAACTTCACCTTCGGCTAAAGTCATCGCGATGCGGAGGCCTGAGAGATACTTGCGCATTTCTGTAATGTGAGGAAGGTCGCTGATCGCAGGGTCGAGAGAGCCGATCGACTGGGAGTAATAATCGGCGATATCCTCGCGGAAAAGCCGCTGCGCTCGCTCGGGGGTGAACTTGGTTTCGACCGCTTTCGCCGCCGCTTCGAGTGCTTCGAGCCACCCGCCGAGAGAAATGAGCTGGGACAGATCGGGGTCGCGGAGGCTGACGAGCTCGCGCTCCACATCCCGCTGAGTAGAGGCTAGGGCATCTTTGAGCTTAGGGAGATCCTTGTCCTCGGCGTGCTCAAGAAGTGCGGCGGCATGCCTTTTAATCCGCTCGCCTGCGCCCAGTGCCTTCGCGTAGCGCGAGAGGTGGGAGGCGATGGTGGGGACGTCATCGGAGTTGCCCGTCTGCACCGCGATAAAGCCATCGGCAATCAAGGTGCCGAGTCGGAGGGCGAGCTTGGTGCGATCAAGCGGGAGACGCTCGTGCTGCTTGAGATGTTCCGCGGAGTAGGTGAGAGGGGAAATTTTTTCCAATTCATCAAAGACCTTCACGATGGAGGGAACTGTAATTTCATTAAGCCCGCTCTCGGTGCGGAAACTTTCGTCATCAAGGAGGTCCTCTGGAATTTCTGGTCGGTCCTGGCCATTAAGAGGGGAAAGGAGGCTCAGGAGGACGAGCGCGAGGCTTGTTTTCATATGCGGGAGTTTCCCACAGAGAGGGCATTCGTGCTATGGGAAATTTTCCGAACACTGAATCTTGACAGGTGGCCCGATTTCCCTAGTTTCTCGGTCCGCTCACAAAGCGGGAAGAATTATGGCTAACAGCAAGTCTGCAGAAAAACGTGTGCGTCAGATCGAAAAGCGCACCGATCGTAACCGTTCCATCAAGAGCGAGATCAAGACCCTTCACAAGAAGACTCTTGCCGCTGCCGAGTCGGGCAATAACGAAGAGGCTCGCACTGCCTTCAGTGCTTTTGCCTCCGCTGTCGATAAGGCAGCTAAGCGCAACGTTCTTAACGACAATAAGGCAGCGAACATGAAGAGTCGCACCAACAAGGCAATCAAGCCTGCCTAGGGTTACCTTGGCTTTTATTTTCAAGAAGCCAAGGGGTAGCAACCTCTTGGCTTTTTCTATTTTTTAAATATGTCCGACCAGAGTCAGCAAGACCGCCTCGAAAAAGCGAAGCAGATTGCCAGCAACCCAGTGGCCTACAAGGTCTGCGAGGGGTGTGACTCGATCGTGGTCAGCGATGTCGTGATTTGTCCAAATTGCCACGGCTACCGCTTCGATGGCACTCCAGAGCGGGTTGTCGATCAGGCGCTTGAACTCGGCACCCGTGAGCAGCGTAGCGTCACGGCAGAGGACTTGGGTTAGGTCGTAGGATAAGCATCTTGCTTGTCCTCCCCGCCCTCAACCAAGTTCATCGCGGTGCAGGCCACCCCGTGAGGGGCTGAAAGAATGTAGCGCGGGTGGAGCGAAGCGAAACCCCGAGGCTCGATTAGACAGAAGGTTCGTGTCCCTCTGGGACACTTTTACGGGCGCTTTTCTTTCCCAAGATTCTGTTTCACTCCACCCCGCGCTAGTTTCTTGAACCCCTCTGGGGAAAGGGATGAGAACGAAGGTTCATTGGCTTGAGGAAGTGCCATTCGGCTAAAGCTCCCAAGGCTATTTCACCCTGGATACAAAAAAGCCGCTTCCCGATGAGGAAAGCGACCTTTTCCGAAAGTTGTGAGCCTAGCTCACATTGACGGCATCAGCACCCGTCTCACCGGTGCGGATGCGGATCGCTTCTTCGACAGAAGATACGAAGACTTTACCATCACCGATCTTGCCGGTGTTTGCGCTCTTCACGATCGCTTCGGTAACCTTGGCGGAGTCCTCGTCGTTCACCACGATTTCGATCTTCACCTTGGGCAGGAAGTCGACGGTGTATTCAGATCCGCGATAGATTTCAGTGTGTCCCTTCTGTCGTCCGAAGCCCTTGACTTCAGTAACGGTCATTCCCTGGACGTTGACCTCGGCGAGGGCCTCTTTGACCTCCTCGAGTTTGAACGGCTTAATGATAGCTTCGATTTTTTTCATGATCCTAAATTTAAGGTCTATAAAGAGGGTAGCAACTGCCGTGCCAGATTCTAGGAGAAAAGGAATTCCTTCCTAAATAGTGAGCGAGGGAAGGGGGTGGGCGTTCTCTGAGCTCCTAGTTGGCCAGGATATTATCCGGGGCATTCGAGAGAATCTGGTGGTAGGGCGAGAGTGATTTTAAAATCGTTTTCCAGAGATTACGGTCGTGGGCCTCTCCCAAGAGCAGCTTTGGAACCCCCGTGATGACCCAGGATTCCTGATCGAGTTCATCCTCGAGTTGGTCTTTGGTCCATCCCGTGTAGCCTACAAAAGCTCGCACGAGAGTGCCGGGCTGGTGGACGTGGTCCATCGCCTGCTCGGCTGAGATGCGAGTCGCGTATCGGAAGCGGTCTCCATCCTCCCAAAAGGCGGCGAAGGTCATGTGTCCCCGTGAGACTGGCCCGCCGATGTGGACTTGCACATTAGAGAGGGCGGAAAAGGTGTCGTCTTTTAGAAGATCGCCCACCTTTTGGCCTGCGGGATGATTTAGGATCAGCCCGAATGCGCCGTCGCTATCGTTATGGTCTGCTAAGAGAACCACCGATTTATCAAAAATCCCGTCTCGCAAGCTGGGGTCAGCCAGTAAAAGACGACCTTCTAGCGGAATGGGGGATTCGTCAGGAGAGGAAGGCACACCACATATTCTCTCTCGAATCGGGGTCGGTCAAGTCGTCTTGAAAAATTGACCTCATTTTAAATCAAAAAAGCGAGCGGGATGCAGCGGTGAAGAAAATGTCTCCGATGATGGATGAGAGTCCTCTCTCGGATGATTCTCATTCATGATTCTGATGCCTGTCTTTTGAATCATTGCAGGGAGAGTTGTGTTACTACTTGATTGAGTCGCTGGATTTGCGGAGAGTCCTTCCTTTATGAATACAGAAGCACTTGTAAGAGTAGCGGCTGAGGCTCGCGGACTCGCTATTGATGGCGTTCACGCATGTTCCTCCGGTCACCTCGGACTCCCCCTCGGTTGCGCAGATATGGGCGCAGTTCTCTTTGGCGAAGGCCTTTCCTTCAATCCTGCCGCTCCCAAGTGGCTGAATCGTGACCGTTTCATCCTCTCCGCAGGTCACGGCTCGATGTTTATCTACAGCTGGCTCCACCTCTCTGGATTCGCAGTAAGTCTTGATGACGTGAAGAGCTTCCGCAAGCTCCACTCCATCACCCCAGGTCACCCTGAGTATGATGAGACCCCTGGTGTCGAGGCGACCACTGGCCCACTTGGTCAAGGCGTAGGAAATGCCGTCGGTTACGCTCTTTCCGGTAAGCGCGCTGCTGCTCGCTTTAACACCGCAGAGCACACTCTTTTTGACAACCACATCGTCGCCCTCGCCGGTGACGGCTGCCTTCAGGAAGGTGTCGCGCAAGAATCCATCGCCTTTGCCGGTCACAACCAGCTCGATAACCTCATCCTCATCTATGATTCAAATGACGTCACTCTCGACGCCATGGCGGACATCACTCAGGGCTGGGATACTGAAAAATATTTCGAGTCACTTGGTTGGGACGCCGTCACGATCGATGGTCACGATCTCGCCGCTTTCGCTTCCGCATTCTCTACTGCGAAGTCGAATGACAATGGCAAGCCCACCGTCATCATCGCCAAGACCGAGATCGGTCGTGGTATCCCAGAGGTCGCTGGTAAAGCTGCGGCTCACGGTGAGGGCGGAGCAAACTTCGCTGAGTCTGCTCGTGCAGGTTTGGGTCTTCCTCCAGGAAGCTTCCACGTTTCAGATGAAACCCGCGCTTACTTCGCCGAGCAGACCGAGAAGCGCACTGCGACCTTCACCGAATGGCAAGCGACTTATGAAGCTTGGACTGCGGCCAATCCTGAGCTTTCTGCAGAGCTGAGCAGTGGAGTTGCCCAGGCCGTGCCGACGGATCTCTCCGAGCAGATTCCTGAGTTCGCAGCTGACTATGCTGATGCCACTCGTGGCGCGGGCGGAGTCGTCATCAATGCCGTGGCCAAGGCCATGCCGAACTTCATCACCGGATCCGCTGATCTCTACGGTTCTACCAAAAATTACCTCAAGGAACAGGGTGACTACTCTGCCGCGAACCCTACCGGACGGAACATCTGGTTCGGCATCCGTGAGCACGCCATGGGAGCGATTTGTAATGGCATCGCCTATGATGGTCTCGTCCGCGCAAGTGGGGCGACCTTCCTCGTCTTTGCTGACTACCTGCGTCCTGCGATCCGTCTTGCGGGTCTTGCTAAGCTTCCTGTCACTTACGTCTTCACACACGACTCGGTCGGTGTCGGAGAAGATGGCCCGACTCACCAGCCAGTGGAAACTGTCTCTGGTCTGCGCGTCATTCCTAATCTCGATGTCATCCGCCCGGCTGATCCTGAAGAGGTCGCTGGCGCATGGGTCGCCGCGATGCACCGCACCGATGGACCGACCGCTCTGATCCTCAGTCGTCAGAAGGTTCTCACTCTCAATCAAGTCTCCGCTGAGACTCGTCGCGTGGGTGTCCGTAAGGGTGCTTATGTTCTCCGTAAGGAAGAAGGCGCACTTGAGTGCATCATCATGGCCACTGGTTCGGAAGTAGAAGCTGCTCTTAAGGCTGCTGATCAGATCGGCGCAGGCGCGCGGGTTGTCTCCGCACCTTGTCTTGAGCGCTTCGATCGTCAGTCCGCTGAGTATCGTGAAGAAGTTCTTCCTGCTGCTTGCCGCAAGCGTGTCGCCATCGAGGCGGGCGTCAGCGGTCTCTGGCACAAGTATACCGGACTTGATGGAGCCGTCGTCGGCATCGATCGCTTCGGGATCTCTGCTCCAGGCGACGTCGTTCTCGATACCCTCGGCATGAATGCCGAGACCATCGTGAAAGCCCTCGGATAAACGACATAATTTATTTATCTAAAGTGATCTCTGGAAACAGAGATCACTTTTTTTGTGCCCTCATATGACCAATCTCTGCCCTAGTGGAGA
>JALZWA010000097.1 GCA_023299815.1 Akkermansiaceae bacterium
AGCGGAAGCACCGTCACCACCCAAGCCCGCCAAAGCGTCCCCAGATGAAGACGCGCCAAGCTCACGCCGAGATCGACCGCCTCCCAATCACTGCGCGGACGAATCTCCGCCGTCACTTTTTCAAGCTCCACGGAACCTCCTTCCCATCAATACGAAGTAAGCCACATGCAAGAGCCAGAAAACAACCCCCACCGCATATTTTGTCTCGTAGGAAACCGGCTGAGCAGACCAAAAAGCCTCCACTACCGCTGCCAGCGCCGTCATCGCCGCCCCGCCGATCAGCAGCGGCAGCGAATCGCGTCCCGCCTTTGTCAAAGCCTGCGTCCTGCTCAACCTCCCCGGAGAAAGCATCGAAAAGCCAATCTTCAGCCCCGCCATCCCCACCACAACCATCCCCAGAAGCTCGAAGGAAGAGTGCCCCGCGCAAAAAGAAAGCAACTTCTCTTGATCTCCCGCATAACTCACATAACCGAACATCGCACCAATATAGACGCCATTGAAGACCTGAAAGAAAATCGTCCCGATCCCATAAAGAATCCCACCCGCATAGAGCTTAAAATCGATCCCCACATTGTTACTAATGTAATGACCGAACATCATGAAATTCGCCCCCGGCTCCTGCCGCGCCTCGATCACCTTCCCCCCTCCTTTGCCGTAACTGTCTTCCAGCCCCATCATCATCTCCGGACCCAGCGTCGCCTGCACCCAAGCAATCTCCTGCGAGGCCGACCACCACATCAGAAAAAAGGGCACAAAGAAGAGCATCGCAGAGACCACGAAGAGCTTCCTCTCTCGCCGCAGTGCATTCGGAAAGGTGTCGCAGATAAAACGAATCGCCCCCTCACCAAAACCACCCCTGCTGGAATGAATCAGCCGGTAAGACCGCATCGCAAGCGCATTGAGCCGATCACAGATCCGGCTGCCATACATGCGATACTGCGCCAGCGAGAGATCGTGGCAGACCCGGCGAAACATCCCCGGAATCTTCTCCGGCTCCACCCCCTCTGCCTTTCCCTCCAGCGCCTGCACGCGCATCTCCAGCGAGCTCCACTCAGCCGCCTTCCGGTTTTCAAATTCCTGTCGGTTCATGCGTGATCCTCCAGCCAACAGGCCATGCCGATAATAGTTGAAACTCCCTTAGGACCGGCATGTCCCGTAAGAGTGCTCAGATGATTGACCAACTCGGCGCGCCGAGCCTCCGACCAATTCCCAGAGCGATGACGAAAGGAAATGATCGCCGCCCGCTCCTCCCGCGTCAGCGAAATATTGACCGGAATCGCATTCAGCGTCGGAGGCCCCGAATAAATAGGATCCACCCGCGGCCTCGAATAAATCACAAAGGTCCCCGCCGCCAAATCACCCAACCGTTGAAAACGGCGATTCAAAAAAGCCGCCAGCGGAAGGAAAGGGCAAATCATTTCCCCAATTCGAATGAAATTCCGCACCATCGAGGCCCCCACCGTAATCGTCCCTCCAGCCTCATTCACCACCCGCAGCCCCATCGCCATCTTCCCCGGAGTCGCCCCCTTCCGGCTGACCTCAAAAAAGACCGGATAAAACCACGCTAAGACAAACCAAAGCAGATAAAAGACACCCAACACAATATGGGGCCCGAGCCCTCCCATCGACAAAGTCAAAATAAACACCAGAGCAAAGGCGCCTGCGATAATGATCAGCAGATCAATGACGTAAGCATAAAACCTCAAAAAGGGACCAGCAACCCGAAGATGAATTTCCATCCCCTCGGCCAGCTCTACCGTCTGGAGAGTATCAAGTCGCCGTTCCACTTTTGCCATCTTCTAAAGACCAAAAACCTATCAGCCACAAAGACGGGGTAAAGAACTCAGACCTCTAAAAAGCAGAAAAACAGGACGACCACTGGAACAACTTCTATTCGGCATCCTCTTTAAACAGATCGAGAATTGCTCCTTTCAAAGACTTCTGGTCGTCAGTCCACCCTCCCAGAGCCTCTATCCGCTCTTTCCCATATTTCTTCCCTTGCTCGCGCAAACACCACTCTAGGTCTCCGATTTTCTCCTCCGATAAACCGAGACCCTTCACTGCTTTCTCGAAAATGATCTCTTCACCCGCCCTTCGATGTGCTAACTTCGCAGACCAAAATACCAAGGGCAGGTCCTCATGAGATCGGAGATAAAAGGCATCCGCCAATAACAACCTTAGGGGCGCTAGACCCTCTTCTCCTTTGCTCAATAAATGCGGAAGTAACTCCTCCAGAACAACTCGCGCCTCCTTCGAAAGATAGTCTGAATAAGCCTCCTCTTCAGAGGCCGCGAGAGCCCTCACCTCTTTAATCGCCCATGCACTCTTGCCAGCAAGCAAGTCATTTGCGATTGCTCGATGAATAATACCCAGCAGCTCTTTCGCTGAATCACTGGCTCGAAGATCGTCGTCAATGTAGACCGCCTTCTCTAGCGTAAAACCCTCAGCCACTTTCAAATACTCTTCATCTAAATCGGCACCCAGCTCCTTCTCACGCGCGAACGACCCAAGCACCTGCCACTTTGCCCGATATCCTTCCGGACACTCCTTGGCATAACGGACCACCAGCTTTCTAAGTCTTCTCTCTCGTCCCTCGCCCTGCAATCCAGCTACTACCACCTCCAGATGAAACATCTCCTGCTGTGGTAATTTTACCGCGAGTTTAAGAAGTCCAGCTTCTACCCCACCCTCTAGCTGAAGGCCCTCATCGATGTGGTATCTCTCGCCATTTGGTTGCACCAGAAGCTTAGCTAACTCGGCCCGGCCCTTACTCAACAGCCTAGTGAGCGTCCACAAGTCACCCCGCAGATTTTCATGATGATCTCTGACAACTCGCTCAAGAAGTTCGACATCATCTCCAGCGTTTAAAAAGCCCACGATCATCCTTAAAGAATAGCTGGTCCGATATCCGTCCAGCTCGGCCACCCCTTCAGGTGACAATAAATTACCACCAAGCAACCCGCTCAACCTAGTCACCTGAGCAGAATGCCCTTCCATCTCAACTTTCGAAAGAGTTCCCAAAATACTCAATACCCGGCTCCGTTCACGAATCGGCCGCAAACCATTGCGATACTCTTTCAAAAGTGGTCCCACCCACATCCAGACTTTGCGATCATCGCAGAAGGCATTCCCGCGATCTTCCGAGACCAAGCCAATCATCACATCAAGAAGAACCGGAGTTGGCCCTTCCAATTGATTTAAAAAGCGGAGGAA
>JALZWA010000098.1 GCA_023299815.1 Akkermansiaceae bacterium
TCGCGCCACCATTTGATCTGCTCCATGCCGATCTCGGTGCTGACGTGCTGGATGTGCAGCTCGGCTCCGGTGGCGTGCGCGAGAGCGAGGTCACGCGACATTGAGATTTCCTCGGCGAGTGCCGGGGTGCCTTCGACTCCGAGACGGTAGCTCACCGCGCCTTCATTGAGAGCACGGGGTCCGGCAAGCTGGGGCTCTTCGCAATGACTCGCGAAGAACATGTCCATCTCGCTGCCATATTCCATGGCACGTTTTAAAAGAGCGGCGTCAGGGACGGCGTCGCCATCATCGGTGAGCATGAGGACACCGGCTTTGCGCATCCCATCGATGCCAGCCATTTCATGACCTGCACGATCGACCGTGATGCAGCCGGAGGTGTGGACCGGGATACGGCACTTCGAGGCGGTCTCAAGAACGCGCTTCACGACGGCTGCGGAGTCGATCGAGGGACTGGTGTTCGGCATCATGACGACGCCAGTGATGCCACCATTAATGGCGGCTTCACTTCCGGTAAGAATGTCTTCTTTATGCTCCTGACCGGGATCGCGGAAGTGGACGTGGGCATCGAACATGGCGGGCATGACGATCTTTCCGGAGACATCGATGACGCGCGCGCCCTCGGGCTCAGCGAGGTCGGCGCCGACGGCTTTGATAGTTCCATTTTCGATCCAGACATCCGCACGGACAGGCGCGGCATTTTCACTGGCGACTTCGCCACCTTTTAAAAAGAGATTCATGATGTTTGAGGCTTCAGTCCGTAGAGGACGGACATGCGAGCGGCGATGCCATTCTCGACTTGTTGGGAAATGAGGCAGCGGTCGTAATCGAGGACGGCGTCGCAGAGCTCCACGCCGCGATTGATCGGGCCGGGGTGCATGATGTAGGTCCCTTCGCCCGCAAGCTGGCGGAGGCGCTCATCGGTGATGCCGAAGAGATTGTGATACTCGCGATCACTCGGGAAGAAGGGCGCGGACATGCGCTCTTTCTGAACGCGCAGGAGGTAGACGGCGTCGGGCTTCCACTTCATCGCTTCCTCGTAATTCGTGAAGCGTGGGATGTCCTGCGGGCCCGCTTTTGGCACGAGGCTTCCGGGTCCTAGGAAGGCGACCTCGACACCGAGTTTTTTCAAAATGGTGCTCGTAGAACGGGCGACGCGGCTGTGGAGGATATCGCCGACGATGAGAACCCGCTTTTTCTCCAGCTCTGGGTAAACTTCGCGCAGCGTGAAGGCATCGAGAAGCGCCTGAGTCGGGTGCGCATGTGAGCCATCACCCGCATTGATGACGGAAGCTCCGGTCTGGCGCGCGATCGCAGCGGGCTGACCCGAAAGCCCGTGGCGCACCACGATGTAGTCCGCACGCATCGCCTGCAGGGTATCGATGGTGTCTCGCATCGACTCGCCCTTCGTCACGGATGAGGAAGGGACATCGAAGGTGGTGACATCTGCCGAAAGTCGTTTCGCGGCGACCTCAAATGAAGAGAGCGTGCGGGTGGAGGGCTCGTAGAAGAGCATGAGGACCGTCTTTCCTTTGAGAGCGGGCACCTTTTTCACCGAGCGAGTGAAGAGGTCTTTAAAGGGCAGCGCTTGATCGAGAAAATGAATGATTTCCTCGCGGTCGAGGGAGACAATATCGAGGAGATCTTTGCGGGCCATGATTCAGGATTTTCGAGTCAGTTCTACGGAGTCTTCACCGTCTGTTTTTTCGAGTTTGACGATGACGTGGTCAAGTCGTTCGGTTTCCAGCTGAGCGCCGACGTAGCGAGGCTCGATGGGAAGTTCACGGTGACCTCGGTCAATTAAGACTGCGAGATCAATGCTGGAGGGACGCCCGTAGTCGAAGAGGGCGTCGAGAGCCGCGCGGATGGTGCGGCCGGTGAAAATGACGTCATCAACGAGGATCACGTGGGAGTCATCGACTGGAAAATCGATCTCACTCCCCTGAAGTTTAGGATTCTCGCGGAGGTGCTCGAAGTCATCGCGGTAGAGCGAGATATCGAGCACACCGAGACGGACCTGAGCGCCTTTTTCTTTTAAAAGAGCGGCCACCCTTTCAGCAACCTCATCACCACGGCTACGAATGCCGATGAGATCGATGGTGGAATCTCCAGCGGCCAGAAATAGCTGATCCGCAAGACGGCTGAGGGCCGTCGAGATCGCCGATTGATCTAGGGCAATACTCATTTGATTCGCGGGTGCAGCCTGTTTCGGATCATCTAAAAATGCAAGCGCCCAATATCGGCACGACGTTGTGAGCCGTCAAAGGTGACCTTTGCCGCTTCAGCGTGCGCTTTTTCCACAGCTTCCTCACGGGTCTCGGCTCCGGCGACGATCGCTAAGACGCGCCCGCCATTTGTGGCCCATTGTCCGTCCTGCTTCTTGGTTCCGGCGTGATAGATGCGCGCATCGCTGACGTCTTCGAGACCGCTGATGACATCGCCCGCGCGGGATGAATCAGGATAACCCGCCGAGGCGAGGATGCAGCAGACGCTCCAGCCTTCATTAAAAGTGAGGAGTTCGGGTAGGAGGTTTCCTTTGGCGCCTTCGAGGCAGAATTTTGCAAGATCACCTGATACGAGTGGCATCACCGCCTGGCACTCAGGGTCTCCGAAGCGGCAGTTGTATTCGATAATCTTCGGGCCATCAGCAGTGAGCATGAGGCCGAAGTAGAGGAAGCCTTTGTAATTCAGCTCGTCTTTTTCGAGACCCGCGACGGTCGGCGCGACGATTTCCTTTTCGATCCGTGCCATGAGTTCAGGATCAGCCAGCTGACGACTCGCGACCGCGCCCATTCCTCCGGTATTTGGGCCGACGTCCCCTTCCCCGATTCGCTTGTAGTCACGAGCGGGCGTGAGAATGAGATATTCAGGACCACTCACCGCGGCAAAAATAGAAATCTCAGGCCCCACAAGGCATTCCTCCACTAAAAGACGACCTGCTCCAAAGCGGCGCTCCTCCATGACCTCCTTCAGGAATTCCTCCGCAGAAGCTTCATCAGGACAAACCGCGACCCCTTTCCCGGCCGCCAAGCCATCGAACTTCAGCACAGTGGGATATTCCCCCGCAATTGCTGCACGCGCTTCATCCGCCGTGGCACAACCCGCGGCAGCACCCGTAGGGATGGAGTGGCGTAGCATAAACTCCTTCGCAAACTCCTTGGATGCTTCCATTTGTGCACCCGCGAAAGGAGGGCCCCAGCAAGGGATCCCGACATCCGCACAGCGATTCGCCAACCCAGCTTCGGTCACTAAATAACTTTCCTCACCAGCGACGCAGAGATCGATGGCATTCGCAGTCATCCAGCTGATAAGGCTCTCCAGATCATGCGCATCTACCTTTCCAGCACCCTCAATTTCGTAAATCGCTTCACTTCCGGGGAAACAAAAGACTTCAAGCGCACTCTCCGACTCACGGAGGGACCGAATTAATGCATGCTCACGACCACCTTTTCCGACGACACAAATCTTCACGCCACGGGAGATAGCGAATGCCCTTCCTTTTGGCAAAAGCGAAAACAAGGAACCTCCATTTAAGATGCCTCTTGTGACGACTCAGGTCATTTTCTAAACTCACCCGTCAATTTCACGCCAACTAGCAACTCGCCAACTAGCAACTCGCCAACTAGCAACTCGCCAACTAGCAACTCGCCAACTAGCAACTCGCCAACTAGCAA
>JALZWA010000099.1 GCA_023299815.1 Akkermansiaceae bacterium
CCTTCATCTTCGGTCGCGTCGTCGACACCCGCCACTATTGTGACCGCGACTCGCTGGAAGACTCCATCGGGGGACGCATCATGTCCGGCCAGCACATGTATCTCTCAGGCCCTCGCCGAGTCGGAAAGACCTCCGCCATCGAGCACGTCCGCGCCACGCAGTTCAAAAATAACTCCTTCCGCGTCGACCTCATGGCCGTCAAAACCCCCACTGAAGCCTCCACTTGGTTCATCGAGGCCTGGCTAAACTATGAAAAAAAACAACGAGGCTTCTCCAAAGCCATCGACTTTCTCAGCTCGCTCAACATCGACTTCACCCTCCTCGGCCAGCGAATCAAGATCGACACCTCCAACCGTATCGATCAACTCAGCCTCGAAAAGATCCTCGCCCGCTTGGACACCAAGCCAAAAAAAGGCTCGCCCCCCTTCCTCATCTTCTTCGATGAATTCCAAGCCCTCCTCGAGCTCGATCAGCGAGACCGCTACGACTTCCTAGGCCAGCTCCGCAAGTCCATCCAGCATCTCAAGCACGTCCGCATCATCTACGCCGGCTCAGTGCGGCACGCCATGCACGAGATTTTCCAACACCCTGATAGCCCCTTTTACAACTCCGCAGACCATCTCGAAGTCGGCCCCATCGACCCTCCCCAGCGCTTCCGCAGCTTCCTCACCCGGAAGTTTAAAAAAGGTGGTCGTTCCGTGCTGAAGGAGATCTGGGAGATTATCGAGACCATCACCCACCGGAACCCCAGCGACATGCAGCGACTTTGCTCCGCGATCTGGGAAACCTCCGATATTGACTCCATTCTTGATGCCAGCTCGGTCGAAAGCGGCCTTGAGCGCGTCTTCGACCACCAGATCGGGGCCAGCCAGAGCATTATCGAAGCCTGCACCGCCCTCCAAAAGCGCGTCCTCATCGGAATCGCTTACCACGGAGGCGAAAGCCCCACCTCAAAGGATTTCCTCACAAAAATCCACCACACCAGCACCTCCGCAGTGGTGAAAGCGCTGGAAGCTCACATCAAGCGCGGCACCCTACGGAAAGAAGGAAAAACCTACCATTTCAACAACCCCTTCCTCCGGGAATGGCTCATTCGCTATCAATAATGAATGGGTAGAAAAAATCATTCCCCTTTCGCTATTCATTGATCACATTTTCCTCGTGCGAATAATTGCTCTCTTAGCGCTAGCCTCAGCTTGCCTTCTCTCATCCTGTAAAACTCAGTCGAATATCGCTGAGGCCAATGACGCAGGCATTCTTATCATCGGAAATAGCAGCGAACCAAAAGGTCTCGACCCTCACCTTGTCTCAGGAGTGCTAGAGTCAAACATCATTCGCGCCCTCTTCGAAGGCCTTTGCGTCGAACATCCATATGAAGACGGAACATCCCTCCCCGGAGCAGCTAAGCGATGGGAACCATCCGAGGACTTCACTGAATGGACTTTTCACCTCAATCCTCAGGGAAAATGGTCTGACGGGAAACCCGTGACAGCCGACGACTTCGTCTTTTCTTACAAAAGATTACTCTCTCCTGACCCCAACTGGCCTGCAAAATATAGCGAGATGCTCTACTTTCTCAAAAATGCAAAAGAGTATCATAAAGGGGAAGTCTCTGATTTCGCCAATGTTGGAGTCAAAGCAATCGACGATTACACCCTCAAACTTAAGCTTCGAGGCCCTATCCCCTTCCTTCCTGAACTCACCAAGCACTACACTTGGTATCCCGTCCCGAAGCACGTCATCCTCCAGCATGGCGAAATCAACACAGCTTACTCCTCACCATGGACCAAACTTGAAAACATCGTCTCAAATGGTCCATTTAAACTGAAAGATTGGCAAACTAATCACCTGCTTGAAGTGGAACAAAACCCCCACTACTGGGATATTAAAAAAGTCTCACTTAAAGGCATCCGCTATCTCCCAATCACGAACTACTACACCGAATCTCGGATGTTTAGGGACCAGCAACTTCACCTAACCTACACCATCCCCTCCGAACTCATCCCCCATGCTAAAGAAAACTATCCCGAGATGCTTCGTCAAGAAAGTTACGTTGGCTGTCGCTTCCTCCGAGTCAACACTCGCACAGGCCCTCTGAGCAACTCAGACTTCCGCAGAGCCCTAGCTCTAGCGATCGACCAAGAAGCTATCTGCGACAAGATTCTTCAGGGAGGACAAAAACCAGCCTCCGGCATCACCCCCCCCTTTGGCGAATATGCACCGCCTAAAATCATCGCCTTCGATCCACAAAAAGCAAAAGAGCACCTTAAAAAATCAGGCTTTAAAACCGACAACAAATCAGCCACCTTTAAGATCCTCACTACAAATTCGGACTCTGGACTTCGTGAAGCTGAAGCCCTTCAAGCCATGTGGAAAGAGCACCTCGGCATCAACACCGATATTGAACAACGAGAGTGGCAAACTTACCTCCAAAAACAATACGAAGCAGATTTCGATGTCGTCGCAGCTGGCTGGATTGGAGACTACCTAGACCCAACCACCTTCCTAGAAATGTGGATTGCTGGCGGCGGAAACAACAATACCGGCTGGTCATCACCTGAATTTGAAAAACTCTTAAGCATTGCCGAAAATACCGCTGATCCAACTGAGCGCTTCACCAAACTCTCTGAAGCTGAATCAGAGCTACTCAGAGAAACCCCAATTTTACCCATCTATTGGTATACCACAAACTACCTCATCCGCCCAGAGGTCAAAGGATGGCACCCCCTCCTTCTTAACAATCACCCTTTTAAGTTCGTTGAACTCAAATCTCAGTAGAACCCCATCACCATGCTGAAAATCATCCTTTCTCGCCTCATTCAAACCATCGTGGTGGTCTTCCTCCTCGTCACCTTCACCTTCTTTGCCATCCGTGCAATGCCCGGAAATCCATTTGCTGATGCCAAGGCAAATACCCCAGAGGTTCAAGCTGCCATGGAAAAGCAATATGGCCTCGATAAACCAGTTCCCATCCAATACCTCAACTACTGGAAAAATGTCTTCCAAGGAGAGTTTGGTCCATCCATTACCCTCAAGGGCCGAAACGTAGCCACCCTCATCGGCGAATCATTCCCAATCTCAGTAAAAATTGGACTCTTATCTCTAGCTCTCGGAATGACCATTGGAATCCCGCTAGGAATTATCGCAGCATTGTTCCAAAATCGCTGGCCGGACTACCTCTCGATGATCCTCGCCATGGCCGGAATCTGCATTCCAGCATTTGTTCTCGGCCCGATCTTCCAGATTAATATCTCACTCCCACTAGACGCAATTAATGTCGCAGGTTGGTATCGATCCCCAGATATCATCCTCCCATCAATCACACTCAGTGTCGGCGTCGCAGCCTACCTCGCGCGATTGACTCGCGGCGGAATGCTCGAAGTCCTCTCGCAGGACTACATTCGCTCAGCACGAGCCAAAGGCGTCCCTCCCCTTCAGGTCATCACCAAACATGCACTTCGTCCTGCACTCCGTCCTGCTGTCACCTACTTAGGACCCGCCTTTGCCGCCATCATCACTGGCTCTTTTGTCGTTGAAACGATCTTTCTCGTTCCTGGCATGGGTCAATTCTTCATTCACGCCGTCACAAACAAGGACCACAACCTCGTTCTCGGTCTCGTTCTCTTCTACGGCATCTTAATGGGCATCGCTAATCTCATTTCTGATTTAGCGCTCATTGCCATGGACCCCAAACTTCGCACAGCTTAAGCACTTCCATCTTCCTCACATGAGCAAAGACAGCCTCACTTTCGACAAAGGAACGAGCCTTTGGGCAGACGCCTTTATTCGACTCAAGAAAAACAAGCTCGCCCTTTTTGGAGGGATCACCGTCATCGCAATCCTTCTCATTTGCTACGTCTTAGGCTTTGCCCTTCAAGCTGCAGGTTACGATGGTAATGCGCAAGACCTACAGAACCGATTCTCCGGTCCTAGTAGTGACGCATTCTTAGGTCGCGACCAACTAGGACGCGACCTCTTCATGCGCATCCTACAAGGCGGCCAAATCTCCCTTCTCGTCGCACTGCTCGCAACCTCCATCACAGTAACCATTGGTGTCATTTATGGTGGTGTCGCTGGCTACATCGGTGGTCGCACAGAAGCAATCATGATGCGCATTGTTGATGGCCTCCTCGCCATGCCCTTCCTCATCATCGTCATCCTTCTCCGTGAAGTTATC
This sequence comes from Akkermansiaceae bacterium, assembly GCA_023299815.1. Classification (GTDB taxonomy): domain Bacteria; phylum Verrucomicrobiota; class Verrucomicrobiia; order Verrucomicrobiales; family Akkermansiaceae; genus SW10. The sequence goes on from JALZWA010000099.1 coordinate 4,178, forward strand.
GGTGCAAACATCGAAGAATACTCCAAATTCCTCATCGATGATTGGGGCTGGAGTAACGATGACGTCAAGCGCTTCGCGAACCTCATTCCTCTGATTTTTGCCATCGCTGGATTTGGCTGGCTTGTGATGGGCCGAATCGTCTGCAGCGCCGCAGCCTCCCTTTCCAAACAAGAGTTTGTCGAAGCAGCTCGCTCACTCGGCCTTAGTCATACCCGTATTCTCTTCCGTCATATTCTGCCCAATATGCTCGGCCCCGTCATCATCTACGCGACACTCACCATCCCCTCCTTTATCCTCTACGAGGCAACCCTCACCTTCATCGGCCTGGGTATTGAACCACCTAATGCATCTTGGGGGAAATTGATTAACGAAGGCGCAAACTACCTAGAAACTCAGCCGCTTTTACTCATCTTCCCAGCAACACTCTTCTCGCTCACCCTCTTCGCCTTCAACTTCCTTGGTGATGGTCTCCGTGACGCCCTCGACCCGAAGGCTTCTAAGGATTAACACCCTCACGTATCCGGCTTCGTTTCGCCGACTTTTCCGACGAGACGATAGCGATTCCGAGCGATCAAGCGGTAGCCCCATTCCCTCAACGGAAGCGGGATCACGGCCAAAATCAGCGATCCTAGCCGCGCCACCCCGCCGCACTCCCATAGAAGGACGCGGACGGCTTCACTGCGAAGAAAAGTCTCCCCCTTAGAGATCACTGCCATCGTTCCTCCCTCAAAGTGGAAACCTTTCGCTTTCCCCTCATCGAGCGAGAGGTAGCGCAAGCGCTCGCTGACATCGAGAAGCCGCACCATTTTCACCGAACGGAGACAGAAGCCACAGGCCCCATCATAAAACACCAAGATCTCTTCCCCGTTCACGAATCCTAACTTGCCACCGATCTTAGAAAAATCGAGACTCACCTTTCATGAGCGAGAATAACCGCATCCACGATATGCCGAGCGAGGAACGCCCGCGCGAAAAGATGCTCCGCCATGGTGCAGGTGCGCTCTCCGGAGCGGAACTCCTCGCCATCTTCCTCCGCACCGGAACAAAAGGCGCCAGCGCTATCGAGATCGGCCATCAACTTCTCAAAAAATATGGCAACCTCGCAGCCCTCGGATCACTCGATGTCAAACAACTCAGCAAAGAGCACGGCCTCGGACTCGCCAAATCCTGCCAGCTCCTCGCCGCCTTCGAGCTCGGAGCCCGCGCCGTGCGAGAGAACATCCACAAGCAGGAGCTGAGCGACCCCAAAGTCATCTACGACTATCTCGCCCCCATCATGAGTATGAAAAACACCGAGAGCCTACACGTCATCACTCTCGACAGCCGACTCCAGCTCAAGCGCAACGTCGAGATCTCCCGTGGCACCACCAACCAAACCCTCGCCAACACCCGCGATATCCTTCAGCCCGTCATTATTGACCAAGCAGACCACTTCATCATCGCCCACAACCACCCCTCCGGCCAGCCCCTCCCCAGCAGACAAGATGATCTTTTTACCAAAGAAGTCATCAAAGCTACCAAACTCCTCCAAGTCCGCCTCATCGACCACCTCATCATCGGCAAGCCCGTCAATGGAGCTCAGCCCTACTACTCCTATCGCGAGGAATCAGAGATTGATTTCTAACGGCACCATTGAGCCACTTTCTGCCTTCTCATGGGAAAATTCATCTGTCACAATCTCTTCCCCCTAGTTCACTCACATGAACTTAGCGGGCATACAACGCGTTCATGAGATTCCTCTACTTCCAATTCGCCCTGCTCATCCTTTGCTCTCTCTCGGCATTCGGTAGCACTCCAAATGTTGAAAAAACATTCAAAGAGAAATACCCCGACGTCGAAGCGCCCCGCTGGAAAGCCGAGTCCAATGGACTATGGGAAGCACATTTTGAAATCGACGGGATCAAATATCGCGCGGATTTCACCACCGAAGGCGATTGGGTCGAAACCGAACACAACCTCACCTTCTCCCAGCTCCCGCCCGAAGTCCGTTCAGCCATTGAGCTCAAATTTGACCCCAACGACATCCGCGATATCGAAGGTGTGGAAAGCCCCACCCACGGAACCTTCTTCGACGTCGAATTTCAGCAAGGCTCAGAAGACGTCGACGTCATGTTCGACCCTAGCGGAAAGATCCTAGATCCAGCAAAACCTCCCACCGAAAAAGGATTTTTTAAATCTTGGGTTAGCGAGGCAAAGCCCGAAACCGAGCTCTCCAGCTCCGGAATCAGCCTCATCTACAAAACGATCTTCAACCTCCTCGCGATCTTCATCTATGCCTACGTGATCTACTATCGCAGGCATCATGATCACAAAATGCTGTTCCTCCTTCTGGCATTCAATCTCTTCCTCTTCCCCATCTTCCTTTCCAGCTCCTTAGTGACCGCTGGATTTGGTTTCACCATTTTCGCCCTCCTTGCTCTTGTTCGACTCCGAAGCGAGGCCTTCGACAAAGCTGAAATCGCTTACCTCCTCGGCGCGATCTCTCTGACTTTTGTCAACACCATGCTACCGACCCTGGTTGGGATCCCCTCTGCCTTCCTCATTCTCCTCACTGCATTCCTCGCCGACAAACGTTCCGTCTGGAGAGACAGCTTCCAAAAGGTCGAGATCGACTACCGCATCAGCGATAAAGAGAAGATGCTCGACCAATCCTATCTGAGAGAGCTGCTCTCCAACGAGTTCGCAATCGATGTCAAAGAGGTCTCGATCAACCGGGTCTTTAAAAACGAAATCAGACTGAACGTTATGTATTGTAAGCTTCCGTCAGCCAAACGGTTAGAGCTCGTCGCAAAGATAGAACAAGAGCGGGAGACCGCGATAGAGGAAAAGCAACGCGCCCTCCTCGAGGCCCAATCTCGATCAGGAGAATAATCCTCCTCATTAACCTCACGCGCTCCACCTTCACAAAACACCAGCGGATATCATCTCCTTTCCGAGAACCATCCTTCTCAGTCTCGGGTTGCGCTGAATAAAGACTCCAGCCTCCCTCGCTGAGCCTGACAAAATCCCGCCAACTCTTTGTCGAAAAGATGGGCATCGTGATGGTTCCCTCGACCCACGTAGCATCCCCCACACGGATAACCTCTTCGTAAGCGAGAGCCACATCAAAGAGCCTGTCTTCCGCCTTCACTAGATTAACTTCCGCTTCGAGAGTCCTTCCAGTGTTGCGGGTATCAAATGCTGTGGGACAGGCAAACATCCTCGCCACTTTAAGCTGACGATCATGTGGGCTTAACTCCTCATCAGGCTTATCCAAAGTTGATCCCGCAGGAATTGTTTCGGGCGGCTCATACTCTGTAGGGTAAATGTTTTCTACAATCGTATCGATTGTAGATGCCGTTCCGATTTCCAACCGCATGGCTTGAACGTCCAATATTTTGCCATCTCCTTGCTTCACCAGATTGAGAGCACTTTGCCGCAGCGCATTCTCACCCTCAACACCACCCTTCCTCTCGTCCAGTAACTCAAGAGAGGTCAACATCCACGATCTTTGGTTCCATGATCGGCTCTGCTGAAAATTTGCCGGCCAAAAGAAGCGCACCCACCAATAAACCTGAAGATCGTTTTAATAGGATAGAAATGAGACTGCAGATGCTCCCTCACTACTCAATGCATTCTCCTCATCTCCACAAAAAAGCCCCGGCTGCTTTCACAGACGGGGCTTTGAAGTTTGTTAGCGAAGTGCTTAGCTCACCTCACCACGAGCCATTCCCTTTTCCTCGAGAGCGGCTTGCGCTGCGGCAAGACGTGCTACCGGGATACGGAAGGGTGAGCAGGAGACGTAGTTGAGTCCGGTGCGGTGGAAGAACTTCACCGAATCAGGATCTCCGCCGTGCTCGCCGCAGATACCGATCTTGAGTTTCTTCTTAGCCTTACGACCACCTTTGACACCCATTTCAACAAGCTGCCCAACACCCTCTTGATCGAGAGCGGAGAACGGATTGTTGTTAAGAACTTCCGCATCCTGGTAGGTTGGGAGGAAGCTGGAGGAGTCATCACGTGAAAGACCGAGACCAGTCTGTGTGAGGTCGTTTGTTCCGAAGGAGAAGAACTCAGCATGCTCAGCGACTTTTTCAGCAGTGAGACAAGCGCGAGGAATCTCCATCATCGTTCCGACGGTGTATTTCAACTCGCTCTTTTTGAGACCGAGTGACTTACGAACTGCCGCAGCAGTTTCATCGATGACAATCTTCTGGAGTTCAAGCTCACGTGCGTAGGAGACGAGAGGAACCATGATCTCAGGGAGAACCTTGGTGCCCTTAGCCTGCACTTCAGCAGCAGCTTCGAGGATCGCCTCGACCTGTGTTGCTGTGACTGCTGGGTAGCTGATACCGAGACGGCAACCACGGTGACCAAGCATTGGGTTCTCCTCGTGAAGAGAGTGAATGCGCTTGGTGATCGCTGCTGCGCTCATGCCGATCTTCTTGGAGAGATCCTTCTTCTGAGCGGCATCCATGGTGCCGATGAACTCGTGAAGAGGTGGATCGAGCAGACGGATGGTCGCTGGGCGACCGTCGAGTGCTGCGAAGATGCCGATGAAGTCTTTCTTCATGAACACTTTGATTTTCTTGAGTGCCTTGGCACGACCTGCGTCGTCGTCAGCGAGGATCATCTCACGGACGGAGTCGATACGGTTCCCCTCGAAGAACATGTGCTCAGCGCGGGTAAGGCCGATGCCTTCAGCACCGAACTTGATCGCTTGCTCGACCTGCTCAGGAGTATCTGAGTTGGTGCGGACACCGAGGGTGCGGAGCTTGTCAGTCCAGCTCATGAGTTCCATGAACTTCTTATAAGTCGCGGAGCGCTTAGCTGCGGCATTGTTCTCGATGAGTCCCTGGATGACCTGGGAAGGAGAAGACTTGATACCGCCCTTGTAGACGCTTCCAACGAAGCCATTGAGAGAAAGCTCGTCGCCTTCCTTAAGAGTCACGCCGTTTCCGGAGAGAGTCTTCTTGGTGTAATCGATCGTCATTCCGTGAGCACCACAGACACAAACCTTACCCATCTGACGGGCAACGAGTGCAGCGTGTGAGGAAGCTCCACCTTCAGTGGTGAGAATTCCGTCAGCCGCGATCATTCCGCGAAGATCCTCAGGAGAGGTCGCCTGGCGAACGAGGATGACTTTCTCTCCTTTTTCAGCAGCTTTGACCGAGTCTTCCCAGTTGAAGTAAATCTTACCGGAAGCAGCACCAGGACCAGCAGGGAGACCGCTGCCAACTTTCTTGGCAGCCTTCTCAGCTTTGGTATCAAAGATGGGAGCAAGGAGGTGACTGAGGTCATCCGCAGGAATGCGAAGAATCGCCTCTTCCTTCTTGATGAGCTTCTCTTTCACCATGTCCAGAGCGATGTTCACGGCAGCGAAACCAGTGCGCTTACCATTACGAGTCTGAAGCATCCAGAGCTTACCTTCTTCGATAGTGAACTCAACGTCCTGCACATCGCGGAAGTGCTTCTCAAGCTTCGTGCGGATCGCAAGAAGCTCTTTATGAGAACTAGGAAGGTCCTTAGCCATCTTAGCGATTGGCTTAGGTGTGCGAACACCGGCAACGACGTCCTCACCCTGTGCATCGATGAGATACTCACCGTAGAATACGTTCTCACCAGTCGCTGGGTCACGGGTGAAGGCAACTCCGGTTCCGGAGGTCTTACCTGTGTTACCAAAGACCATGGCCTGCACGTTGACTGCGGTGCCCCAAGCGGCTGGGATGCCATACTTCTGGCGGTAGACCGTCGCGCGGTCATTCTGCCATGAGTTGAAGACAGCGCTCACTGCTCCTTTGAGCTGCTCGCGTGGATCTTCAGGGAAATTTTTACCAGAGCGCTTTTTGATGAGTGCCTTGAATTGAGCAACAACCTCGCGGAGCTGCTTCTCATTGAGACCGGAGTCGTCCTTCACCTTGGCCTTCGCCTTAGCTTTATCGAGGATGACCTCGTATGGGTCGTGGTGCTCACCGGCTTCGGCTTCCACTTCCATCACAACACTTCCATACATCTGGAGGAAACGACGGTAGGAATCCCAAGCAAACTTGGCGTTACCAGTCTTCTTAGCGAGGGCTTCAACAACTTGGTCGTTG
>JALZWA010000100.1 GCA_023299815.1 Akkermansiaceae bacterium
AAAAAAAGCGCGAGAAGCACCACTCCAATCGCTGCGGGTGTTTGCCAATCCATCGTTTAAAAAAGTGACCCGATTTGGAAAACCGCAAGTGCGGCGAGGTAGGCAAAGAGGGTCATCCCGCCCAGCTGGCCGAGCGCCCATTTCCATGAGTTTGTCTCACGGCGAACGACTGCAGTCGTGGGGAGGCATTGCAGCGCGTAGATAAAGAAGACCAGTAGCGAGAGCGCCGTGAGCGGAGTGAAAAGTTTGCTGCCATCCGCCCGCTTCGCATTCGCCAGCTTGTCGCGGAGATTGTCTTCAGCGCCTTCTTCCTCTTCATCGACCGAGTAGGAAATCGCGAGCGAGGAGACAAAGACTTCACGCGCCGCAAAGGAAGTCAGCATCGCCGTCCCCGTCCGCGCATCCCAGCCGAGTGGCTCGACCACTGGCTCGATCACCTTGCCCGCCATCCCCATGAAGGAAGCTTCGCGCTGCACGGCGGGGTCATCTGAATTGCTCTTCGGATAAGTTTCAAGAAACCAGAGGAGAATCGAGATTCCCAAAATGATCGTTCCCGCCTTTTTCAAAAACGAAAAGCCGCGCTCGCAGACCTGACGGATGATAAATCCCCACTGCGGTTTCTGGTAGGGAGGAAGCTCCAGCATGAACTGCTGCGGATCGCTGGGTCCAAGTCGGGGCCGAAGAATCTTAGCCGTCAGCAGCGCGGTGAACGTGCCCAGGACATAGATGCCGAAGAGTAAGAGCGCCTGCGAACCCGCCCCCGGCATGAGCAGGGGCATGAGGAGAATGTAAACCGGAAGCCGCGCGGTGCAGGAGGTCCATGGTAGGATGAGAATCGTCGCGAGACGTTCCTTTGCATTCGGGATGCTGCGCGTCGCCATCACGCCTGGGATCGCACAAGCGTAGCCGGAGAGGAGAGGGAGGAATGATTTCCCAGAAAGGCCCACCTTGCTCATCACACCGTCCATCAGGTAAGCGGCACGTGCCATGTAGCCGCTGCTTTCCAGCAAGCTGATGAAGAAGAAGAGGAGGAGGATCTGCGGGAGAAAAATAACGACCGAGCCCGCTCCGCCGATGATGCCATCGACCACGAGGTCTCTAAAATCACCCTCTGCGAAAAAGCTCCCGACCCAGCCCTGAAGCGCGCCTTGGGCGGATTCGATCCAGCCCATAGGCACTTCGGCAAAGCGGAAGATGGTCCAGAAGACCGTCAGCATCATTCCGGTAAAAATCACCCAGCCTCCGACGCGGTGCAGCACGTAGGCGTCGATCTGATCCGTCAGTTGGAGTGAATCTTCATCCGGCCGGCGCAGGCCAGCATCGACCCCGCGCTGGACGAACTCCGAGCGCAGTTGAGAAATGTTAGCCTCGAAGCTGCCGTGCTTTTGCGCTGCTTCGAGCACCTTTTTCGGAAGGTGATCTGAGTCGCTGTAAGTCGGGTCCGAGAGCAGCTGCAGCGCCTGTCCGGCAGGGCGAGGGAGTTCCGCCTCTGCAGCCACCTTTTCTAAATGAGTGAGCGCCTGTTCCAGCTCGTGCGAGCCGCTCCAGTGGCGGTCCGGCGCAGACGGATGTGGAAAGCGAAGCGATTGTTTCAGCGCCATAAAGCCCTTCTCGGTCACCGCCGAAAGAGGGACAAAAGGCACCCCGAAGGTTTCGCTTAGCGCAGTCGGCTCAAGTCGGATTCCCTGGGTTTCCGCGAGATCGATCTTATTCAGCGCGGCCACCACCGGGTAGCCCATATCGATGACTTGCAGCAGGAGATAGAGGTGGCGCTCGAGATTCGTGGCATCCAGCACGCAGAGCACGAGATCGGGCGCGGCCTCTCCCTCTTGCGCTCCGAGCAGGACATTCCGCGTCACCATTTCATCCGGTGAATTCGGAGCCAGCGAGTAGCAGCCGGGGAGGTCGATCAGTTCGAGACGATTCCCGTGCGGGGTGAAAAATTCCCCCGTCGTTTTCTCCACCGTGACGCCGGTGTAGTTTCCCACCTTCTGGCGCTGGCCGGTGAGGGCATTAAAAAGGGTCGTTTTTCCGGTGTTCGGATGGCCGACCAGAGCGACTCTCGCTTCTGAAGACTGCTCGCTCATAAAAAGTGGAATCAGGCAGGAACGACTGTGATTTGATCGGCGAGGTCCTTGCTCAGGGCAAGGCGCGTGCCGCAGACAGTGCAGAGCATGTTCCGCCCATTGGTGATCTTTTTCACCCGCATCTGCTCGCAGAAGCCAATCTCACGGAGCTGGCGGCAGGCGGCACCCTCTACTTGCTTGATCTGGAACTCACAACCGATCGCAGCCTGACTCAGGGTCAGGGCGGAATCACGTTCAAGTTCGAGGGCGAGAGAGGTCATGTCGTTTGAAGTAAGGAAGCGCTATTGAGACTCGTTCGCAATAACAAATTGAGCAAAGCGGCAGTTTCTTTTTCATTGAGGCCTCATTTCAGGCTCATTTCAGGTATTTGAGCTCTTTGAGGAACTGATCCATCGCTGAGACGGTTTCCTTGTATTTGCTCTTATTGAAGAACCCGTGCTTCTCTCCCTCATAAAGGTGGATGTCACAGCGGACACCCGCTTTTTCCATGGCGAGGCGATATTTCTCGGCGGTGGCGGTGGAGATGAGGTGGTCCTTTGTTCCTAGGCAGACGACGGTGGGAGGGCTGTTTTTATCGATGTTATGAAAGGGCGAGATCTTTTTCCAATAGGCCTTCACTCGGCTATGGCCGTAGCCTCCTTTACCGTTATCGAAGACAGGGTTAAAAAGCACGAGCGCGTTCGGCTGCGCACTCACCGTGGTGTCCTCGCCCTTTTCAAAGAGCCCCTTCGTCGTGCCCGTCGCTGCTGCCACGTGCCCGCCCGCCGAGCCGCCTCCAGCAGCGATCATCTCAGGATCAATCCCAAGTTCCTTGGCATGGGTGCGGACCCAGCGCATCGCCGAGTTGCCGTCCTTCACACATTCCATCGGAGTGGTCTTGTGACGCGACTTTACGCGATACTCTGCACTGATCGCGACCATGCCCAGCGAGGCGAGATGAGCGCTCTGTGGGTAGAATTGCTTAGGAGCCCCACCCGTCCAGCCTCCTCCGAAGAAAAAGACAATCGCCGGGCGCGAATCGCTCGCTTTGTGGCCCTCGGGATTAAAGACGTGGAGCTTCAGCTCCACATCGCCCACCTTTTTATAAGGGACAATCTTGGA
>JALZWA010000101.1 GCA_023299815.1 Akkermansiaceae bacterium
CTATGAAGCAACCTTCCTTATTCCTTGTCCTCTGGCTCATTCTCCCTCTTCTTAGCTTCTTTCTTGGAGCTCGTTACCTTTCCGATCCTGCGATTGAAACAAATATTGAAAGAGAGCTTTCTCTTTCTGGTCCTTTTTATCGGAGTCTGCGTAGACGCGATCCAGAACTGTCACCGCTTCAGCCTGCTCCGCCTTGCTTCCGGATCCGAGGACGTCGGCAAGACCGAAGAGAGCTGGGAATTCGTAGTTCTTATCGGCACTATCAAGAGCAGCCTGATAATAGGACTTGGCCTCACGAGGTGAGGAAGTCTTCTCACGAAGGAAGTCTCCGATGCTCACCAAGATGTAGTCGGAGAGATCTTTCGGGTCGAAGTCCGTCTTAAGCTCGTTGAAGAGCACCTTGATCGTCGCTTGCGCCTGACTCACACCAGCTTCGTCCTTGGACTTGGTAGCAGCATCAAGCTGGTCCTCATACACGCCGATGATCGCGATCCGAAGGAGAGCACGGCTTGCCGCGTCACTCGAATCGATGCCAGGGAAGTTGTAATAATGATCCTTAAGCTGGGCTGGAGTATTCTCCTCCAAGTAAGCCTCAGTGTAGGAATTGATGGCCTGCTCCAATCCTGGAGTTCCAGTAATCTTGGAGAGTTCGGCAATCACGCCTTGGAGAGTATCCAAACCTTCCTTGATACGGCCCGCAGAACGCATTGCGGGAAGACCGGTCACGGCCACTTGAGCGCGGTATGGAGAATCCGCATAGCCCTTCCAAAAGCGGTCGTAGTATGGGACCGCTTTAAGAATATCAGGATTCGGCTCCTTGCCGATCTTCTCTGCACCCAGGATATTGACGAGGTAGAGGAGCACCTCACCAGAGACGATGGTGTTCTCCTTCGTCTCCGAGAGAGCAAGTGCCTTCTCGTAATAGATGATGGCTTCAGCTGGCTTCTCCGTGTTCTCAAGAATATTTCCTTTGAGCGCGAAGATTGACTCCATCGCACCAAAGCTCGGGAACTCGGTCTCGACTCGGGTCGCAGTTGTAAGAGCCTCAGGATACTCTTCCTCAGCAAAATGGCAGTTCGAGCGGTCGAAGAGCGCAAATGGGAGGTAGGGATTTGATCCCGCATCAGGATACTCCTTCAGGAAACTATCAAGAAGCGCGGCGGACTTAGTCCAATACTGCAAGCGGAAGAGATTCGATGCCTGGAAGTAGAGCGAAGCCTGACGGCGGTGCCCCTTCGTCTTGGGGTATGTGCTGACATGCTCATCAAGAAGTGGCTGAGCGACATCGAACTCGCCATTGTAGTGGTAACTACCACCGAGAACGAAAAGACAAATGTCGTGCTGCTCAGAAGGCTTGGGCAGCTTATCAATCATGACGGAAGCGACCTCGATACACTTGTCATACTCCCCTTCCCAGAAGAGAGAGGACAGAGTGAGGCGGCGAACCTCCGCGGCATATTCACTCTTAGGGAAAGCCTTCAAAAAGCGGCTACCATATTTCTCGGTGATGAGAACCTCACCGATGATGGAGGAGGTGCGAACAAGATTGTAGAGATTCCTCTCCCGGGCAGGGACGGTCTTCTTGTCGCGAAAAACTTTCGCATTCTTAAAGTAGAGCTCCATCTGCTCATAGACGGCAAAAGCACCTCGAACATTGCCATCATCCTCATGCATCACTGCGGTGTTGAGCATGGCGTAGACTTCATTAACTTTACCTGTTTTTTGAGCACTCTTCAGGGTCTCAAGGTCTGTCTCAAGGGTGTCTTTCTTCACCAACTTAGAGCCGTCACGAATCAGGCGAGGATATTTACCAACCATCTTGAGGCGGGCTTGCACATCGTCAATCGCGTCAATCGTGCTCGGAACGAGAGAATACAGCTCAAAAGAAGACCTCATCATCTCGGCGCCCTTTGCATCGAGAGCAAGCTTCATAAAGAGAGGCGCGAACTCGTATGCCTCGAAGGCATCAAGCTTGATGTGGCCTCGGTTCTTAGCAATGAAGTCCAGAAGAGCCTTCTCGTCTTTCTTGTCGATCACGGCCTCCACCATCGCATTGAAGCAAAGGAGGATATTCTTGTTAGAAGTCGAAAACTTAACCTTATTTACGATAGCCGTCTCAAGATTTTGACTCCCCTCGGAAAGCTTCCGAAGCTTGAAGTAACAAATCGACAGATTTGTGTAGAAGACACCAGGATTATACTTATCCCGGGTGGGATCGCGCTCAGCGAGGAACTTCTTGTAGGTCTTAATCGCGACATCCCACTGTTCAGCGCCCTTGGCTGCATGGCCCCAATAGAGAAGAGCCTTCTTATTATAAAGGTTCATGCTCTGATTCTCCCCACCTTTGCCATTGGGATACTTTTTATAGCAGGTCTCAAAAGACTTAATGGCATCAGGGTAGTTCCCCAGCATGAGCGCGCAAAAACCACGGTTATACCAGAAGGACCCAAAGCGGGGTCCGAAAAGAGTGAGCGCTCGGCCATCGTAAAGCTCAGTCGCTTTCTTCAAAATGGCGTGTCCCTCTGCCCACTTCCCTGCCTTCATGGCAGTAATAGCATTGGTGTTATATTCACTGATGGCTTGTCCCTGCAAAGGGGCTGAATAGAGGCCCAAGACGAGCATCAGCATCGCGAGGGTCCGGCGAAGGTTATTTTTGGGAGTCATAAAAGGTGGTGTGTGGATAAGTGGTTTTTAGAAAGAAAGGCTGCTGAGACCAGCAGCCTTCCATCAAAGGTTGAAACGATAGAAGCCGCAATTTCTTAGAAAATGACGGCTCTCGTGAATTTACTCGTCAATGAGATCAGTGAAAGTGACTTTCGAGATCCCCACGGTAGCAAGAGCATTCAGCACATCGATAACGCGCTGCTGGCGAGCATCAGCTTCCACGTAGACTTGCACGAGAGGCTCTTGGTCTGCACTGAGAGCCGCATCACTGTAGGTCTGAAGCATCGGAAGAAGGGTCTGAAGCTCACGAGTGTCTGGATCAGACTCCACAAGCTGCTCAGGAGTTCCTTCACCGCGAGTTGAGATGTAACCATTTGCTTCAAGCTTGATGAAGAAGGGGCTGATCTCCGGAGGAGTGTCGCTGGGCGCTGTCGATGGCAGCGCCATGTCGAGGTCCTGCTCCTTCTTCACAATCGTGGTAGTCACGATGAAGTAAATGAGGAGGAGGAAACAGACGTCAATCAGTGATGAGATGTCCAAACCTGGTTCATCATCATCTGGGGCTGTCATTTTTTTATGGCGTGCCATGTCTTATAAAGGGGAGTAATTATTTATCGTTGATGTAACCGCCGAAGGCGACTTGCGAGATGCCAATCCCAGCCGCAGAACGAATGACTTTACGGCAATACTTGAAGACCGTTTCCTGGTCTCCACGAATGTGAAGAATCGGAGTATGTCCGGCACTTTCAGCAGCTTCCTTGTTGTCCTTCAAGTAGGCTTCTAAGCCCTCGTCAGTATCGAGAAGATCGACATCGAATCGCTCACCACGAAGCGTGCCATCCTCGTGAATATTGACGACGATCTTGCCATACTTGTTCTTGGGCGTCTGAGCAGCAGCAGCGATCGGCGGAGTGACCTTCGGGTCGATCTTGATGGTCTTGGGATTGGAAACAACGAGGAAGAAAAGAAGGAGCAGGAAGACCATGTCAATCATGGGCGACATGTCCATCTTGCCTTCCTCCTCTACCGCTGAATTTGCGGCACGGAGACGATTAGAAGCCATATTTCTGAGAGGTAATTAGGTTTGATAAGAAGGGCGCCAGAGGCACCCGACTGGTTAAACGGCGATACCCTCAGGAATCTTAGCAAGGTGTGCGTCAGCATTCACAGTCTGGATGGAAGCATTGAGAAGATTCTCAGCGGTTCCGTGGCAATCTGCGACCAAGCTGTTGAAACGATTCTTAAAGAAGAAGTAAGCGAAGAGCGCGAGAATGGCGACGACCAGTCCCCACATCGTGGTTAGAAGTGCGATCGAGATCGAACCAGCAAGCTGGCTGGGATCTGCAGAGTTATTCTCCGCAAGAGTTCCGAAGGCATCGATCATACCGAAGACAGTTCCGAAGAGACCGAGCATCGGAGCGGACTGCGCTACGAGAGAAATCAAGTTAATGAAGGTCATCTGCTTGCGCGTCTCGTTGATAGAGAAGTCAGCAATGGCGTCCTCGATGCGCTCACGGCCGAGATCTTCAGGCTGAGTGGCATCGATGTTAGGAAGAGAATAAGCCATCATGCGGCCGAGGTAACTTGGGTGTGAAGCAGCAAGCTCGATGGCCGAGCGGACGCGGCAGTTCACCATGTGATCCATAAGAGCAGCCTTGAGGTCATCCGGAGCATACTTCGCCTTGGTGAGGTTCATTAAGTTGAAGACCGTGAGACTGATGAGAGAGAGAAGACCAACGGCAACAATGAAAATAGTCAGGATTCCACCATCGAAGATGAAGCGATCAAGTGCGTTCTTCTCAGCTGCCATGGCAGAACTGGAAGCAAACAGGGTGACGGCGGAAGCGACGGACCAGATATTGGCTTTCGGAAGGGAGATATTACGGATCATTTTTACTGAGTTTCGGTTGGTGTGATTAAGCAGGCATTCTCGAAATGGGACCCAACGAGTAAAGGAGTAATTTTGCTAAATCACGTATTTCGGAGGACGCCTAACCTTGACAATAACAACGACCTCGCAGGGTTTTTATTAGGAAAATCTAAGAGCCTCACAGATAAGCCCGATAACTACAGGGGTTTCTTTCAATTATTTTTTCCACACAACCGGAGTGCGCCGATTTGGAAAGAGGTGACGGCAAATTGGGCATACCGTGCCATCACATCCACGGGCGGTGCAAAACTCTCTTCCGTAGAAAATAATCTGAAGGTGCAGCTTGCTCCAAGTCTCCCGTGGAAAGAGCTTTTTGAGGTCTGCTTCGGTCTTTGTAACGTTGCGGCCGTCGGTCAGCTTCCAGCGCTGCGCGAGACGGTGGATATGGGTATCCACCGCAAAGGCAGGTTCGCCAAAGGCCTGAGACATGACTACCGATGCCGTCTTGTGCCCCACTCCCGGCAACTCCTCTAGCGCGGCCATATCAGCTGGCACCTCTCCCCCGTGTTGATCGATCAATATCTCGGAGAGACCGCGAATCGCTTGAGCTTTTCGCGGCGCAAGTCCGCAGGGGCGAACGAAGGCATCAATCTCCTCCACGGTAAGCTTGATCATCTTCTGAGCGCTGTCTGCCTTTTTAAAAAGACCAGGTGTCTGAAGATTGACGCGCTTATCAGTGCATTGTGCAGAAAGGAGCACCGCCACGAGAAGAGTAAAAGAGTTCGTATGATCTAGCGGAACGGGAGTCTCGGGATAGAGCTCTTCCATTCGCTGTAAAATGTATGCGGCTCGTTCTTTCTTTAGCATGCTAAGAGTTCATCGACTCCCTCACCCGATGGCAAGCCCCCTGCCCCGCAGGCATAAAAAAAGCGACTCGATCTGAAAAACCGAGTCGCCTAGGAAAATTCCCTCTTCTAGTTCGAGGCGAAGACTCCACTATTCATCTTCGCCTTGGCAGCGTGATACATCTTGCGAGTGTGCGAACGATGCTGACGTCCTTTGAGGATTCTCACGGTGCGCTCGATCGAGCCCCACTGGATCACGGTAATCTCACACTTGCGAGTTCCCCAGCGGTTCATCTTACTGATCGTAGGGTGATAAATATCGACGGTGTTCGTGCCAACGAGAGCTGAACCGTAGTCATCAATGACGTAGGTGTAAGGAAGGCCTTTGATCTTCAGCTTGGTGCCGACAGGGTAGCGTGACCAATCGGCAGCGGCGCTGCGCACCTGACCATACTTGAGGTAGGTGCCCTCAGCATTCTTTTTCCAAGGCGCCCCAACCTCCATCTCCATATGGGAGTATGCCGTGGTGCGGACGTAGCGCTGGCGATCACTGCCCTTATAAGTGGGCATGCCATACTTGTCCTTAGCGTAGCTATTCGCCTTTGCTTTGAGGCTAGAAGAAGCGGGAGCTGGAAGAAAGCCGTCAGGACTCTTTCCTGTCGGGACAGTCACTTTCTTTTTTTCTGTCGCCTTGGCAACGACCTTAGACTTCTTCGCTTCGTGGATTCCGCTTCCGCCGTTCCCTTTAAGAACTGAGCTGTCAAAATCGATACAGCTGGAGAGAAGGACGCTAATGGCGATACTGATCATGGGGGCTATTTTCATCTTTTACGGGGGGGGGTAAGATCCTGCTAGGGGAGCCTGTTGAGTGGAGCGGGCGGGAATGTCTAGATTTTTTGAAAGAAACTCAACGCTTATTTTGTAATGGCTAACTTTCGTTTTT
>JALZWA010000102.1 GCA_023299815.1 Akkermansiaceae bacterium
ATTCCCTCAAAAAATGCCTCGCCCGCCTGAATGACAGCGAAGCCACCGTGCGCACGCTCAATTTTCAAAATGCCGACCTCCAGAAACGCCTCGTGCAAGCTGAAGGCGCCGCTGCTCGTGTTCCCGGTCTCGATGCTGAGATCGCACGCCTCCGCGCAGACTCGAAAATGTCCGCCGAGCGCCTTGCGAACTCTGTCGATCCCTCCACGGTCGATGCACTCCGCCGTCAGCTTGATGATGCCCGAGCTGAGGCCAATCGCCTCGCCTTAGAACTTACCAATCTCAAAAACAACACCGCCGGCATGGTGGATCGTAATCAGCTTGCCGTCCTGCAAGCTCAGATCACGCCGCTTGAAACGATGAACCGCGAGCTCCGCGCCGAGCTCCAGCGCCTCCGCGCTGAGGCTGATCGCTCCAAGCTCTTCGTCACCCGCGATAATCTCGCTCCTGCCGCACAGAAGCTCTTTGGAGAACTCGTTCGCCTCGAGGGAAATAGCCCTGCCGCTCTCAAGCGTGCCTACGAGCGCATCGGCCAAAATCTGAATGCCCGCGTGGTAGAGTCCGCCACCTTCAAGACCGGCAGCGCCGCTCTTGCCATCGATCACGAAGATCACATCAAGACCATCTCATCCCAAGCGGACGGAAATGCCTTCTTCCTCGTCGTGGGTTATGCGTCAAAAGGCGGCACTAGCAAGAGCAACCGCGAGCTCTCCGCGAAGCGCTCGACCACGGTGGCTTCCGTCGTGAACTCCCTTAAGAAAGCCGGACAGGGCGTGCAGGCAGTCTACCTCGGTGAGACAAATCGCTTCGGCTCGAATGCGGCACCGAATCAGGTCAGCGAGATCTGGGAGATCCGCCCATAGGTTTTAGCAATCCATTTCAAAAAGACCTGATCGCAATGCGGTCAGGTCTTTTTTGTGCCCATCCGCCCGCACTTCATCGATTGTCACACCGTCCTCATCCTCGCCGATGACCTCAGCATCAAAGATCTCTCAATCGAGAGCTCCACCTTTTACGAGGACGGGCGAGAAGAGCTCTACAACATCGCAAAAGATCTTGGCGAAGTGAAAGACATCTCAAAAAAACCTCACGGTAACACCCTGAAACACCTCAGGCACCTCACCACCCACCGCAATCGTCGTCGCCAAGCCATCAGCAAGCCAGGCTTTGGGAGCTTCTACCGCGATCACTTTTTTCGGAGGCGGGCTCTCGCCAGTGTTAGGATCGATCAGATGGTTCGCTGACTGAGTGGCGCTGAGGCGCTCGCCGGAACCGCTGGAGACCGCGAGGGCTTGGGTTAGCGAGATGTCATTCCCTTCTACCGAAACAATCCACGGCTTGGAGCCAACGACCCGGTATTCGCCGAAGTTAACGAGAGCTCTGAGACCTTTCTCGGCAAGAAACTCTGCAATCCGGTCCGTGACGATGCCTTGAGCGATCCCATTGAAACTGAGAGCCATGCCAGGGGTGAGACGAACTTCTTTTTCCCAAAATCTAACGTGGGAAAAATCGACAAGAGCGCGCTTCTTCTTCGCAACTTCAGGATCGGGAACACGCCCTTCGGCATATTCTGCTTTGATCCACTCGAGGTAGGAATGGATCGTAGGATCGAAGAGACCTTCAGTGAATTTATGAAGATAGAGGGAGCGGCCTAAAGCCTCACGCAAGTGCTCACTGGGGTTAAGCAGGACGCCATCACGATTCAGCCGACTCAGCTCAGATTGCTCATCCCAGAGAGAGAAGGCAGTTTCGTATTCCTGGCCGACTTTGAGGGATTCGTCGCCGATCTTTTGAGCTTCAGCATACTCCACCCCTCGAAACTTGATCGAGACCGGAATGCCAAAACAGATCCCTCGCCACTCCGTCACCGCCTTCTTCCCCTCGCAGGAAACTAGCCCTCCCATTAACCAAAGCGCATGCCGTCTCTTCATGACTGACGCTTTTTAAAAAGACGGAGGCCAAGAAGGGTCAGCACGATGACACTTCCCGCCGCGAGATCAGTCAGGAGCCAGCCGGGCCAGCCGAAAAGTTTCCCCGAGTGCGCATCGAGAATGACGCGGGAAAGCGGCATGGCATTGCGGGTCTGAATCGCGGTGGACAGGCTTTTACGATCCGAATCATCGAGTGGTGTGAGTGCCGATGTAGTCCTGAAAAAACTCGCCTTTTCAAAGCTGAGAAAGTCATCCGAGAAGCTCCAGACCTCTCCCCCAGCTTGTATACCCACGCGAGTGTCCTCGGCCATGATGGCTTCGATCGGGAGTGCGGGGAGCGAGAGTTCATCGAGCTCGAGAATCATCTGGCCCGTGCCATCGAGCACCACGAAGCGCTCATCGGTGGCGATGATGAGTTTGTTCTTATAAGCTCCTGCGCCGACAAGATCGCCGGGAATCTCTAACAACTCGTTATCCAAAAAGGTGAGCCCATCCCACGAAGCGATCTTACGATCTCCAACCTGAACTCCCTTCGGCTCCCCTTCCGGAATCTGGTGGTAGCGCTTCAACACCCATCCAGTAGAGACTTCCGCGTCATCAAGACCCAAGCTCGCCGCGTGATTCAGAAGAATCCCACTCAGCGAAAGCCAAAGGAGAGGCAGCGCCGCAAGTAAGCCTAACCAGCGATGCCATTTGCGGGCATGGTGGCGGCGGCGTCTCGGGGCAGGTTCACTCATTTGATGGTATCAAGATACAAAGCAAGACGAGCGAGCTTGGTCAAGGACCGCACCGAGAGGGTCGCCCCCGCGATGTTTTTCACCTGACGATTCAGCTGATTCCCTCCTTTGAGCTGAACCCCTTTATACTGTTTCGTAAAAGCCGGTCGTGCCACTTCCCAGCCATGCGTCTCACGATAAACAAGCACCTTCACCGAGCTGATCTTCCCTCCGGATACCACATAACCCGTGGTGATATATTCCACCTTTCCGATCTCCTCGAGAATGAAGGCTGTCTTTTTCCCCACCGTCCAGTGACGGATCGAGCTCGTCTTATAGCGCTTCCCTAGGATCGCACGGACCACCTTTTGCTGACTGGAGCTCAATGCAATCGCTTTGGTCGCCGGAATCTGCCCCAAGCTTTCACGAATAAAATCAGTCGGCTTTTGGTAAACCCGATCAGCCGAGAAAGCGCTCCCCCCAGAAAGGAGAAGCGCTATCACGAAAAAGAGCGACTTAAGCCTAGAAGCTGTAGCCGACACCGAAATTAAGAGTTTTATTATCCGCCGCGCCATCTTCTTTGAGCACGTTGTAATCCGCTTTGAGGACCACGTTGTCAATCGGCCAGTAGTTCACACCCACAGTGTATTCTTCAATCTCACTGCGAGACCCACTGACAAATTCATAATTACTGTAACGTCCGAAAACACCCACCGAGCTCCCATTCTCAAAGCTCCAGCGATAAGAAGGCTCAAGGAAATATCCCCACTGGCTATCCGCATCTGCCGCCTCGAAAGAAGCACCATCGATATCCCAGTGAGAGAACAGCGCCCGGAAGCCAAACCCTCCAGCTTGATACTGCGCCGCCGCACCTAACAAGAGCGCCGAGTTGTCTTCCGAATTTTCACTTGCGATATCACTCTGGAAGTTCGCAAAACCGCTCAGGCTGAGACCATTTCCATTGTTATAGCGGATGCGTCCCGTCGCCGCCCAGTTGGTCGCATCAGCTTCCGCCACCTTCTGGCGACCAGAGCGAATTGAAAATGCGCTGCTTCCGGCCGTCGGAACATTCAGCGCTGAATGCACCGCAAAATCGAGACCCACGCCGTTGTCGAAGTTCTTCGTCAGCCCCACACCACCTTCCCACCAAGTAGAGGGAATAATTCTGCTCTCAACATTGTTCCGTTCCACCCCATAGAAAGTATTAGGCTCATGCGTCTCATTCAAAATTCCTACCGGCACCAGAAAAACACCCGCCTTTGCGCTCAACCCCTGATCGAGATCGAACTCGATATAGGCCTGTTCCAGCTCCACCTCACCCGGCTTGCCATCACCCGCGACCGAGTGCTCCAGCTCGAACTCCGAGAAAAGCTTCACCCGGTCATTAAAGCGGTGATTCACAAAGAGCACCCAGCGGTGGAAGTCGATCTGATCCTTATCTCCTGTGTTCAGGTGCAGCTCACCGTAACCCCCGATGCTCGTCTTTTCATACCAGCGATTCCCACCGCCACCTCCCAAGAAGAGATCATCAATGCTAGTTCCATCAGAAGGCGCTGCCACCACCGAAGAGCTCGGAACCGTCTCAGGCATGGAAATGGTGTCCCGATTTTGCTGCTCGAGCGGGCCGAAGCGCTTCTCGTAAGTCTGGACTTTATTCTCAAGAGAATTCAGTCGAGCAGACAACTCTTCTAAGGTGACACCGGATGCTGCCGTAGCAGACAGCCCGATAATGAGGGCGGACAAAGTGAATCGTAATTTCATGTCGGCCTCTTGCTAATGAGACTGAGTCTCATTAGCAAGAGATTTCTTCCAAAAACTTTCGCTCAAGACCATTTCTCAGTATCTCCAGCGACATTTGTTGACGACACCTCCCTAACTCATCCGTAGGAAAGACGTGAATTCAGCCTTTCGCTCCCGTCAGGCATCTCGCAAACTCTCCCCCACGGCATGGAATTCGATCTCAAAGACCTCTTTCTAAAAGGCGGCGGCTTCATGTGGCCCCTCCTCATCCTCTCGCTCATCTCGGTCGCGATCATCCTCGAGCGCACCGTCTTCTACCTCATCCACCGCTACCGGCTTGCCTCAGTCATCTCATCAGTGCAGGAAAAAGTTGCCTCAGGTGCATCAACGAACCCTCTCCTCTCCTTCGCCAGCGCCTTCTCTGAGGATCGCCATCAAGGCGAGGACCACTGCCTCAATGTCTCCGAGCGCGAGGCCACCCGCCTCATCAGCACGCACGAACGAGGCATCCGCATCCTCGCCCTCATCGCCGCCATTTCCCCCCTCATCGGACTCCTCGGCACCGTCTGGGGCATGGTCATCGCTTTCTCAAAAATCGCCACCCTCGGTGAAACCGTCACCCCGGCAGACTTTGCAGATGGCATCTGGACTGGCCTCCTCACCACCGTCGCCGGACTCCTCGTCGCCATCCCCGCCATGGCCATGGCCAAGATTTACGAAGCCCGCGTCGACCGCCTCGTCCGCGACTTGAACACCCTCACCTCGCACCTACGCGAGCAACTCTTCTCCAAGAGCTGATCCATGGTCATCACCCGCAAGAGCCGCATTGATGCCGGGATTGATATGACCCCGCTCATCGACGTCGTCTTCCAGCTCCTCATCTTCCTCATGGTGAGCAGCCAGTTCATCAAGCCCGACCACCGCGTCGAACTCCCCATTGGCCCGCTCGCCTCCGCCCCTATCGAGCAAGAGCGCGAGACCCTCACCATCACCATCCTCCCCGATGACTCACTTCTGTTAGAGGACTCTCCCGTCACCCTCGAGAACCTCGCCAACAAACTTCGTGACATCATCGGCCACACCGAGATCACCGCCCTCGAAATCCGCGGCGATCAGGCCTCCCAACTCGGCACCTTCATCACCGTCATCGAGACCGCTCGTGACAATGGCATCACCGAGCTCGGCTATCACAAAACAGGAAATGACCAAGACTAGCCAGACCCTCACCTGGATCTGCGCCGGCTCCCTCACCCTGAGCCTCCACGCCGCCGCGCTCTGGCTCATCGTCATCCCTCAGAAACTTCCTGAAAAAGTCACCATCCAGGAGCAAGAAATCAACCTCAGCTTCCTCCTCCCCCCTGAGCCAGCTCCCGCACCCGAGCCTACTCTCGCCCCCATCCCGGCTCCTGCTTCAGAACCCACACCCGCTCCCACTCCTACGCCTGAGCCTGAGCCACCAGAAATCACCCCACCCGAGCGCATCGAGCCACCCAAGCCTCCTCCTCCGCCCGCTCCAGATCCCGCCATTCTAAAAAGAGAGTTCGAGAAGAAACAAGCCGCCGAGCAAAAGGCTCGTGAACGTGCCGCCGCCGAAGCACGCGAGCGCGCCGCCGCCAAAAAGCGCATGGACGAAAAGCGCCAAAAAGCACGCGAAGCCACCGCTCGCGAAAAGGCCCGTGCCAAAGCCGCTGCCGCAAAATCCGCAGCCATCGCAAGAGAAAAAGCACGCGCCAAAGCCGCCGCCGCCAAGCGCGCAGCCGATGCCAAACGAATCGTCGCCAAGCCCTCCGCCATCAGCCAAAAAAGACCCCGCTACCCCAGCATCGCCCTCCGCGCCGGACACCAAGGCACCACCACCCTCCGCCTCGTCATCGGCAGCAATGGCCGCGTCACCTCCGCCACCATCTCCAAGTCCAGCGGCCACAGCTCACTCGATAAAGCAGCCCTCTCCGTCGTCCGCTCCTGGCGCTTCAAACCCGCCCGAAATGGCGCCGGCCAAGCCGTCTCCTACACCATGCTCCAGTCCGTCCCCTTCAAACTTAAATAAAAATCATGACCCCACTCAAAGTTCACAACGCCATGTGGCCCGGCCTCGTCGGAAAAGAAGAAGGCACCGACCACCCGCCCATCTCACTCGAACGCATGCTCCAGCTCACCGCCGACTCAGAAGCCCAAGGACAGAAATATGACGGCGTAGACTACTTCCTCTTCCACCCCCACACCGATCCCGACGCATCCGAGGACATCCTTAAAAAAACAGCCGACCTCATCGCCTCAAAAAACCTCAAAATCGGCACCCTCGTCGCCCCCGTCTGGGAAGGCACCGTCGGAGGCCCCGCCTTTGGATCGCAAGACGACCGCGACAACTTCGTCCTCGCCGTCCAAAAAGCCTGCCGCGTCGCAGGAATCTTTAAAACCCACGGCATCCGAGACTACGGCTCCATCCGCATCGACACCGCCGGCTCCGTAGAAGACTGGGCAAAAGACCCCGCCGCAAACACCGCCCTCGCCGCCGACACCATCAAGCGCGCCGCCGCCATCGCCGCAGACCACGGCGAACGCCTCGCCATCGAAGGAGAAATCTGCTGGGGAGGCATCCACTCATGGAAGGACACCCTCGACCTGTTAGAGAGCATCGGCATGCCCGAAACCGTCGGCTTCCAGTCCGACCTCGCCCACACCTACCTCTACCTCCTCGGCCACAACGCCCCTGAGCACGCCCTCGTAAAAGCGGACCACACCAACGAAGAATTCTGGGCCGCCTACCGCCCCATGGTCGACAAACTCCGCCCCTGGACCATCGACTTCCACGTCGCCCAGAACGACGGC
>JALZWA010000103.1 GCA_023299815.1 Akkermansiaceae bacterium
CGTCATCGAGATCTGCGCCACGGAAGCCCATGCTGCCGAGGACTTTTGAGATAAAGGGTTCGTAGTAGCCGAGGAGTTCGTGCCAGGAGCCCAGAGCCACTTCACCCCATAAAAAGCCATCCCGCAGAAAAAGAGCGCGCCAAAAGGCTGCAAGTTCGGAAAATCCTCAGGAGTCACCGCACCCAAAATACGAGCTGCACCGAGAATCACTACGAAGACAAAAAGCGGAAGCCATTTCTGCATGGCCAAAAGCTAGGGGAGAGTTGGCGATGAGGCCAGCTTTTCCACCGCACAGCGCGCCGCCGCCTCGTGGCAGGCGATCCGATCAGCCAGCGCCGCACTGCTCGGCGTCTCGAAAGTCAGCGAGAGTGGGCAGCCCTTCCTCGCCAGGTAAATTGCCTCCGGCCAACCCTCTGGAAGATCCGGGTGATCTGGATGGAAGATCCAGCCCGGCTTCGTCACCGGATGGTTATCGATCTCCTCCTCAGGCTCGGGTGGGAAAAAAGGGGCCACGGCCGCGAGGACTTCCTCGTAAGGTGGGGCCTCTGCTCCCGTGTTGATCTCGTAGTAGTAAAATCCCGAGCTCTCCCAATCCTCGTGGAGCGAGAGAAAAAGATCCGGCGCCTCCTGCTTCTCCAGCCACGCAACATGACGGCACACCTCCGGAGCCGTGCACATGAAATAGTCTCGATTCAGATCAATCCCATCCGCCGTCTCTCGCGTCCCAGCCTGCAGACCAGTCGGATTCAGCACAGGGCAAATCAGCCAGCGGAATCGCTCATCGAAAAACCCCGCCTTCAGCAGCGCGAGCAGCGCCTGCGGACCTGCGGGCTCATCCCCGTGAACCCCAGCTGACAGATAAACCGTCGGCAAATCCGTCGCCCCTTTCGAGCAAGCGAAGACTGGATCGCCTTCCCGTTCCAGCAGCAGCTCCACCTCGAAGCCCTGAGAATCCGCCGTCTCCTGCCAGTCCTTTAGAAAATGATGCCAGTTCATATCACTGACGAACGACCCAAATTATCAAACCTAGCGCTTGGGGCGGTGAGGCCACTCGGGAGTCCCTGCAGGATCCACCGTCTCCGTCACCTTACCGAGACCGAAGTCCTCCGCAACCAGTCCACGCTCCTGCCAAACCTTCGCCTGATTCTTGTTAAAGAAGCCATAGAAGCTGGGGTAAAAGGGATCCACATAATCGACATCTGCCATCTCAGGAACCTTCAGCTCCAGAAGCGCGTAGCTCGCATTCACCACCAAGCGGCGAAGCGACTCATCTAGGAAATCTACCGAAGCTCCCATCGTCGTGCAGAAAGCCTGACCCTTTGTCTCCCCATTCGGAGCGGTGTAAGGATGCAGCCAAGCCAGTGGCATCATCGGAGCATTTTGCTTACCCTCGACCGCCGCAGAATCTGGAGCCAGCGTCTCGGTCACCGCACCGCGGAGCAAGATCGTGTCCGCATCCGTAAGATGGATCACTCCATAAACATCAGAAGGACCGTAAGGCTCCTTCACTCCATTGAGAATCGCATGCTCCTCCTGACCCTTCTCTGCAATGCCGCGCGCGCCCTGCTTCTTGTGCTTGCCGTGATGGTTCACCCATTTTTCCCCGAGAATCTTCAAGCCCCAGGCATTCTGCTCCAGCGAGCCAATTTTCGTCTTTCCCTTAAACCCGTGAGTCGCCGTCCGGAAGCCCAGCACCGGCTTTCCCGCATTGAGATACTGCTCCATGTGTCTTGCACCGGCCTCATCCAAGTCACGGAAGCGCGTGCTCACAATGAGCAGATCAGCTGCCTCCAGCTTCTCTAATCCCATCACGCCCTTTGGATTATTCGGATCGATATATTTCCCATCCTTACTCCAGGAAAAGAGCACCGTGCAATCAAAGCCATGCTTCTTAGAGAGAAGCTTCGCCAGCATCGGCATCGACTCCTCCGTGCGATACTCCTCATCGCCCGAGACCAGCACCACGTGCTTCCCCTTACCCGGTCCTACCGAACCTTCAAAAAAGAGCGTCTTATCCTGAGCACTCAGCGGAGAAAAAAGTCCCGCCAAAGCGAGAGTAGCAGCGAAAAATCGTTTCATCCCACCCACTATGGAACCGCTAAAAAAAGAGGAAAGCCGAAAAGATCAAAAGATCAAAAGCACCCCCAACCCAGCCCCGCTCTCGGTGCAGACCCTGACACCCTTCGAGGCTTAGGAGTATCTCAAGCAACCGCAAATTCACTGATCCGTCGAAAGAATGATTTCGCTTACCATCATCAACTCGCTAATC
Source organism: Akkermansiaceae bacterium (assembly GCA_023299815.1). Lineage (GTDB taxonomy): Bacteria > Verrucomicrobiota > Verrucomicrobiia > Verrucomicrobiales > Akkermansiaceae > SW10. The sequence continues at coordinate 2,270 of JALZWA010000103.1, forward strand.
AAAATGTCGAAAAAGACGAGTGTTTTGCTGCGTCATCAGTCATCGAGGAGAGCGCTCAGTTTTTTCTGGGTCGAAAGAGCTGGTCGACCGCGGAGCGCGGGAGCGGGTTAGTGAACCAGCTTCCGTGAAGGGGAGGGGCCAGATGGAAGAGTTGGGTGTCGGTGGCGAGTTGGAGAGTGCGCCAGTCTTGCAAGATGGTGGAGAAGGGGATTTCACCACGATAGATCGCGAGGGCACGATTGTTTTGATCGAGCAGGATGGCGAGGGGAATAGAGGCTGCCGGGATGCGGTCGAAGAGCGACTCTTGAAAGTGATGGATGCGCTCGGCTGAGGCGCTATCGATGCTTCCCCAGTTGAAGGGGAATTTGGTCTTGTCGATGAGCTTGTAGGTGGCGGTCATGTCCGCTGCTGGCCCGGCGAGTCCATCGGTGCTGAGCGCGAGGACCTCAAGTTTCGCGGCACGGATCGCATCGGCCTGAGCTGATAAATTTTTCAACGATGACTGGCAGTGCGCGCAGCTGCCGGACCAGAGGAGGAGCAGGCGTGGTTTGCGGTCGACGGGGAGATTTCTGCTCTGAGCAGCTGGGTTCCGGAAGGTAATCTTTGGAAAAAGAACGCGAGCGGGCAGGATGATGCGGGCCTTGCCGCTGGTGTCTGAGGCGAGGGGGAGGTCTTGGGCCTTGAGGCCAACAGGAGCGCGTTGCGAGAGAGAGCTAGCCTTGCCACTGCCTTGTTTGAGAAAAAAGCGTCCGCCTTTTGGGCCGATGCCCTCAAAAATCTCACGTTCTCCTCCGGGCCAGACGACAGAGGCTTTACTGTAGTTGGAATTTTTACCGAGGCCGAAGTGGAGAGTCTTGCTGGATTGGGAAAGGAAGAGGTCTCCGGCTCTGACGGACTGGACCGCACGTTGATCTTCGCGGACAGGGAGGAGCTCGACGACCGCACCGATACCATCGCGATTGCTGGTGGTTCCTTCTAGCTTGATGGCGAGAGCGGGAGCGCTCCCGCGGCGGTTCAGCATGAGGCGGAGGCGGGGGGCATTCCGGTTCCGATACCAGAGATCGAGACGGCCATCTTGATCCCAGTCCACGATAGCGATGCCGCGGCCGTCCTCGATCTGATCGAGCCCGGCGAGGTGCGACATTTCGTGGAAGTTGCCATTTTGACCATTCAGGAAAAAGCGATTCCGCTCGCTGCCGCTCCAGGAGTGACCATTACGCACAAGCTTCATGAGGTTCGACCAGCCGCGGGCGTAGTCATCGATCTTTTCAGAGGGCGTCACGACCTGACGCCAGAAGAAGCTTCACAAGTCATCGTCGCGCGTGTTGGTCAGGTAGCCATTGGCGACGATCACGTCTTGCCAGCCATCGTTATCAAGATCGGCGAGAGCTGAACTCCAGGCCCAGCCCCCATTGGTGAGGCCCGTGCTTTCACTGCGATCTTGGAAGGTCTTTCCGTTGGCGGTGAAGAGGCTGTTTCCTCGGGCCATTCGGGTGAGTCCTTCATCGAGGTGGCCTTGGCTAGCAACTCGCCGACCGGCGGATGAGAACATGTTTCCTATGAGCAGATCAGCAGCGCCGTCTCGATTAGCATCACCCCAAGAGACCGACATTCCCGCTCCGATGTCTTCGACTCCCGCTTCCCTAGCAATGTTACGGAAGCGGCCAGCATCGTTTCGATAAAGGCAGTTGCGGCCAAAGTCATTCGCGACGTAGAGGTCAGGGTCACCATCGCGATCAAAGTCTTCCCAAGCAGCAGCGAAACTCCAGCGGGTGTTATTTTGATCAAGCCCAACCTGCTTCGTAACATCGCGGAATTTGAAGTTACCGAGGTTAGCGAGAAGGACATTACGTCCGCCATTTTCAGCATCGTCAAAGGGGATGGGGGAGTCGGCTTCGAAACCCCGATTTAGAGCGTCATCGCCAGCGCTGTAGACGCAGGTGTAAATGTCAAGGTCGCCATCGCTATCGAAGTCTGCCGCGCTGAGTGAAAAAGGATAAGGCGCACCGGGGAATCCGCCCCGGAGAGTGAACTTTCCCGCGCCGTTGTTTTCCGCAAAGGCGATCATCGCGATGGTGGCGACGACGAGATCTTGATCGCCATCGTTATCGAGATCGATGAGCAACGCGCCCCGTGAATCCTCTAACCAAGCCACGCCCCAGTCTGCGGCGACTTCGTTTGCCGAGCCATCCGGTTGTTGCAGGTAGAGTTGGTTCGGCAGGCTGCCGCCATCGCAAACGTAGAGATCCTCCAGTCCGTCGCCATTGACATCGCCCACCGCGATCCCGTGGTGTCCGCTCATCGCGAGATCGCCGATGCGGGTGATGCGCTCGGTCCAGAATTCGATGCCGTGCATGACCTGAGGAGAGAAGCGCGGGTTATGGCCGATGACCGAACTCGTAAGGTCCTGCATCCAAGGACCGGCCGAGTGGATTGTTTTAAATTTCTCCACTTGTAAGCTCGCAAGGAGGGGAGGAGTGCCCGGCTCCCAAGTGCATTCCCACGTGGCGGAATATTCTGAGTTCTTTGGGAGAGATCGGTCCGCCTCGACATGGAGCCTAGTGGTAAGCTCACCGGTGCTAATGATCTTGATCTTTAGTTTTCCGAGTGCCGTGAGCTGTTGAGCGAAGCTTTCCGGTGATGCTGATTTTAAAGCTCCCCCTTCTCCTTCGTGAATCAGCTTTCCTTCTTCTTGAGAAAGGGGAGCCTCTAGAGCGGAAGAGAGAAATTCTTTTGAGAGGACCCCTGCAAGATCGGCGGCCGCCTTGGCGGCCGAGAGTCTATCGAGTTGGGCTTGCGCGGAGAGAGAGAAAGCTTCACCGAGCCAAGTCTCGCCGGGGGTAGAATCGGGGAGGTGAGAATCTGGTGAATACTGGAAAAGCGAAGGGCTAGCCGAGCGCGACTCAGGAAGGCGGTCGGCGCGCGCCATTTCCTTAAGCCGGAGAGGGATGAGAGTGTCGGATTCGGCAAGAAGGTTCTCGCAGAAAAGGGAGAAACCGGTTATGATCAGAGCCCTCATTTATTTGTTTTAGAACTCGGAACTTGATGAGCTGTCCTCAATGAATCAGCGATGATAACGCGCTTATTAGCAGAATGATGTGCGAGAGCTTCTTTCAGAGAAACCCATGAAGGCATGCGCGCTTTCTTACGCCATGAATCTACTTTGCTGATTGATTCTAGAGGGAGGATCTCAATCGCACCAGAACGGAGCTGGCGATAGTGTGTCCCGTAGCGCTGGTTTCCACGGTAGAACAAGCGGCTCCGGTCATAGATCCAAGCATGCATCCCATGGACAGGGCTCCCGCTCTCCATGTCCTTTTTAAGTCCCTGTTGGGCCGCGAGTCTTAGCCGCATATCCACGCAGTGTTGAGCGATGAGAAAGGCGGATTGGACCGCTTGTGGGCCGAAGCGCTTGGTGTCGATCCACCCGTGTTGTATGATCGTTTCTTTGAGCCAGGTGTAATCGTCAGCCTGCCCCTTGATCGCTTCGTCCCCATATTTCCCCGAGCTTCGTGATTTTTGATCTCGCTGCATGCGCGTGATGAGACTTTCGCTGATGGCTTTCGCAGTGTCCTTGTCTAGACGTCGAGATTTTTTGGGACCCATCGGGGTGCCCTTGAGCGTCATATCGGCAGCGTCATCCGTCACTCTTTGGAACGTTGTGTTGCGCTCTCCTCTTAAGATGCCGTTCAAAATAGATTTCCCTTTCGTAATGGTGAGGATGTCTTTTTGGAGGGTGTAATTGATCACGAATCCTCCGCGCATTCCTTGGCCGAGATCGGGGATGACAATGCGGCCCTCTTCATATCCCAAAACAGGAAAGACGGACAGTTCCCCGTTATCGTTAGATTGGTAAATGTTTCCCGTTTTATAAAGGCGGAAGTCCAAAGGGTCATTTGTATTTTGCCAAGTCCCCAGAATAGAAGGCTCAACAGCCACTGCCGGGAGGGCGAGGCAGCAGAGGAAAACGAGGCAGGATCTTGCAATATAGGATCTCATATGAGCGGGCGTTTCAAACAGCTAAGGAATAATGAGTGAGACGTTTTTCTGTCTGATCTTAGGTTGTTATTGTGAGAGCCCCATCACAGATTTGCGAGGTGAAACTCCAGGGCGAGCGTAGCG
>JALZWA010000104.1 GCA_023299815.1 Akkermansiaceae bacterium
CCGACACCGCCGAATTGCTGGGTGATGACAAGGAGAAGGAGAAGGAGCACGGCGGCTCCCATGACGATCCCGATGATCAGGTTTTGATTCGATGCGGGGGTCGCCTGCGGGGCAGGGGAATGCTGAGGTTGGGGATGTTGATCTTCGGCCATAACGTGTGGATTTTGAGGTGTGGCGGCGGAGTTTGCGCAAAAAGATGAAAATTGAAATTCAAAAGTCACCGATCTGGGGTGATGCTCAAGCGAGCGCATGATTGGCAAATTACTTCTGATGAGCGGAATCCTCCCTGTGGTCGGCTCGATCTTAGCGCGGAAGTTCTTCTGCGACCGGACTTTGATCCATCAAGGAGGCGCTCGGCTTTCGCTCACGGGACGGCAGTTTGCTGAAGAAATCTTAAAGAAAGCGTGCATCAAAGATGTCGAGATTGAGGAAAAAAGGCGCCCTTTTCTCCCTCTTGGACCCAAACGGCTCGTTCTCTCGCCCTCCATCGCCGAGTCTAAGGTCGCTAAAGACGTCGCCGCCGCTGGGCTCCTCGCCGGACTTGTTCTCATGGCGCGGAGGCAGGAAAAAATCGTTGGCTGGCGCGCCTGGGCGGTCAAGTTTGGCTGGGCCATGCCCTCCTTCTCCATCGTCATCATGGCCTTCGCCATCGCAGCCACTCCGCTCACGGCCATGATGGGGATCGCGATCATTTTCGCCATCTTAGGAGCGGCAGCCATCGCGCTTTGGCTGACTTTACCGGTCGAGCGGGAAGCAGCCAAGACGGTTGCTCTCTATCTTGACGAAAGCGCGCTCGTCTCTCGCCGCAGCGAGTCTGATCTCTTGGCCGAACTCGTCCGTGCCCTTTCCTGGCAGCGTCTCGTTCCCGGCTGTGTCGAGTGGCTGATGCCCAAGCCGAAGCTGAAGAATGGCGACCCGCTCTAGCGAGTCGCGCGCGGATCAGAAAATGGAGACTTTTCAAACCGAACTCCTGCTGTAACTTCTGACCTATGAAATTCCTTCTTCCGCTCATGTCGCTCGCCCTTTTTTCCTGTGCCAATACCCAGATTGCTGAGCGCAGGCCAGTCCCGCCCAAAGGTTCTGATGAGAGCAGTCTTCCATGGAACATTCCTGCTGCAGGCTCCAGCGAAGGCGCTTTCTCGGGTCTGAGTGAGGGACGCTAAAGCCTTACCTCCCGAGTCCATCGTGAGCGAGCCCCCGACCGACCCCGAATTTGATGCCGAGCCCATCGCTCCGGTTCTTGAATTCTGTTCGGGTTGTCAAGAAGAGCTTGATGTCACTACTTTTGAGCCCTTTTCCAATGTCATCTGCCCGCATTGCAGCGCAGAGACTCGGGTAAAGCGAGACTTGGGGAAATATTACCTCGAGCGGCGTTACGCCACCGGGGGAATGAGCGTCATCTATCTCGCGACCGACCGCACGCTCGATCGCGAGGTCGCCGTCAAGGTCCTAAATGCAGACTACAGCGCCGATGAAGTGCGCGTCGCGGCCTTCGAGACCGAGGCCCGCCTCACCGCGGCGGTGAATCATCCCAACGTCGTCCAGGTCTATACCGTAGGTCGTGCTTATGATCGTTTCTACCTCGTCATGGAGCTTCTCCGTGGCCAGAGCTTTGAGGCGATCATGGCGGAGCGTGGCGCACTTCCGGAAGACGAGGTGCTCGACATCGCCCTGCAAGTGACCAGGGGCCTCCGCGCGGCTAATGACGCCGGTGTCCTGCACCGCGATGTCAAACCCGGGAACATCCTCGTTAATGAAGAAGGCCGCGCTAAGCTCGTCGACTTCGGCCTCGCCCTCATCACCCAAGGCGGATCGGCCACCGCTGAAGAAGTCTGGGCCACGCCCTACTACGTCCCACCCGAGGCACTGGAGCGCAGCACGGAAGACTTCCGCAGCGACCTCTATGCCTTCGGTGCCACCCTCTACCATGCGCTCGCAGGCAAGCCGCCTTTTGAATCCACCAGCACCGGCACCAAGGTCCTCCGCCGCGCCAAGCAAGCGATTCCTCGTCTGATAAAAGTCGCCCCCTGGTTGGGCGATAAGACCTGTGAGGCCATCGACCGCATGATGGCCTACCAGCCCAAGCACCGCTGGGGATCTTACGAAGAAGTCCTTAACATTCTTGGCGAAGCCCAGAGCGAGGCCACCAGTGCCTGCGGGCCGGAAGACATCGGGACTCGCGCGCAGCGCCGTGCGCAGAAAAATCGCTGGCTCGTTCCTGCTGCCGCCGTCTTGGTTTTGGGAGGAGCCACCGCCGGGATCCTCGCCCTGAAGCCTTGGGATAAGGAGGAGGAAAAGCGCGTCATCATTGAGCCGCAGGCCACCGAGATGGTCGCCGTCGAAGAATCATTCGATGCCAACAAGCACCTTACTGAATCCTGGTCCCGTGCCCGAAATTTTGTCGCCATGGGAGAGTTTCGGAAGGCGGAAAAAAAATTCCTCAAACTCAGTAAGGATGTCGCCCTTGGCGAGCCCACCCGCTCCTTTGCTGAGATCGAGGCCGGCATCAGTGCCTCGCTCGATGGCCGCCCAGGTGACGCCCGCCGGCTCGCCTCAGCAGCGCATCGCCAGCTCAGCAAGCTTTCTAAGAAGAGCAATGCGAGCAAGAAGCTTGAGCGCATCGCCCTCGTCCTCAGTAAGGTCGAGTCTCCTCCCATGAGTGACCTTTCTGGCGAGCCTCAGGGAATCGTCGGCTGGATGGGCCTCACCGCTATTTCCCTCAAGCTCTGGGAGCAGGGCATGCTCTCAGAGGCGACCCCACTTCTGAAGCAGATGAGCGACTCGGGAATTCGGCAGGATTTTGAATGGTTCTCCATCTATCAAAAGCAGGCCGAAAGATACCTCCATGATGCCGCCCTCCTCGCCAAGTCCAATTCCAAGAGCGACCCCACCACGCCGGAAGAAGCCCAGAGTCAGCTCCATGACCTCGAAGAACGCCTCGCCCTCATTAAGACCAAAGGACGCGCCCGCTTTAACATCCGCGCCAAGCAGATCTACCTCACCCGTCTTCGCAAAGGCTTCGAGCTCACGCCGATCATCGAACCCGAGCCTGATTTCTCTCAGCGAATCGAAGAAATGCGTGACCTAGCGGCTCAGCGTCGCTTCAAGCTCGCAGGTGAAGTCATCCTTCCAGAGGATATCGAAGAACATCCCGCCGCCACCGCTGCTTGGACCTATCTTCTCAATCAAGGCAGCGCCTTTTTAACTGAACTTGGAAAGCTACCCGCTTGGGAAGCCGAGACTATCTCAGGAGATCTTCAGATTTTCACCGGTGCGACCTCGGCAGGAGCCCAGCAAGCCAAGGGCGGGGACCTCGAGTGGAGTCAGCTCAAAACATCCTCTCTCCTCAGCGTCCATCTCGCGGCCCTCAATGCCAGCACTGATGTCACCGCGCGCCTCGCCATGCGCGAGCAAGCCATCGCCTTCACCTGGCTCTCCGGTCAGCAAGAAGCCGCCGAATCCCAAGCTGAAGAACTCGCCGCCGCGAGCCCCGAGTTCAGCAAGATCTGGCGCCAGGTTCTTGTTGGGATTTCTCAGTAGAAAAGCCGTAGGACGACCATCTTGTTTGTCTTCTCCGCCCGCAAGCAGGTGAAGAGATTCGTGTCACGGGCTGTTGGAATCTTAGGTCGCTAAGCCAGCTCGTGAGCTTGCGCTTTTATCCACACTCAGCCTTTTTTGCCCATCAGCTGTTGCAGACGCGCGGAGGTCCTCGGGTAGAGGATCTTTTCATCTCGGAATTCCGTTTGGTCTTTTGAAGCCAATCCGGGTGAGAAGGTGAGCAGTGCCTTGATCGGAATCTGCGGATCGTCCGAAACGATCCCGTGGGGCTCTCCGGGTAAAAGGAGGATCACGCTCCCTTTTTGAACATTCACGATCTTTTCATTCGGCTCAGCGCCAAGGATCATTTTCCCGCGTCCTTCCAAAACGATGTAATATTCCAGCGTGCATGCATGGACATGGACCGGCGCATCCGTCATCTCTAAAACTGCTGCAGAAGCACATCGCACTGTCTGAACGGAACCGTCTGTTCCGGTAAATTGCCGCCATTCATCGATCAGGAAATCCTTAGCCCCGCAAATGCTCACCTCTCCAGCGGGTGTCCCAGGAATTTCAGTAACCAAGCATTCGCTGGTCAGCTCATCTGTTCCATGGATCGCAAACCCCTTGTGCACTCCTTCACCAGAATAGGTCTTCAGTGATTTTGCCAGCTGCTCCCTTTCCGAGTCGGATAATTCAGGCAAACTTTGGGGCGCTGGATCACTGTTTATCTCAGTCACTCCTTAGTTTACTGCGTCAGCTTCTAGAGTAAGAGGCGAAATTTCAAAATTCGGCGAGTGGACCTATTTTTTCTCTGAAAGCTGGTCCAATAAAGAACCTCCTACATAGCAAAATTCCAAGCCGAAGAACTCGCCGCCGCGAGTCCCGAGTTGAGTAAAATCTGGCGACAAATTTTGATGGGCGTCTCGCAGTGAATAATTCTCCAGAGAAGCTTGGGGATTTTACAAATCTCATATCCGGCGCTAGTAGTAGACAGAATGAAGTCCTTAATCCTCTTTCTCCTCATGATTGCTTCCCCCGCGACCTTCGCAATCAAGGCAAAGATGAAACCTCTCGAACAACGGGTTCGTGAGGCCGAAGTTATTTTCGCGGGAAAGCTGGTAAATAAAGTGATTGATGGAGAATGGGTTCGCGCCGAGCTGGAAGTTGCTGATCCTCTCAAAAACTCAAAAAAGGGTGAGGAAATTAAAGTCACTTGGCGTCTGAAGCTAGGAGAGAGGAAACTCTATGACATCAAGCCGAACAGCCAAGGTATCGCTCTTTTGAAAGAGAAGCACGAAGGACGCTATTGGTTGCGCGCGGATAAGTTCGAGAATCTTGAGAAAAGCGCCCTTGTGAAAGGGATCATCAAGCTGCAAAAAGAGCCGCTTCCTCAGGCAGTCCCCAAGTAAATTCACCCTCCTCTTTCTCTACCTCACTTGCTCTGCGGGGAAGACAGCCGAGACGACTATCCTTCAACCTATGAAAATTACCCTCCTCTTTCTCCTCCTCCTCGTCCTCCCCGCCTTCGGAGAAGAATTCGAACTCTACCTTCTCGCGGGCCAATCGAATATGGATGGGCGAGGGAAGTCTGCTAATTTGACAGACGAGCAGCGGAAGCCTTCTGAGAAGTCGCTGATTTATTATGGGAACCCTTTGAAATCATCAGACGGGTGGAAGCCGCTGGCGCCGGGTTATAGCATTCCTCCGAAATATAAGGAGGGGCTGCCATCGCCGACTTTTGGGCCGGAGCTGGGCTTTGTCTCTGCGCTGTCCAAGGCGCAGCCGGAGAAGCGCTTCGCGCTCATTAAAGCCTCGAAGGGCGGGACGAATTTAAGAGCCGATTGGAAACCGGGCGAAAAGGGGAAGCCCGACACTCAAGGACCGCTTTACCGAAACTTCATCGAGACGATTCAAAAGGCGCGTGCTGAGCTCAAGAAGGACGGCCACAGCGCGATCCTGCGTGGCATGATCTGGCATCAGGGGGAGTCGGACTCGAAGGCGAAGTCCGAACTTCATGAAAAGCGCTTGGCGGAATTGATGGTGCGGATTCGTGAAGATTTGAATAAGCCCAAATTGCCCATCGTGCTGGGACAAGTCTATGACAACGGCAAGCGAGACAAAGTCCGCACCGCGATCCAGAAGGCCAGTGAGGCGGATGAAAATTGCGGCTTAGTCTCAGCAAAGGGCCTGACGACTTGGGACCCAGGCACTCACTTTGATGCGAAGAGCCAGTTGCTTCTGGGCGAGCGCTTCGCGGAAGCGATGCAGGAGCTGCGCACCGATAAGTGACTCTAATAAAGGAGAGACATGGCTCCGCCTTGTCTTCTGCAGAGGGTGTGAAAACCTAGGACTAAAAAAGGTCTCCTTATCTTTTGTTTGCCGCATCGGGAGAACGTAGCCGAGATTTTCAATCTTGGTTCGTGCGCACTTGAGGGCTGCGAGCCAGTCTTAAGAAATTGCTAAAAGCCTTCAGATGCGCTTGATCGTCCCGAGCTTGATGTGGACCGCGGTGAATTCATCTTCGCCGATCACACGGGCGCGATGCCCATGCTGAGTGGAATCAAATTCAAGATGAGGTGGTAAAGCATCACCAGCGATGAACTTCTCTCCGGCAGAGAATCTTTTCCGAGAGCCATCCCTCAGTTCAATTTCTAAGCACCCGGTCGAGACGATGATCAACGTGGGGTCACCGGCGACATGCCAGTCGCTTTCATAAGATGGAGGGGAACTCCGGTAGCGTAGATTTAAGCACGCTTGCTGTTCACTGATCCAAAGTTCACCTCGCGAGGTCTGAGGGAGTTCCGTCGAGGAAAATGCGGAACGGGAATTCTCATCCACGGTGATGGTATCTATGAAGACTGTTTCGAGCATCGCGTGGGAGCTTAGTCGCTCGTCTGGGCAGAGCCAAGCGCCTCTTGGTGAACGGCCTGTTTAAGGAGGAGTTTTAGAGATGATGTAAAAAATCTTTTTTTGACCCTTGGATTCAAACCGGAAGTGCACTGGTTGGTTTGAAGAGCGGGGTAGGAGCTGATTTCATCAGCACTGGTTTCGCCGACAAAAACCGAACCTGAGCCACATGAAATACACCCACCTGACCCGCGTAGAGAGACATACCATTTCAACAATGAAGCGCAAAGGCGACTCGCCTGCCATCATTGCCTCAGCCCTAGGCCGCGCTCGGTCTTCAATTACCCGCGAACTCAAGCGCAACGCCACTGAGTTCGGTGGTTATCAATATGCCCACGCAGATCACTCGGCTCAACAACGCTCCCAATCTGCATCTTGTCGCTCTCCGCGTTGCTCGCCGGAATCGTGGCAGTTTGCCGTTGAGAAGCTCACTGCAGAGCAATGGAGCCCGGATCAAATTAGTGCCGAACTCAAGGAGTTGAAGCTGCCAGCCATCAGTCACGAAACGATTTATCTCAGAATCTATGCTGATAAAGAAGCCGGTGAAGATCTTCACATCCACCTCCGTCACAAGCTCAAATCCTATCGAAATAGAAGTCTGACCCAAGACAACCGTGGTAGAATCCCAAACGCGATCTGAATTGAAGATCGCCCAGCTGTTGTTGAAGAGCGCTCCCGCTTGGGAGACTGGGAAATGGACACCATCATTGGAAGATCGTCAGGTTCAGCTCTGGTAACCATGGTCGAAAGAAAGAGCCGCTATACCATCATCGCCAAAGTCCCCAACAAGACCGCTGATGCTGTCGCGATGGCGATCATGGTGAGGCTTCTTCCTCATCGCTCAAAGCTCCACACCCTAACCTTTGATAACGGCAAAGAGTTTTCAGCTCACGCTAGAATCGACGCCATTCTGGATAGTGCTTCTTACTTTGCCCATCCATACAGCTCGTGGGAACGGGGTCTCAACGAAAACACCAACGGCCTCATCCGGCAGTATTTTCCAAAGGGAATTAACTTCGATCAGATCACTGAAGGCCAGATCCAGGAGGTCGAGAAAAAGCTCAACTCACGTCCACGTAAATGCCTTGAAAGAAAAACCCCTGCATCCATTTTATTTAAGAACTGACTGACGCACTTCCACTTTGAATCCGCCAAGTGGCCATGATTTATCCTCGCCGGAGTTGAGGGTTTGGTAAGGAGTGTCAGGAGGTTCTTCGCTAGATGGTGTCGTCTAGGAAGCCGATGACTCGGCTGAGGAGGGTGGGATCCGAGACGAAGATGGAGACGCCGTGGAGCTCGGTTGCCCAGATGGCGTGCTGGCCTCCCTGATCTCCGGAGGAGGAGATTGAGGTTTTGCTCGGAGGCGAGGTTTCCCTCGACGGAGGCCCCGACGATGCCGAGGTGGTCGATGTCGATGCTGGGGTGATTTTCAAGAAAGCTGAGAGCGGTTTCGAGGTCCTGGGTGATGGTGTTTGGGTCATCGAAGTCGGCAGAGGGGAAGGTGCCGCCTGAGTCACCGTGGCCTCGGATGTCGTAGGCTAGGGTGGCGTAGCCTGCGGTGGAGAAGGGCGCTTGATGGGGGGCTACTCAGCTCGACTACTCTCACCTTGGTGGATGAGGGTGATGGAGGGGAGCTTGGCGTCATCCCGTGCGGCGGGAAGGCGGAGGGTTGCGGTGATTAAAATGTCATCCGCATGGGCTGTGGTGAGCGCGGTGATGATGACAGGGATGGTGAGCCGATTCATGGGGTGAGTGGCTAAAGGATGACTTTTACTCCGGGCATCGGGACGGTGATCTCGGTGTCGGGGAGTTTTTCGCTGAGCTGCTCTTTGAACCATGCGACGGCGGGTGGGTCGCCGTGGACGAGGAGGAGCTTCTTGGGCTTCATCTTTACGGCGAATTCGATGAGGTCATCGCGGTGGGCGTGGCCGGAGAAGTCGAATTCATCGACGACGCAGTTGAGTGGGATTTTGTGGGTGCCATCGAGGCGGATGAGGTCACCGGTGGAGGCTTCTTTGATGAGACCTGCAGGAGTGGCGGGATCAGCGTAGCCGACGAAGAGGAGGGTGTTGAGCGGGTTGGGGAGGAATTCGCGGGCGAAGATGTTTGAGACCGTTTTTTCTGACATCATGCCACTGGAGAGGCAGTAGATGGCGCCGGGCTTGCACTTGATGGGTTCGCGGGAGCCTTTTTTGCTGCCGGTCTTAACCGACATGTCTTTGAGGATTTCGAAGCCGGGCTTGGTGCGGCGGGTGCGGCGGGAAAAGTTATCGTAGATGATGGTCATCTTTGTGCTGAGGCCGCCGATGATGATGGGGGTGTTCTCGGGGAGGGCGCCTTCTAGGATGAAGTCATCGAGAAGACTGAGGATTTCCTGTGTTTTGCCGATGGCGAAGACGGGGATGAGGACGGAGCCGCCCTCTTCTAGGGTGCGCTGGATGTGCTTGAGGAGGCGCTCTTCTTCCTGGGGGCGGATGTCTCCGCCGGGGCGCTCATCGGTGCCGCGGGTGGTTTCCATGATGAGGACATCTGGCTCTACGAGATCGGGGAAGCTGGCTCCTTTGATGAGGGCGTGGTCTCTAAAATGGACGTCTCCGGTGTAGAAGATTTTCTTATCTTCCTTTTCAAAAAGGACTCCGGCGGAGCCGAGGATGTGGCCGGCGTCGTAGAAGGTGACCTTTGCGCTGCCCTCGGTGTCTGGGACGAGGTCGAAGGGTTTTTCGTAGTTCCGGGGTGCCCAGTTATCGATGAGGTAGTCGACCTCGCGGTGCTCGAAGAGGGGGTATTGTGGGAGGTTCAGCTCGACGGCTTGACTCGTCATGACATTGATCGAGTTATGAAGGAGAGCTTCGCCGAGCGCAGCACAGCCGGAGGTGAGGTAGACGGGGGCGGAGGGGTGCTCGCGCTGCGCGAGCGGGAGGGTGCCGAAGTGATCGAGGTGGGAGTGGGAGATGATGATGGCGCTCGCGGTGTCGAATTTGACATTCCCGTAGCGGGGGATCGAGTCATCGCCTTCTTCTTTAGGATGCATTCCGGCATCGAGGATGACGGTCTCGCTGCCCATGCGGAGGGCGTAGGAATTAGCGCCGATTTCTTGGCGCAGAGTCAGGGACTCGAAGGAAAACTCAGGCATGTGGGAGGGAGTGAATAGGGAAGTGGGAGGGGAGGGAACTGAAATGTGGTTTTTGGACTGTAAAGTGACTGAGGTGCGAGACTTTTCAAGTGGGGAGAGAAGAGTTGTCAGTCTGAGTTGAGGGGGGCGTGGTTGGGGACTCTGGACCACAGAGATCGCTGAGGGAGAAGGGACTTGGTTCTAGGCACAAAAAAGACGCTCTGTTTCGAGAGCGCCTTTTTGAAAGTTGGGTGTGAGGCTTTGGAGCCTATTTGTTGGTGGCCATCATGCGGCCGATTCCGAGAACGGACAGGATACCGATGAGGAGGAAGGCTGTGATGCCCATGGTGGAGGCTCCGAGGCCGCTGGAGGGGATCTCGGCGAGGGGGCCGGTGGGCTTGTCTCCGATTACTGGAGCAGTAGGATCGAGAAGCATATCAGCGGTGAGGAATCCGGTGCCTCCTTCTGCGCGCACGGCAGCGACCATTTCTGGAGTGACGGCGGAGGCGGAGTTTCCGAAGGCGTTCCGGACGTAGGTGGTGACGGCAGCGATGTTTTCATCGGTCTGTGGGAAGATGGCGTCGTTGATGGGCATCATGATGCCGTTGTAGGGGGTGCCATTGACCGTGATGGGACCTTGCAGACCCTGAAGCTGGATTTTGATCATGTTCTCCACGGGGCCACTGACCCACTCTGATTCGGCGAGAGGAGGGAAGGCACCGGGCATTCCTTGTCCTGCAGGCTGGTGACAGGTGGTGCAGGAGCCTGGCTTGTCATAAAGCTGCTTGCCCAGTTCCAAGATGGCTGGATCGATGTTGGAGGCGGTTTCTTCAGGCATGTCTTTCGGTATCGCTGGAGTGGTAGGCTCGGGTTCTGATTTTGCAAGTTCAAGCGCTTTGGCTTGATATGCGGGAGATGTTTCACCGGATTCTTTGGTGAGAGTCAAGAGCCACGCGATGAGATCGCGCACTTCGTGGGGGGTGAGGACGGCTCCCATGGCGGGCATGGAGGAGTTGAGAGTCTCAGTTTTCTTGATTTGTGAGTGGGTGATTTTCCAGACGTTCTCGCCTTCTTGGAGGTCGATGGAGTCTTCTGACTCTCGTAAAATGAGACCTGTTTTTTGTTGGTCGTTGGTGAGGGTGACGGTGGCTTGGTTGAATCCGGGGGCGATTTGTGCGCTGGGCTTGATGATGGATTCGAGGAGGCCGCGGGCGTCTTGACGGAGGGCGACACCGAGGAGGCTTGGGCCGGCACCGCTGCCGTGACCACTCTCTTCGAGGTGGCAGCGGATGCACTGGGCTGCGCCGTGGGATTGGTAGATTTTGTATCCATTCTTAGGGTCGCCGCCGGAAAGGCTGGGGGCCCAGGTGGCGAAGATGTCGTCCTTTGGAAGAGAGTTGCGATAGGTTTCAAGGACGGATTTGATGGCGGGTTCCTCGCGACTCTCGGCGGCCTTGATGAGTTCGAGGGCGGAGGCGAGGTCACCTTTTCCAATGGTGAGCTGGCTGAGGTTATCGCGGATGAGGGGGACGGAGAACTCGGCGGGAAGTTTTCCGGCGATCTTCCACGCGGCCTGCCGGCGGGAGGGGGAGTGTGAGTTGAGGGCTCCCTTGATGGCGGCGAGGCTGGCGGCGGGATCACGCTGGGAGGCAAGATCGAGGGCGGTGCTGGCAAGGGCGTCATCCTTCGCTTGGGTGAGTTCGCTGAGGATCTCGGAGGCATTGTCAGGATTCCCGCTGAGGAAGAATTTGAGAGCTTCGGAGCGGGTGGTGCCATGGGTCTTTTCATCGCGCACGATGTTGAGAAGGCTGCCGGAGTCGACGGAGTCGTGGCTGAGCTTATACTGGAGAATGAGCGAGAGGGCTTTGCCGAGGATGACGTTCTCTGCTGTCAAAAGGGGGGCGATGTGGTCAGTGAGAGCGGCTTTGGTGGCGGCGGGATCACGCGGTGGAAGCGGGTTGTGCTTACCGAGTGATTGGTCGGCGAGGGGTGGCTTGTCCCAGATGGAGAGGAGGCGAAGGATGTCTAGGCGCTCGTTTTGATCGAGCTGTTTATTAGCCGCGAGCTTGATGAGGCGGGCCATGTTTTTCTTTCCTCCGATGCGGTAGCCGGAGTAGATGAGGCGGCGGAGCATCATGCGGGTGAGCGGGCGACCGGGGCCGCCGGTGGTGTAGTCATCGAGCAGGGCGGTGAGGGCCGGGCGGACATTCTCCATGGAGTTGTCATGGATGGCGCGGATGACTTCATCGGCGATCTTGGGATCGGGATCGGTGAGGAAGTTGATGATGCGGTCGTCAGAGAGACGGCGGAGGGCGACGACGGCGGCGAGGCGGACGGCGGGGCTTTCATCAGAGTGGAGGGCGGAGATGAAATCGGCACCCGCGCAGGAGATGAGTCCCATGATGGCGGCGTGGCGGAGGTAGGGGTCCTGGTTGTCATTCTGCGCGAGAATGTGTAGCAGCTCAGGGGTGGCATCGGCGTGGGGCTTGCGGGAGAGGGCAAGGGCGGTGAGGGCCTGGACGCGGGGGGACTCATCCCGGAGGAGAGGGATGAGAATGGTGGAGTCGCTCAGCGGGGATTCGCCGAGGGCTTGGGCGGCTTGTCCTCGGATGCGGGGGTCTTGGTTGTCGAGGAAGCGAGAGAGGAAGTTGGTGGCATTGGTGTCGTCATTTTTCCGAGCGAGTATGCCGAGTCCCCAGATGCCGTGGAGTCGCTCGATGGGATTGAGCGTTTGGTTCATGGCGCCGGTGAAGTGGGCGAGAGCATCGTCGCGGTCAGCGAGGTAGAGTTGGGCGCGGAGGCGGATGCGTAGATCTGGGTGGTAGAGGAACTCGGAGATGACGAGATTTGAGGGAGCGGGGTCG
>JALZWA010000105.1 GCA_023299815.1 Akkermansiaceae bacterium
GTGGCGCGGAGTCAACCCGGCCCAAGCGGCGAGTTCTCGAGCACTCTTAAAGAGGGCGATTTCTGGGAATTCCGCGACCATGATCTGACAGGTGATTGTGTAAGCTTCCCCATTGAGAAGACAGTTCAAACCTGAAAAACTGAACTTAAATAACCGATGAAGAAGTCACGATTTAGCGAGACCCAGATTGTCTCCATTCTAAAGGAGGTCGAGAGCGGCCTAAAAATTGATCCGGTCTGTCGCAAGCACGGAATTAGCACCGGAACTTACTACAACTGGAAGTCAAAATATGGCGGCATGGGAGCCTCCGAACTTAAGCGAGTGAAAGAGCTAGAGGCTGAAAACTCGAAGCTCAAACGGATGTATGCTGATCTCGCTATTGAAAATGATGCCATTAAAGATCTACTTGAAAAAAAGCCCTGGAGCCGACGGATCTAAGAGAGTCCGTTGGCCATCTCATCGAAGTAAAAAAGCTCTCAGTGAGCAAAGCATGTCGGATCACTGGAGTGAGTCGCACCTTTTGGTATCAACCCTCTACCAAGAACCCAGATCATGACAAAGATGTCATCGAAGCCCTCAATGAAATCGTTTCCAAGCATCGCCGTTGGGGCTTTTGGAAGTGCTATCATCGACTTCGACATCAAGGAAAGAAGTGGAACCACAAGCGGGTTTATCGAGTTTACTGCGCCATGAAACTCAACCTCCCGAGACGCACCAAGAAACGTATCCCTGCGCGAAAAGCACAGCCTCTGGAGGTGATTGCTCTTCCCAATAAAATGTGGTCGATGGACTTCATGAGCGACTCACTTTACCGAGGACGTTGCTTCCGCACGCTCAACATCATCGATGAAGGAGTGCGTGAAGCACTCGCAATCGAAGTCGATAGCTCACTGCCTGCTGCGAGGGTCGTTCGGGTCTTGGAACAACTCAAAGAACGCCGAGGACTTCCTGAGCAGATCAGAGTCGATAATGGCCCTGAGTTTATTGCTCAACTCTTGATCGACTGGTGTCAAAAAGAAGGAGTGACCCTTCATCATATCCAGCCCGGAAAACCGACTCAAAATGCCTATATCGAGCGCTTCAACCGGAGCTTCCGCTACGAAGTGCTCGATGCTCACCTCTTTGATGATCTCGAACAAGTTCGAGAGATCGCTTGGGAATGGATGATCAGCTACAACGAGGAGCGCCCTCACGCATCCCTTAACAACCTTACTCCGGCCCAATACTCCAATTTAAAACTGTCCGCTTGACGGGGAAGCTTACATGGCGTTCCCAGTATTGGGCTCGCAGAAAGCCGCCCCATTGAATCTGTTCTCGAATGCAGGTCCAGTCACGTGATTCGAGAATGCGTCGGGTGGGGGGAAGTTCTTTCGTTTCGAGTCCCGTGGTGAGGGCGAAAAAGCGATACATGATCCAGATAAGAGTGCCTGCGAGTTTGCGGGGAATCTTTCCTTCGACTTCCTCCGGAAAAAAGTCGCCCACGATGATGATCTCGTGGTCCGGCAGTTGGTCGAGGAAGCGGTGAGCTTCGTCTTCGTTGAAAAGATCGAGCACGAAGTTGAGCACGACGACATCGCAGGGTTTGGCCTCAGCGAGTTGGACGAAGGAGAGGTTTGGTATGCGCTGGCGTGCTACTTTGCGCATCGCTTCGTCAGGCTCTACGATCTCGAGTTGGGCGTCGGGGTGGGCTTTGAGAAGGGCTTCAGCAAAGCGGCCATCGCCCTCGCCGATGCTGAGGCAGCGCTGGGGGAGGTCTTTGATAAAGGCGCTGCGGCAGCGCTGGAGGGCATCCCAGAAGATGAAGCGCTCGCAGGTGGCATAAGCTCGGGCAAGAAGCCGGTAGCTCGGCTTCATGGGGCGAAGGTCTCAACCCAGAGCTTCTCTACCTTGTCACGAGCCCAGGGAGTGCGGCGCATGAACTTGAGGGTCGATTTGACGGAAGGGTCATTCGCGAAGCAGCGGACGCGGATGCGGTCGGCGAGTTCGTCCCAGCCGTAGTGTTCTACGAGGGAGGTGATGATTTCCTCAAGTTTTACTCCATGAAGTGGGTCAGCCATGTGGCTGCGATCTTACTTCATTTTCTGCAAAAAGGCGACGATATCTCTCGGTTCGGAGGGTGCCAAATTAGTGGTTGAATATCCGCTTGCTCGTTCTTCTTGCGCGGCGAAGGTGTTTTTTGGCTCCCTATCGATCATTGTGACTGTTTAGACAGGTCGTTCCTTTCAACGCATGGAAAATCTCTCCGTCTTCTCGATCTCCAAGGCGCTTGCTGTGTGCGCAGGTCTGTTTTTACAGCCTCTTCCGAGGTGGTTGCGAGCCCTGCCATTGTCATCAATGAGCTCCATGTCGATGAGGCCGATAAGACCCGCCGTGGCGAGTTCATCGAGTTCTACAACAATTCAGACGAGGCTCTTGATTTATCCGGTTGGTTCTTCTCCAGCGGGATTAATCAGATTGGTGCCACTCCAGCCGATCCTTCGGCGGATTTTGTGATTCCTAGCGGGACATCGATTTCCGGGCGAGGTTACCTCGTGATTGCCGAGGATCCTGCTGAGGTTCAGGCTCTTTTTGGTTATGCGGGAGCGCTCGGTCCGTGGGTGGGAAAGCATAGTAATACGGGTGAGACAATCACGCTGAACGACTCTTTTGGCGAGGTTATCGATAAGGTGGACTACCAACTTGGCTGACCTTGGCCGACAGTGGGTGATTCGCCGAGTCCATCGATGGAGATCATTCATTCCGATCTCGATAACGATTTGGGAGTGAGTTGGAGATCTTCCGGTAACGTCCCGAGTAATCCCTCAGCTACATCTGACTACATCTTGCGCGACGACTCTGCTTGGCGCTATCGCAAAGGGTTCATCTTTCCTGCCGCCGATGGCGCTGGGAGGAGCTGGATCGAGAACGGATATGATGAATCGGCTGATGGTGAATGGTTCACTGGCCAGGCTCCATTCGGGCACGGAGATAACGATGACAATACCGTCTTGGCTGACATGCAGAACGCTTACATCACCATGTTCATGCGCCATGAGTTCGAGATCGAACTCGGGCAAGTGCCGCCTGAGCTTGTCCTGAGAGCGCTCTATGACGATGTCCGCTTTTACGATGGGATCGAATTCGAATTCCCTCTGAACTATGCGATACCGGCACAAAGCTGCGTCATTGTGGCCCGTAACTTGAATGCTTTCATCCATCGCTACGGCAGTTCCCATCCGAGCATCGGAGACTGCGCGCCGAGCCAACTTTCCAATGGGGGTGAGCGTCTGGAGCTGAGTTATGCGGGAGCTCCTATTCTGGAACTTACCTACGGAGATTCTGCACCTTGGCCTACCGAAGCTGATGGAGCAGGTCGTAGC
This sequence comes from Akkermansiaceae bacterium, assembly GCA_023299815.1. Taxonomy (GTDB): domain Bacteria; phylum Verrucomicrobiota; class Verrucomicrobiia; order Verrucomicrobiales; family Akkermansiaceae; genus SW10. The sequence continues at coordinate 3,360 of JALZWA010000105.1, forward strand.
CTCGTTCTTATCGACCCTAGCTCGCTCCCTGATCCTTCAGTTTTCGCTAACTGGCGCGCAAGTCATGACATCGGGGGGACACCAGGCGTTTTCAACTTCGCCGTCTGACTGTCTCAAAATAACATTACCGGATCTGGAGTGGACGATGATGATGGAGATCAGGTGACGAACTTAATGGAGTATGCCACTGGTAGTATCGCCACGAATCGTGACTCGGTTCACCTGCTAAGTATCTCCATTTCTAACGAATAGAATCTTCTCTCTACCTTCAAGAAGCGCCTTGGTGTCAACGATATCAGCTATATCATCGAGAATATTCGAGCGATCTCGATCAGTGGGGCTCGATCGCCCACCTTTTTGGCATTCTTCATGATACCGGCTTCTTTGACGGCTTCTACGCCCTGAGCAAATGCAGCGCTCGTTTTAGGGGGAAGCTTTTTTGCGGACGCTGCGGCTTGGGCATCGAGTTTGTCGGCAAGAGTGTCAGCGTGCGCAAGAGTGACTGCGGCTATTTTCTCCATAAGATCCACTGACTGAGAGTCGCTCAGTTTGGTGCTTATTCCACAGAATTATTAGAGACACGAGAGAGAGGGGATTCTTTGTGATTTTGCTCCTAGGTCATTATTGATATTGGTTGTGCGATGATGAACCGGAAAAGAAATCTTTGGACTACGAGGCGAGAGAGCATTTTGTGTGCGGTGGTGCTCTTTGGCGGCTTGGTAGGGGAGGCGGTTGCGATCAAGGATGCTACGAATCAGGGACGCTGGGAGACGCCGACGAAAGTAGGCCCCGATGCGAAGGTTCCCGGGTTCTTGGTCAATATGGGGCCCACCGGAGCGCGAGGAATTCTCAAAGAGGATTCCTATATCGTGAAGTATGTCTTTTCAGGCTCACCAGCTACCGAGATGCTGAAGCTGGAGGACGAGGTCTATGGAGCCAATGGAAAGAAGTTCGGGAAGCACACTTTCGGTGGTGCAAGTAACTCGAATGGCTTGGAGGGACCGCTGCAGGATCTCGGCTTGGCGATTGAGGATAGTGAGGGGGAAGATGGTGTGCTCGAGCTGATGGTGAAGCGGGGCGGCGAGAAGCTGGAGGTCGCGGTTCAGCTGGAGAAGTTGGGTCGCTTTGCTGACACTTTTCCTGTCAACTGTGAGAAGACGAAAATTTTGAAGGAGCGAGCTTACAAGTATCTCATGGACAATCCGGGAGGGTTGGATTCGCAGGGCCGTTGTGTCGCGACGCTGGCGATGCTGTCATCCAATGACAAAAAGGTCTCTCGTGCGGGAGAAGAAATGGCGCTGCAGTGGAATGAACCCTATCGGGAAGATACCTGGGCTTGGCACCTCGGGTTTCAGGGAGTAGCTCTTTCTGAGTATCACTTGCTGACGGGGGACCGGAAGGTGCTCAAGACGCTGAAGCGCACCATGGACTTGATGGAGCTCGCTCAGTGGAAGGCGCCCATTCGTCACTACGATCGGGAGAAGATGAAGAATCCGGTTTCACAGGAAGTCTTGAACAAGCATCAGGATCTTTATGAGGGCGGCTTTGGGCACGCGCCTTACACCGTGATTGCCGAGCGTGGAGGTGGTGGATATGGGCCGATGCAGTGGCCGACTTGCCTGGCGCTGATGACCTGGCAGCTCGCGGGAGACTGCGGGGTGGAGTTTGACCCGGTCTCTCCTGAGCGGAGTTATACATTTTTAGACATGGGAACGAACGACGGAGGAAAGGTCTCCTATGGAGGTGAGTTCACGTTGAATAATGGGCCCGTGGATTGGACGAATTGGAAAAAGAGCACGCAGCATAAATTCGCGCCTAAGTCGGGCTTGGCTTACATCGTTCACCAGCTTTCGGATGAGCGAGATGAGTCCTCCAAGATGATGAAGCTCCATCTGGAGAACATCGATGCGGCCTATAAAGACCTCCCTAATGGTCATGCCTGTGCCATGATGGGATTCACTTGGGGCTTGGCGGGGGTTTATGCTTCGGATGATGAAAAGCTGAAGAGGAAGATCTCGAATTATTACAAGGCTTGGTTCAATTTGGCGCGCTGTCACGGGAGTGATTCTTATGTGATTTTGCCCGGGCGGGATTATGCGGATAGTTCGTATTACCGGAGAAATATTCGGAATCATACCACGGCGGCGATGGCCTTCATTTATAGTTTTTCAACTCCTAAGCTCAGAGTGCAGGGAGCGACGGGAGAGGCCAGTGAAGCTGCGGATGAGGAAAAGGTGGCTTTCTTAAAAGCAGACGATAGCAAGAATCGCGTCTTCACGAGTCAGGATGGAGCGAGGTCGTTTGAGGGTGTCTTAGTGGTTTTTGATCCTCAGGTAGGGATCGTGCGGATTCGTCAGCGAAATGGTCGGACGGTTGATGTGGACTTTGCAAAATTGAGCAAGGCGGATCAGGAGTATTTACTAGCACTTGGGAGTAAAGAATGAACCTTTCGCTCGCAAGATGACACAGTTCTTCTTCGAGGTTCTTTCCGCTTGGGGTGCCTACATCCGACCTGCTGAGAAGGTCACCTTTGAAAACGTGAAGCTCGAAACACGAGGTGATGATGGCAGAGAGCGTATCGATCTTGATGGACACCGAAGGTTTTCAGGAGATCTCGAAGTAGAGATGGTGAGGTGCAAGGGAGGGGCAGTTTTTGGCCACTAAAAAGCCGCGACCATTACAGGTGACGGCTATTGAAAGAGTTCTATTGAAGGTTGATCGCCTAGCGGCAACGCAAAAGGCTAAATGGTCCAAGCCTCGCAGAGGAGGGTTCAGGAGCCGGAGCTTTTTTCCCTCCGTCTTCTTTTTTGAGGCGTCGATGCATGTTCGGGGGCTTTTCCTTGTGGGGTCGTCTTTGCTGGACTAGGGAAGGTGATGAAAAGTGATTTAAAGAAACGGGCGGGGTCGTTGGTGAGGGTGGTGTTTGCTCTCTTTTTTGTGAGCTTGATGGAGGCTTCCGGGGAGGCACGGGTGTTCCTCTTGGCCGGGCAGTCGAATATGTCTGGCGCGGGTTTGTTTGATGAGCTGAAGAAGTCTGAGCAGAAGGCTCCGGAGGGGGTGAAGATTTGGAATAAGAATGAGTGGCAGGACGTCGGGCCGGGGGTGTCGGCTAATGAGGGGCGCTTTGGGCCGGAGCTAGCCTTCGGGCGGGCGATGCGGAAGGCCTTTCCTGATGATGCCATTTATTTGATCAAGACGGCTTCGGGAGGAACCTCGATGCACAAGCACTGGAATGTCGAGAGCGGCACGATGCGGAAGCGCTTCCTCGAGACGGCTCAGGCGGCGCTTAAGAATCTCGATAAGGAGCGGGTGAAGTATGAGATCGATGGAATGCTCTGGATGCAGGGTGAGAGTGATGCGGCGCAGGGGAAGGGCGCGGAGTATGAGGAGAGCCTTAAGAAGTTTATCAAAGACATGCGCCGTGAGTTCAAGGAGCGGGAAATGCCCTTTATCATGGGCCAGATTCTACCGACCTTTGACAAGCCGGAGGGGAATGGTCCGCTGGTGCGAGCGGCTCAGGCGACGGTGGCGAAAGAGCTCAAGAAGGTCGCGGTGTTTGATACCGACGACTTCGACCGGATCAATAAGGGTCACTACAATCATGAGGGGCAGATTGAGCTGGGAAATACCTTTGCGGAGCATCTGCTGGAGATGATGGAGGAGTCCTAGGAGCTGAATTGATAGAGGCTTCCTTGCCTGTTCTAGAATCTGCACCTACTCTCCTACAAAAAATGAAATCTCTCCCTGTTCTTTACATCAAACCCGGCTGTCCTTGGTGCGTCGAGGTCGTCGATTTTCTTTCGAAGAAGGCCATCGAAGTTGAAGCTGTTATCGTGTCCGGGAATCCCGAGGCGATGAGGAAAATGATCGATCTCTCCGGCCAATCCAAGGCGCCGACGATGAACTGGGATGGCGAGGTGCTGGCGGACTTTGGGGTGGATGAGCTGATCCCGTTTTTGAAGGACAAGGGGGTCGTTTGATCCTTGTGGGTGGAGTGCGTCAAAGATTCGGGTGTCGGTCAGAATGAGGCGATCCAGCCCTTCGAGCTGGGCTGGTATGAGATCGACCCCGTTGGGCCTTTCGGAGTATGTCCTTGGGGAGTCGAGGGGTGGTTGGAAGGTTGATATCCACGAAGAGCAGGTCGTCTCTTTGAGGCTTTGGGAGATTGGGATTTTCACGCAGATTGGAGAAGGATTCTCGCGGATTGGTGCAGATTTTCTTTGAGAAAGGGGAAGCGTGTTCTCGACCGGGGAAAGAGGGATCTTTTTAAATCTCGGCCTTTTCTTTTTTGAGGCGGAGCTGGCCGCAGGCGGCGTCGATGTCGTGGCCTTTTTCGAGGCGGAGGGTGGCGGAGACTCCGGCTTTGGTGAGGACGCTTTTGAAACGGAGGCAGTCTTCATCTGAGGGGCGGACCCACTGGAGTCCTTCTACGGTGTTGTAGGGGATGAGATTGACTTTGGCGCGGATGGAGGCGGCTCGTTTGGCGAGGATGGCGGCGTGATGCGGGTCGGCATTGATGCCATCGATGAGGATGTATTCTAGGGTGATCTTTTGGTTCTTCTTGGAGTTCCAGATGCGGAGCGCGTCGAAGAGCTCGGCGACGGGATACTTCTTATTTACCGGCATGATCTTTTCGCGGGTTTCGTCATCTGGGCCGTGGAGGGAGATGGCGAGGCGGATTTGCTGCGGGAGGTCGGAGAGTTTTTTGATCTGCGGGACGAGTCCGGAGGTTGAGACGGTGATGCGGCGGGCACCGATATTGAGTCCCCAGTCCGAGGTGATCATGTCGAGCGCCTGGCAAAGGTTGGTGAAGTTTGCGAGGGGTTCGCCCATGCCCATGAAGACGAGGTTGTTGACTTTTTCGCCGGAGAGTTCTTCGGCGAGGATGATCTGGGAGACGATCTCGGCGGCGGTGAGGTTCCGGGTGAAGCCATCGAGTCCGGAGGCGCAGAATTTACAGCCGTAGGCGCAGCCGACTTGGGAGGAGACGCAGAGGGTGTGGCGGTCTGAGGTTTCGCCGTAGAGGGCGGGGGAGGCGGGGATGAGGACGGTCTCGATGTAGCGCTTGTCGGGGAGTTCGAGGAGGAACTTGCGGGTGGTGTCGGCGGATCCTTTTGTGAGGGTGTGGGTAAGCGGGCGGAGGGGGTATTGCTCGGCGAGCGCGGTGCGAAGCGCGGGCGGGAGGTTGCTCATTTCTTCCCAGGTTTGGGCGCGCTTTTTGTAGATCCAGTCTAGGATCTGATCGGCGCGGTAGGCAGGCTGGCCTTCTTGGGCGAGGAGTTCAGCAAGTTGGGTGCGAGTGAGCATGTGACTCGGAGTCTACGGAAAGTAATGCGAAAGCCAACTAGAAGAGGGACTTAAGATAAGTCTCTGCTTCTTCGCTGCCTTCGGGCGGGGGCCAAGGGGCGAAGGTTTTGTCTTGGGTTGGATCGTAGGGACCTTGTTTGACCTCGAAGACGACGGTGTCTTCTTGATGGACGATCATGCCGTGCCAGGTGCCGGGCTCGATATCGATGAGGCGGGTGCCTTTTTCTTCCAGCATCCAGCGGTTCTGGATTTGTCCGGATTCGGAGAAGAGGAGGATTTCGAGCTTACCCTGGAGGAGGCAAACGGACTCGGTGGCGTGGGGCTCGGGGTGGCAGTGGGGCTGGATGTAGGTGCCGGGCTGGAGGAAGTTGGCGAGGCGCTGGACGCGGGCGTCTTGGCTGCGCTGGATGGGGAGGATGATTCTTTTGCGCGGGCTGGTGCGGGAGGCGGCGAGGCCTTGCGCGATGGTGGGTGGATCGAGGGTGGCGATGGGGCCTTGGAGGTTTGGGAGGGAGGTGCTCATTGGGGGAACCACGGATGGATGGGATAACGGGAAGCCTGCTTGAGGAGATAGATCTTATGGGTCCTATAGGGGCGGAGGTCTAGAGAGCCTCTGCTACGATGATGGGACGAGTGTGCGGTGGTCGCCGTTTCGGATGGTGACTTTATCACGGTCTAGGCGCTCTAGGAGGGGCATGAGGATTTTGCGGGAGGTGCCGAGTTCTTGGCGGAGCTCGGAGGCGGTGGCTTGGTCGTGCGCGGTGAGGTGGGCGGTGACGGTGGCGATGGCTCCCTCGTAGGATTTGCGGCTGAGGGTGACTTTGGGATCGAGGGGGATGATCTGGCCGGTGCGGGAGAGAAAGCGGTAGGCGGCTTCGTGATTTGTGGTGGTCTGGAGGTCGCCGGGGAGGGGCGGGTTGAGGCCGGCGGTGTCGAGGGTGCGGAGGATTTCGGCGGCGGGGGCTTCTAGTTCAGGCGGGAGTTCGAGGGAGTGGCTCTCGTGGCAGACGAGGTTATCGCTGACGCGGAAGTCG
>JALZWA010000106.1 GCA_023299815.1 Akkermansiaceae bacterium
GACGCCTTGGTAGGCCATGGTGGAAAAGTAGTAGCGGTCTAGGATGACCACGGCACCTCGCGCAAGGGCGGGCTTGATGAGGGTCTCGATATGTTCACGGCGGTCGAGATGGAAAAGGTCGAGTTCCTCTTGGGGCGAGAGTCGGCCGGTGTCGGCGGAGTTTCTCAGGCGGGTTCCGTGGGGGCCATCGGTGGGCTCCTTAGAAGTGATGACTTCGTTGCCTTTTGCGCGAAGCATGTCGGCGAGGAATTGGACCTGGGTGGATTTCCCGGTGCCGTCGATTCCTTCGAAGACGATGAACATGAGGTAGAAGGTGGCACACCCAACAGGACTTGAACCTGTAACCTACGCATTAGAAGTGCGTTGCTCTATCCAGTTGAGCTATGGGTGCTGCTGGGGAATTGTTTAGGGGGCTTGCTGGGAAATGGCAAGGATTTGGAAGAGGGATCTCTCTGAATCTGGTAAAGAGTCGAGGACTTCACCGAGTGAGGGGATCTTAAGCGCTTCATTTTCAATCTGTGAATCGTCCTCAGGGAACTCTTCTGCGGGGAGGATTGCTTTTGATAAATGAAAGCAAGCCCAGGCGCGGGAGATCCGGATTTCCGAGCGCGGGCCGGACATGCGGGTGGCGAGGTGTTGGAAGTGACGGACGGGGTTTCCGATGAAGAGGTCGTCTTCACGATGCTCTAAGAACCATTTTAAGGCGGCGTAGGGGAAGGGGCCTTCGGCAAAAGATGACTTATTCAGCTGTAGAAGTGCCTGCGCCGGTTTTCTCTGAAGCCAGAGCGATTGCGCGAACTCTAGGCAGGCTTGGTAAAAGGCGGGGCCACATTCTTCCCGATGCTGCCGGGTGTGTGCAGGCGTGAGATCGGCGGGTGCGGGTGGGAGATGTGGGTTGCTAACCACGGGGGTGGAATTGTTTGTGAACCGCTTTGAGGCGCTTTTGATCGACGTGGGTGTAGATCTGGGTGGTGGAGATGTCGGCGTGGCCGAGGAGTTCTTGGATGACCCTGAGGTCGGCGCCATTTTCTAAAAGATGGGTGGCGAAGGAGTGGCGGAGGAGGTGGGGGTAGATGTTTTGGTCGATGCCGGCGGCTTTGGCGCGCTCTTTGACAATCTGGCGGACGCGCTCTGGTGAGAGGGGGCCGCCGCGGATGGAGAGGAAGATGTGGGAGGATGTTTTTTTGCCGACGAGCTCGGGTCGCTCGCCACGGAGGTATTTATTGAGCGCGTCGAGGGCGCGTCCGCCGACGGGGACGAGGCGAGTCTTGTTTCCCTTGCCGGTGACGCGGAGGAAGTGGTCGTCGAGGTCGAGGGTTTCGAGTCGGGCATTACAGATCTCGGAAAGGCGGAGGCCGGAGGCATAAAAGAGTTCCATGATGGCGAGATCGCGACGGCCGAGGCGCTTGTCGGGATTGATGGAGGAGAGGAGCTGGGTCACGGCTTCCGCTCCGAGAGTTTCGGGGAGCTTGGACGCAGCCTTGGGTGCGAGGAGCGGCTCGGCGGCGTCGACCTCGAGAAGGTTTCGTTTTACGAGGAAGCGGAAGAAGATCTTCACGTGGACGAGGGCGATGCGCAGGGAGGAAGCTTCTAGGCCGGACTTGCGGAGGTGAGAGAGGAACTCAGCGAGTTCGTCCGTTCCGAGGTCGCGCCAATCCTTGTGGCTGTTTTTTTTCGCCCAGGGTGGGAGTTTGTCGAGAGTCTGGCGGACCGAAAGCTGATAAGCCGCCGAGAGACCACGCTCGGTGGCGAGGTAGAGGAGGAAGCTGTCGATTTGTGTTTCCACAGGGAGAACCTACCAGTTGGATCTGGATTAACCATTGAGAAATAGGGTCGTTTCAAGCTCGCCTGTTTACATGATTGTTACGTTTCTCTGGGTAATGTAGCTCTCACCAAAGCCGCTTATATGTCTATTTCTTCCAAGTTTTTCATCGCTGGGCTGTCTTTCTTTTCCTGTCAGTTCAGCCTTTCGGCGAAGGCGCGGCCCAACATCGTCTACATCATGGCGGACGATTGCACCTTCCGTGATCTCGGGTGCTATGGAGGCCAGGCTAAGACGCCGCATATCGATCGGCTTGCCACGGAGGGGATGCTTTTTGAGCGCTGCTTTCAAGCTGCTCCGATGTGCTCGCCGACACGGCACAATATCTACACGGGGCTCTACCCGGTGAAGAGTGGGGCTTATCCGAACCACACCTTTGTCAAAGAAGGCACGAAGAGCCTCTCGCATTATCTTAAGCCACTGGGCTACCGGGTGGCGCTGAGCGGGAAGACGCACATCTCGCCTCGTGACATTTTTAAATTCGAATATTCAGGGAAGGGCAATAACCCGGATATGAAGGTGATCGAATCCCTCATGATGGATTCGAAGGAGAAGGGGACGCCATTTTGCCTCCTCGCTTGCTCGAATGAACCGCACGCGCCCTGGGATAAGGGGGGCGCTTCTCAGTATCCGCCGTCCGAGGTGAAGCTTCCATCCGATCTCGTGGACACTCCGGAGACGCGTGAGGGTTACTCAAAATATCTCGCTGAGATCACCTATTACGATCAGCAGGTCGGCGATATCTTGGCGCTTCTGAAGAAGCATGGGCTCGCAGAAAATACTCTCGTGGTAGTGACTTCTGAACAGGGGAGTCAGTTTCCTTTTGCGAAGTGGACGTGCTATGACTCAGGGCTTCAAAGCGCGATGATCGCTCGTTGGCCTGGAGAGATTGCGGCTGGGAAGAAGTGCAAGGCGATGGTGGAATATGTCGACTTCTGCCCGACCTTTATCGAAGCCGCTGGAGATGAGGTGCCTGCCGGGCTTGATGGGAAAAGTTTCCTGTCTGTCCTGAAGGGGGAGGTGGATCAGCACAAGACGCATGTCTTCGGCTTGATGACGACTCGCGGGATCAAGGAGGGTTCCGAGCACTACGGGATCCGATCTGTGCGCTCGGAGACCCACAAGCTCATCGTGAATCTCACTCCGGAGGTGGAGTTTCGAAACATCGCGATGAAGACTCCCAGTTTTTTATCGTGGGAGGCGCTGGCGAAGAAAGGCGACGCGCGCGCCATCTACTTGGTGAATCGTTACAAAAGGCGTCCGGCCATAGAACTCTACGATGTTGTCTCAGATCCACGGGAGACGAAGAATATCGCGGGGAAAGAAGAGAATGCCGAGATCATCAAATCCCTCCGCAAGGAGCTCGATGCATGGATGACTTCACAGGGAGACCTAGGGCAAGCCACGGAGATGGATGCAGGAAACCGTCAGGGAAGGGGGTGGAAGAAGGGTGGAAAGAAGTAAGTTTACCAACGGACCTTCGGCTTTTCTTGATCTTGCGGATCTGACATGTCGGGTTCGGATTGTCGCGCAGGGAGATCTCTAACCGCAGATACACAGGATGGACACAGATCTTGAAAAGCGATGATGAGATTGAGGGTGCCATTCCTAGGATAGTCTAAATCCTCTTCTCTATCCCATTCATCCTGTTTATCTGCGGTTAATATTTCTAAATTTAGACCTTAGGATTTTCCTGTTCTCCCTTGAGCTTTCCTGCGCCTAGCGCTACTTCCTGTCTCCGATGCCAAAAGTCTTCATCAAAACCTACGGGTGACAAATGAACGAACGTGATTCTGAGCAGGTTGCTCAGACATTTTCGGAGCGTGGATACACGCTTACCCCTACTGAGCATGATGCGGATGCCATCCTGATCAATACGTGCAGTGTGCGGGATCAGGCGGAGCAGAAGGCGCTGGGGAAGATGGGGATCATGGGGAAGCACCGGGTTTCTCGGCCGCATGTCGTTTTTGGCTTCATGGGGTGCATGGCGCAGAGCCGGGGTGAAGAACTTTTTAAGCGCATCCCGCACCTCGATGTGGTGGTGGGGACGCAGAAATATCATCGTGTTTTTGACTACGTGGATAGCGTGCTGTCGCGTCGGCTGGAGACGCGGATGGATGAGGTGGGCTCTGAGATGGAGACGAGCCGAGTGGAGGATGAAATAGTCAATTTGAATGGGGTGAAGGTTCTCACTGCTCGGGTGCTGGATACTGATGAGGAAGAGGGGAGCCAGAATACGATCCGTGATCATGTCCCGCGCGAGAAGCGCCGTGCGAAGGCTTTTGTGAGCATCATGCAGGGCTGTAATATGCGCTGTTCTTTCTGCATCGTGCCGGACACGCGTGGGAAAGAGCGGGGGAGACCGATCTCTGATATTGTCGAAGAGATTGAGGGTCTCGTTTCCGAAGGGGTGAAAGAGGTCACGCTGCTTGGCCAGATCGTGAATCTTTATGGGCGCACCGAGTTTGACAAAGTGGATGGCAAGAGTCCCTTTGTGCAGCTGCTCGAAGCGGTTCACGCGATTGAGGGGATCGAGCGCATCCGCTTCACGAGTCCGCACCCGATTGGGTTTCGCGATGACCTGGTAGCGGCCTTTACTTATCTTCCGAAGCTCTGCTCGCACATTCACTTCCCGATGCAGAGTGGCTCTGACGCCATTTTGAAAAAGATGCGGCGTCCTTACAAGAACGAGAAGTTCCTCGCGATCTGCGCGAAGCTGAAGGCGGCTCGCCCGGATATGGCGGTGACCACGGATATCATCGTGGGTTTCCCAGGTGAGACTGAGGAGGACTTTCAGGAGTCCGTTCGGTGTGTTCACGAGGTTGGCTTCGATAACGCCTTCATCTTCCGCTACTCCAAGCGGAAGGACACGCCCGCTGCTGAGATGGAAGGGCAGCTTGAGGAATCGGTGAAAGAGGAGCGGAATCAGGCGCTGCTCGCGGTGGTTAATAAGCTTGCGAGCGATAAGCATGATGCGCTGATTGGCACGACTCAGCAGGTTCTTTGTGAAGGTCCGAGCAAGACGGATAAGTCCACTCTGTGCGGACGCACCACGCAGAATAAGATTGTGATTTTCGAGGGCGATGCCGAGCGCATGACGGGCGAGATCTTCGATGTGAAGATCGAGGACTCCACCGGCTACACCCTTTATGGGACTCCGATGCTTTCTTGAGAGTGAAATGATGCCCCCCTTTAGGCTTTACCATGGCCTATGGACGCTTAGCTTAGCCTCGCATGACTTCTGGACCTCACCCTTATCAGGAAATCTCGCTGAGTTCAGCAGGGACAGTCTTGGGACTTTTCCTGACGATCCTTTATGGGGTCATGCTTCTGAAACCTGATGTTGCTAAGAAGTGGGCGGTGAAGCTTCCGCGTCATCATCAGGCTGGCATCTACACGATGTCGATCGGGATGATCTGGTTCTGGCTTCTTGTCGCTCCTGAATTGCGAGGGACCTTTTCCTTCCTTGGTGCGTTGAGTATGGACTTTGCTGATTTCTCGGCGATGAAGCCTTACCTTCAGGTGGCTGTCCCGCTGGCTTGTGTGGGGATGATATATTTTGTGCGTGAGTTTCTCTTCGTCCGTGGCCTCGGCCTCTGTCTTCTCATGGCTGCTGCACCTTTGCTCTACGCGGGGGACTTTGAGGTGGCTCCGCTGCGGATCCTGATCCCGATTGTCGGCTACGCGATGATTATCAAAGGGCTCTACTTCGTCGGGATGCCCTACCTTTTCCGCGATGGCGCGAATTGGCTCGTGGCAAGTGATGCTCGTTTTAAAATGGCGACCCTCGGTGGTCTCGTTCTTGGCCTCGTGATCCTTGGCTGTTCCTTCACGCTCTGGCGTGGCTACTAGACTTTAGAAATGACGACGCCTTGGTATGTGATCGGCCACAAGAATCCCGATGCGGATGCAATCTGCGCTGCGATGGGCCACGCGGCTTATCTCCGCGCGATGGGAGATGAAGGGGTGGAAGCAGCTCGCTGCGGCGAGGTCCCTCCACGGGTGAAGATTGTTCTCGAAAAAGCGGGGCTCGAAGCTCCCAGGCTGATCGAGGACGTGCGCCCCACCGCGGGCTCGATCTCTCGTAAAAACATCGTCTCAGTCCGCCATGATGACACCTTTCTCAAGGCCTACCGCCTCATGGTGGATCACAGCGTGCGCTCGGTCCCCGTCGTGAATAATGACGGCGAGGTCTGCGGGCTCCTCCATTTTCTAGATCTACTCCAGCTCCTTCTTCCGCCTGCGACTGATGGGCGTGATGTGAAACTTCTGCACGCGAGTTTGGAGAATATTGCCGCCACTCTTGGAGCCAGTTCTCAGCACGGTGCGACTCCGCCAGATGATGAGGAAGATCTCATCATGATGGTGGGTGCTTCGAGCCAGAATACGGTCGAAAAACGTCTCAAAGCCGCGAAGAAAGAGGGGAATGTCGGAGAATATCTCGTGATTTGCGGAGACCGTCCCTTCGTGCATCAACAAGCTTACGATTATGGAGTGCGCGCCCTTCTTGTCACAGGAGGATATCAACCTGATGTAGAGCTTGCAAAGAAGGCCAAAGAGGCCGGGATGTTCATCCTGTGCAGCCCTCATGACACTGCTACGACGGTGAAGCTGGCGCTCTGCGCCCGCAAGGTGCGTAATATTCTCTCTGATGATTTCCTCTCTCTCTCAGCGAATGAGGTCGTCGAGAGCTTCGCGAAGCAGATCGGCGATTCTTCACAGGATCTCTTCCCCGTCGTCGAGCCTGGGTCGAAGCGCTTGAGCGGGGTTGTTTCAAAATCAGACCTCGTCTCACCGCCGCGGATTCGACTTTCGCTTGTCGATCATAATGAATTCTCGCAAGCGGTGAAGGGTGTGGAGGATGCTCAAATTATTGAGATTATCGATCACCACCGACTCTCCGGCGATCTCACCTCGCGTGACCCTGTCCGTTTTATTAATGAGCCGGTCGGGAGTTCCTCTACCATCGTGGCGCGTCGCTTCCGTGAAAAAGGTCTCACCCCAGATGCCTCTACCGCACTGCTCCTGTGTGCGGGGCTTGTCTCTGATACTCTCAATCTCACCTCGCCTACGACGACTGATATTGATCGGGATCAACTCTCTTGGCTCGCTGGACTTGCTGGAGTGAGTCCGGATAAATTCGCGGAAGACTTCTTCGCTTCAGGGTCACTTTTGATCAATGCAGATGCCAAGGCGATCGTGGGCACCGACCGGAAAGAATTCTCAGAGGACGGCATGATTGTCAGTCTCGCGCAAGTGGAGGAGATCAGCCTCAAGGGTCTTGAAGGTCGGAAAGAGGAACTCATTGACGAACTCTCTCGCCTCGATGTGCAGCATGGCTACGGCCTCTGCGCCTTGCTTGTGACTGACATCACGAGTCACCACAGTGTGCTGCTCGCGGTCGGCGAGGAGGCGATTCTCAGCAAGCTCCCCTTTGATCGGATCGCTAAGAATGAGTTCGCTGCGCCTAAGATTGTCTCTCGCAAAAAGCAGCTCTTCCCTGCTGTCTGCGAGGCGCTCCGCCTCCGTCACGGCTAGCTCGTGAACTCGCGCGCGGCATCGAGAAAGCTCGGGTAGTCCGGCTGCCAGCCAAGCGAGGTTAGCTTAGAGTTGAGGACACTTTTATGAGTCCAAGCTCTCTTGCGGGAGGTGTTTTTTTCTCCGCAAGGAGGGAGGGCTTTCCCTAGGATTTCAGCGAGACCTTGGAAGGTCTCCATTTGGCTAAGAGGCGTGTTGTCCGAGACGTTGTAGAGCCCTGTCGTTTTGCGGCGGGCCAAGAATAGGCAGGCCTGGGCCGCGTCACGCACGTGAATCTGATTTAAGATGCGTCGTCCGTCTTCCTCGATGACGGCTTCATCGGCGAGGAACTTGCGCCATATCACCGAGCGGTCTGGCCCGTAGAGCCCGGCAAGGCGCGCTACGGTGCCGCCGCGATTGAGGACAATCTCTTCGGCCTCTAACAGAAGTTGGCTTGTTTCGCGCTCGGGCTTGGTGGGGGAGTTTTCCGTGACTTCTGAGCCATCGGTCTGGTGATAGACGGAGGTGCTCGAGGTGAAGACGAGGTGACTTTTCGGGAAGTGATTCAGCAGAGAGCGGCACCCCCGCACAAAGACTCCGCGGTAGGCATCAGGTCCGCCGCGCCCTGAGGAGGCGCAGTGAATGACGAGGTCAGGAGCAGGGAAGAGGGTGGCAATGCGAGCGACCTCGGCGTCGTCTGACAGGTCACAGGCGTGGGAGCCGTCACCGCCAGATTTTGTCAGGGTGTGGACGGTGAACTCTGATTCAGCGAGAGCTGCGATCTCGGAGCCGAGGTAGCCAGCGCCTGCGATGAGAAGAGAGGGTTTCATGAGCAGATGTTAAAACGATTTTTGTAATCAGCAACCCCTCGGTAAGAGGGCGACGGTAAGAGCTGGTGAGGGCGAGCTCTACCTTTTGCTTCTGGCAGCGCCATAGATCTAGCGGTCGCCATAATAGGCCACGAGACCATCGGCCACGGCTTGCGCATATTCGCGGTAGATCGAGAGGCGCATTTCACCATCGATCATGCGGCGTCCCTCGTAGTCGCCCGCCTTATGCCGCGCGATGAACTCGGTGCTATTCATGGTGTAGGGTTCCATGAAAA
>JALZWA010000107.1 GCA_023299815.1 Akkermansiaceae bacterium
CGCCCCCAAGTAAAGCTTGGCACCGACAAGAACGGCGAAGCGATGATGTCCTACAATGCCGAAATGAAAGGCCTCAAAGGAACCGTCGATGAAGGCGGCGTGCGCGTCCCGTTCTTCGTCTCTTGGAAGGGGAGTATCAAAAAAAGCAAAACCGTCGATACCGTAGCCAGCTACCTCGACATCCTCCCAACTTTAGCCGAGATCGCAGGGGCAAAAATTCCTAAAAATCTAAACATCGAAGGTCGTAGCCTCCTTCCTCTCATCATGGAAGAAAACCCCGTATGGGAAGACCGCTTCCTCTTCCAACACGTCACCCGCTGGGACCACAAAGCAAACCCCGATGACTTCAAGTGGAAAAAATACTCCGTCCGTAATCAGCGATTCCGCCTCGTCGAAGGAGTCCTCTACGACATCGAAAACGATCCAAATCAAACCAAAGACGTCACCTCTGAACACTCCGACTTAGTCAAAGAAATGAAGACTCAATATGAAATCTTCTGGAACAACGCCCGCCCCCTCATGATCAACGACGGTGTCCCACTTGCCAAAGAAAAACCCTACCACGTGAACTACCAAGCCCAGCGAGAAAAGTCAGGCATCCCTCTCTGGCAGGCTCCTAAGCTTTAATCCCCACCTCTCAAAAAAATATGACTTTCAAACGAACCCTCCTCATCTTCGCCCTTTCTCTTCTTCCAACCTTCGCGGACAAAGATCTCGCTAGCAAAGATGAACTCTACGAAGGCAAGGAATACTCCGTTGCCTTTCGCAATCCAAAGGATCACCCAGACCGCCCCAACGTCCTCCTCATCGGCGACTCCATATCCATCGGCTACACCATCGATGTCCGCAAAGCCCTCCACGGAAAAGCCGACGTCTTCCGCATCCCCGGCAATGGCAAAAACTCTGCCTACGGTCAAAAAAACATCAAGAAATGGTTAGCGATGAATAACGGCAATTGGGACGTCATCCATTTCAACTGGGGCCTCTGGGACCTCTGCTATCGCCATCCGAAATCTAAAACCCAAGGCCACCGCGATAAGATCAACGGCACCATCACCGCCAGCCCCGAGCAATACCGCGTCAATATGGAAAAGATCGTCGCCCAGCTCAAAAAGTCCCACGCAAAACTCATCTGGTGCGCCACCACCCCAGTCCCCGAACACGAGGCCGGTCGTAAACTCGGCGACGATCTCATCTACAACCAGATCGCCGCCGAGATCATGAAGAAAAACGAGATCGCCATCAACGACCTCCATGCTCACACCCTCCTCAAGCATGCCGAGATTCAGATCAAAGACGGCGACGTTCACTTTAACAAAAAAGGCTCCGCCTACCTTGCCCAAAAAGTGGCTCAAAAAATCACCGCGATTCTACCCAAATAAAAATCAACTTCAAATCTTCACATGAAAGCTCCCCTTACTAAAATTTGCACTCTCGCTCTATTGGCTCTGTCGCATTCCGCAATCGCGCAGGACTCACCGAAACTTCCAGCGCAGACAAGCGCCTCAAAAACCCTTGAGTTCCCCGGAGTGAAAAGCGATTTCCGTGGATACGACCGTTACGACAAAGTGGAGACCGCAAGCGGCCACTTCTCCGTCATTTCCCCCAAGCTCGCCGCACCCGGAAAACCTTGGCTCTGGCGCAGCTTATTCTGGGATGGCCTTAAGGCAGTCAACACCGCAGACCTCAAGCTCGTCGAACAAGGCTATCACATCGTCCTCGCCTTCGGAGACGTCTCCGGCCACCCCCGCGGTAATGCCAATATCGACGCCGCCTACGACTTGGTAACCACCAAGTATGGCTTTTCAAAAAAGTGTTCAATGGCCTCCATGAGCCGAGGGACCCTGTCACTCTTCCGCTGGGCGACGAGTAATCCTGAAAAAGTCGAAAGCATCTACGTCGATAACGGGGTCTGTAATATCTTGAGCTGGCCCGCCGGCTCTCAGGTCCCCGGAAATAAATCAACGGGGAGTGGCAACCCTGGCTCGTGGAAGCTCTTCAAGAAGAGCTTTGGCTACGCCACCGATGCAGAAGCCTTACTGACCAAGGAAAGCCCGATCGATCTCCTGGAACCCTTGGCAAAAGCCGGAGTTCCAATTCTCATGGTTTGCGGAAGCAAAGATCCCGCCGTCCCTTACGAGGAAAACGACGCCATCATGGAAGCTCGTTACAAAAAGCTCGGCGGCTCTATCAAAGTCATCATCGAGGACAAAGGCCACTCCCACGGCATGAAGGACCCAACTCCAGTTCTTGAGTTCATTAAGAAAAACACCGCTGGATCTACAGAGGTGAAAAAGAATCTCAATCCCTACGCGCTCACCGCAAATCACACGACTCTCGCACCTCCCGCCACTCTCAAGCTAGATCCCAATGGCATCACAATGCTCGCCCCCAACCTCGGCAAGTTAAGCAAGGGGATTCGCCCCATCGTTCGGAACTACATGATCCTCTGGAGTCAAGCCAAGCCCGGATCAAATCAGATCGAGTGGACCGTAGAGGCACCTGCTGATGGCATCTACTCAGTCACCGCATCCGTGGAAGGAAAAGGTTCCCGCTTAGTTGCCACCAGCAACGGGGAAAAATTGGAAGCAACTATTTCGGAAGCCAGCTGGCATCGCATCGAACTGGGTAACTTCTCTCTGAAAGCCGGTGAGAACAAGATCCTCCTCGAAATCGAAGCCATCACTGCAAAGGGAGATAAGCTTAACAAACCTCTCCTCCTAAGCGCGCTAGAGTTGGTGAAGCCCGCCGTGCGTGAAGCCATTCATAAGGAAGCCCTCGCGATGCGGAAGCAGCCCGACTGGTTCAAGGACGCCGGCTACGGCCTCATGTTCCAGTGGACCAATCGTGCCACTCCTCCTGAGGGGCCGATCAAGCCATGGGAAGAGAAGATCAACGACTTCGACCTCGATCGCTTCATCACCCTCGTAGAAGACTCCGGCGCATCCTACGTCATCTGGTCCGCCACTTGGGGGAACCAATATATTTCAGCCCCGATTCAGTCTCTCGATGCCGTCATCTCCGGCCGAACCACGAAACGTGACCTCCTCGGTGAAATGGCGGAACGCCTCCATGAAAAAGGAGTGCGCCTCATCTTCTACTACCATTATGGTTACGAGTGCTACCACTCACAGGATACCGATTGGTTAAAAGCAGCCGGTGGATATGAGCCCGATAAAACCAAGCTCTTCACAAACGTGATGGGAATCCTATCTGAAATGGGTGCCCGCTATGGCGACAAGCTCGATGGCTGGTGGTTCGATGGTGGCGCAAGATATCTCAACTGCCACTTCGATGGCTCCTCAGCAGCCGACGGAATCTTAACCGCTCCTTTTAAAAAGTTCACCGCAGCCGCAAGAAAAGGAAACCCTGATCGCATGGTAGCTTACAATTCGTGGATCAAACCTCTGATCACAGACTACCAAGATTACTACGGTGGCGAGGGCAAGAAGAGCTTCAATCCCGCTGACTTAACAGACGGTGTTTTCAACAGTGGTCTGCAGCAGGGACTCCAAGCTCACGGCTGCTTCATCCTAGAGGGCCGATGGGGGCACATCGATCTCAATACACCAATCCCGAAGCCGAAGTTTAACGTCAAGCAACTCACCAATTTCGTAACGAAGGCTCAGCAAAACCGCTACCCTCTTTCGATCAACCTAGAGATGTATGAGGATGGCTCGGTCTCACCTCAATCGGCAACCCTCCTGCGAGAGCTCAAAGCCGCAGTTCGTAAAAAGTAAATCTACCCTCATGTCTTCAAAACAATTCTTCCTCATCCCTCTGCTCGCGCTCACTGCACAAGCAGACGTCACCTTGCCTGCCATCATCGATAGTAAGATGGTGGTCCAGAGCGGAACCCATGCACCGATCTGGGGATGGGCTGACGCGGGAGAAGCGGTCACCGTTTCCTTTGCTGGGCAGACTCAAAAGACGACCGCCACCGCCAATGGTAAGTGGATGATCAAACTCGACCCACTCGTGGTTTCCGCAAAACCCCAAGTAATGACGATCAAAGGAAAGAATGAGATCAAACTCGATGACGTCTTGGTAGGGCAGGTTTGGCTCGCCTCCGGTCAGTCAAATATGGAGTTCAGCCTCGGGGCCATTCCCGCTGAAGAGAAAAAAATCGCGGCGAAGCAAAAGAGAAATAAACTCCTCCGCATGTTCTGCGCGGGGCCTAAAGTTTCCAGCGCCCTCCCTCTCAGTGATGTCGCCGGCTACTGGAGCGACTGCTCCTATTTCATCGAGCAGATGACGGATGGAAAGATCCAAACTTACGATAGCCACTCGGCAGTTGCCTTCTTCTTTGGATTAAAACTACAGCAAGAGCTCAAAGTCCCCATTGCCGTCATCGATAGCTCCTGGGGTGGAACCAAGATCGAATCTTGGATCGCCGATGAAGGATACGAAGCCGAAGGCTTAGCACTGCGTAAACTCTCAGCAAAAGATGAAGCAACCGCAGTCACAGAACGTGATGCTCTGGAGAAATCCATCCGAGAATGGCGAGCCGAAGCTGCAAAATCGCTCAAAAAAGGAGACTTTGTCTCACCTAATCTAAAGACCCCCCGCGCTCGGGGTGCCAATGCCATCTACAACGGAATGATCGCTCCCATCGTCCCATTCTCCATTAAGGGAGTGGTCTGGTATCAAGGGGAATCGAACAACCAGAGTAAGGACTATTTCCCGAAATTAAAGGCCCTCACTCGCGGTTGGTCTCAAGTGTTCGGGATTTCCGATATGCCCTTCTACTTGGTCCAAGTCGCGCCCTATAATTACGCGCATAGTAAGACGGAGGGCATCAGCCCACAAAGCATCTACGACTCGGTAGTCTCAGCGCAATACCAAGCGGCGAGAGAGATCGAAGGCTGCGACGTCATCAACATCTCCGACACCGTTTTTGGAGACGTCAAAAACGTCCACCCGCCTCATAAAAAGACGGTAGGAGATCGGCTCGCGGCCTTGGCTCTGAATCACGACTATGACAAATCGGTCATCTCCTCCGGCCCCCGCTTCGTAGCGGCCAAAGCAAAAGGCAGCACCGTCACGGTGACTTTTGACCGAATTGACAAAGGCCTAGAGACCGCCGACCGTAAGACTCCCAATTGGTTTGAAGTCGCCGGTGCTGACAAGGTTTTCGTAAAATCCTCCGCTAAGATCAAAGGCGACACCGTCATCGTCTCTAACACCGAAGTGGCCGCGCCAAAGTTCATCCGCATGGGATGGAACAATATCGCCGAACAAAATCTACGCGATAAGAACGGCTGGCCCGTCTTCTCCTTCAACGCCGAAATCACTCCCTAATTCTCTCCTCATGTATAAAAAATCACCTCAGCTCTCTGCCTCTGCGCAGGCGCCATCAAAGTCATCGTCGAGGACAAAGGCCATACCCACGGCATGAAGAACCCGAAACCAGTCACTGATTTTCTCCAGCAATGAATCACCGCAGTGGCAGAAAATTCAGCCTTACCACTCAGCGGGATCGAGGCCGTAGTAGTCCTTCATCTGCTCATAGAGCTCTGCATAGCGCTGACGAAGCTGCTTTCCTTTCTCAAAAAAAGTCTCCGTTCCCACCGCAAAAAACTCGGCTGGATTGGTCGCCCCATAGCGATCCAGCACCGTGCGCTTACCCGCATCGACCCGCGCGGTGAACTCATCATAAGCAGGACCAAAAGCCGCCGCCCATTCTTGGTAATCCGCCCGTTCATCTAAAACAGGGACACCTGAGCTCGCTTCATTTTCCTGGTCAAGCTGATGAGAGAATTCGTGGAGGACGACATTCCGACCATCCCCCGGATCTTCTCCGCCCTTCACGACGCTCTTCCATGAGAGAATGATACTACCTGAACTCCAGCTCTCACCGAGGCGGGTTTGCTCTTCTCCATCGGGTCCCCTCGCTTGATAGGCATCAGGGTAGATCAGGACGCTTTTTAAAAGTGGAAAATATTCATGCTCTCGGCCTACCAAAAGGAGTGCGGCCTGAGCCATAATGACCAGCTTCATCTCCTCAGTGACCTCCTCCAGATCTCCACAAGCTTCGAAGTTCTTTTCCACCATGAGGACCTCGATGATTCCTTCCAGCTCATCACGCACCTCGACGGGTGCCATTTTGACGATGCGCGCCTTTTTCCCCAGTGTCTCCCACTCAGCCGGTGTGAGATTTTCTTGAGCGAGTTCACCCCTTGCCGCGCGCTTCCGAAACAGGCGAACCTGCCGCAGCACCATTACCACTAAAAAGGACCCGCCTGCTACAACGGCTAAGATTTCGACAGGATCATTCATCGCCTTGATTCCACCCTAAAAGTTCATCATAAGTCACACCACTTCCACCGAAAAGATCGAGCGCACTCCCCACCGTAGCGTCGAGCCGGCCACCACTGGCCTCGTGAATCAGCTTGAGATCATCAAGCCCACGCACTCCGCCCGCATAAGTGACCGGACAGCCCTGCCACTGACCTAAAAGAGCCACCAGCTCTTCATCCACCCCCCCACATTTGCCCTCCACGTCAGCCGCATGGATCAGGAACTCTCCGCAAAATTCAGCAATTTGCTCGATCACTTCTAGATTGATCGGCATCTCGGTGATCGTCTGCCAGCGATTCATCGCCACCTTCCAACCCTCTTCTACCCTACGACAGCTCAGATCAACGACGACCCGCTCCTTCCCCAGTTGCTCCGCCAGCTGCTCCAAGCGCTCTTTTAAAAAGTGACCCTCAGCATCAAAAAGCCACGAAGTCACAATCACCTGCCCAGCTCCCGCATCGATCCACTCCTGCGCATTCTCCAAATTAATCCCTCCTCCGATCTGCAGGCCACCTGGCCAGGCCGCAAGCGCCGCACGTGCCGCCTTGCTATTTCCAGGGCCCAGCTGGATGACATGACCACCTCCGAGCGCATCACCGCGGAACTTCTCGGCATACCACTCCGGAGACTTTTCTGAGACGAAATTCTCCACCGCCCCCTCGTCATTGAGCGTTCCACCCACAATTTGCTTAACCTTTCCTTGATGGAGATCAATACAGGGGCGAAACTTAGTGCGGGTCACGTGCGTAGTTAATCGCCTCTCCTTTCTAAATCCAAGCCCTACTCACTCTCAAATGAAATTCGCCCCTCTCCTTGCCCTCCCTTTTCTTCTCATCTCCTGCCAGAAGTCAAAGGAAGCCGCCATCGATGAATCGGGGCCTGTCGAGGAAGGCGGCATCGCCATTAGACATCCCGGCATGGTTCTCATCCCCGGTGGCACCTACCTCCGCGGCTCTGCCGAGACCTCTGGAAATACAGACTACCCTGAGGAAACCCCTGCACATGAAGTCACCATTGAACCTTTCTATCTCGATGAGCACGAGGTCACAAATGCCCAGTTTCTTAAGTTCGTAGAGGCCACCGACTACAAAACTCAGGCCGAGAAAGGCTGGAGTGCAAAAGATTTCCCCAAAGCCCCTCCCGAGAGCCTCAAGCCCGGTGCTCTTGTCTTTTCCTCCCCTCCAGAAGACGTCGAACTCCGAGGTCAAGGTGCCGAGTGGCAATGGTGGAAATTTGTCGAGGGAGCCAGCTGGCGTCAACCAACCGGACCCGGGTCTAACATCGCCGAAAAAATGAATCACCCCGTCGTCTGCATCACCTGGGAAGACGCGCAAGCCTATGCCTCATGGGCCGACAAGCGCCTCCCCACCGAAGCCGAGTGGGAGCGTGCTGCACGCGGTGGACTGGAGCAAAACACCTACGCATGGGGAAATGAATTCCAAGCCGACCCCAACCAATGGCCTGCTAATATTTTCACCGGAGAGTTTCCCGAGAATGACACTGGCCTCGATGGCTTCGCCAGCAGCGCACCCGTCAAGAGCTTCCCTGCCAATGACTACGGCCTCTACGACATGGCCGGAAATGTTTGGGAGCACTGTCAAGACTTCTACCGTCCCGATGCCTACGACTACTTCGTCGCCACCGGTCAAGCGCCTCCTACCGGAGTGAGCCAGCCCATGATTGGGGAGTTCTACCACTCTGGCCGCTGGCCCGAGACCGAGGCGAACGCGCTCTCGCTCCTCCACGTGACAAAGGGAGGGTCCTTCCTCTGTCACTACACCTACTGCCTGCGCTACCGCCCAGCAGCCCGCCACTACTCCGAGTCGCTCGCGCCAGCGAACCACACCGGATTCCGCTGCGCGATCTCGCCTTAATTAGCTAAAAAGCTTCCAGCACATCAGCATCGCAAGCAGTCCTAGGAAGAGTCCTAAGGTTACCCCGACAACGGCACCTTGTGTCTGAAAAGGCTCCTTGAGGGGGCCTGAAATACCCGTAGGCATATCCGCAGCCTGAATAACGATTGCGGGCGTCACCTTGCGCTCCCAATGCCTCGTCATCGGGCGCAACTCAGCCTGTCGATCTAGAAAATTCCTAGTCGCTCTCTCCCAGGCAATTTTAGTCGTTAGCACGTTTTGGTCACTCTCAGCATAAATCTCCAAATCCATTCCTAATTTTGGATCGACCGTCACTCCCAGCACCTTCAGCGCACCCACAAATTCAGCCTTAGCGTCGTCGGCAAGTTGCTCAGTGGCGCTCAGTTCTTGATCTACAGACTTCAGGCCTTCTTGACTCCTGATTTCCGCTATCTCGGACAAACCAGCAGTCGTTCTCTCAACAACAATCTGGGCAAACTCCTGTGCTTCCATGGGGTCATGCTGAGTTGCCCTAATGACGAGATTCTTATCCTTACCCAACTCGAAAGAAATCGATCTTCTCAATCGATCGATACCGTCTGCTTGATCAACTCCCCAGCGCTGCCAGGCATTAAAATTCTCTCCAATCAAACTGAGCGAAGGGATTGACTTAAGATTCCTGAGAACCTCAAGTTCTTCGTCATTGAGCAAGCCGACATCCACCATCTGTGAACGCACCTGAGGATCCACGTAAGGAGGCGAGATGTCTACTTTGAGCACCGCCGTGGAGACATAATCCTTCGGGGTTTTTTCCCACATCTTCTCTCCGACAAAATAACCGCCAATTGTTCCTCCGGCGGCGAAGAAGATCAGGAGCCAACTCCACCACCAGTATCCTTTGCGTGTTTTTCGGCGTTGCATGAGCGATTAGACCATTAAGACTGTATTATGTTCAAGGAAAACGAAGAGCTCCCGCCAATTACTTCAGCGACTGGTGGAAGAGATCCTTGGGCTTCAGCGCGAGCACAAAATCGGCCATGAGGTCGATCGTGTCTTGAATGTCACCATAATGAGCCATCTCCACCACCGAGTGCATGCAGCGCAGCGGCAGCGAGACCAGTGCACTCGGAACCCCCTCTCGTGAGTGGTAGATGCTATCGGTATCGGTCCCCGTGAAGCGGCTCGAAGCCTCGTGCTGAAGCGGGAGTTTTTTCTTCTTCGCCACCTCCATGAGACGCTCGACCACCAGCGGATGGCTCGCAGTTCCGTGAGTCACAGTAGGCCCGCCCCCGAGGGTCACTTTTCCATGCTTCTGCTCACTCAGCCCCGGCGTGTCGGTCGCGTGCGTGACATCGGTGCAGAGACAAACATCAGGCTTGAGTCGATGCGTCGCCATCTTAGCACCATAACCACCGATCTCTTCTTGAACCGCATTGAGGCAGACAAGAGTGAAAGCGGGCTTCCCCTTTGCCGCGGCAATCTTCTTCATCGCCTGTGCGATAATGAATCCGCCAATCCGGTTGTCCACCGCGCGGCTCACAAGACGATCTTTCCCCAGATCCATCGGTCCATCCGTGTAAACTGCCGGATGCCCCACGCGGAGGCCGAGCTTGGCTACTTCCTCAGGGCTGCATGCCCCGACATCCACCCAGAGTTCATGAATCTGAGGAGCCTTTTCCGAACCCATTGAATCACGACGAAGATGAATCGCGGTGTTCCCGATAATTCCCTCGACCACACCTTTATCACCCAGAATCTGGAGGCGACGCCCCTGACCCGTCGCCGCATCACTACCGCCCACACGATCGAGATAAAGGTAACCCTCTTTTGTGACCGCCTTAATCATGTAGCCAATCTCATCGGCGTGAGCTTCCAGCATCACGATCTGATCACTCTTCCCCTCCAGCGTGGCCCAGGTCGAACCGTAAGCATCGCACTCCACCGAGTCGGCGAACTTCCCGATGTAATCGGCCCACACCCGCTGCCCCGGCATTTCGAACCCAGTCGGGCTAGGAGTTTCGAGGAGATTATAAAGGAACTCTTTTTCGGCTTTCGTCATGACCGATAGTGAAACAGATCCCACCGAACTGGCAACGATTAGGTCTTAAAATCACGCGCCTGAAAGATCATCCAGCCCACCACAAAAAGACTCACGTTCAGCCCGATCAAAATCGCGTAACTCTCGATCAACCGCGCCCAAGGAATCTGCTCCGCCATGAGGTAGACCCAAGCAGACATCCGGAAAGTGATGAAATATTCCTTAAAACCCGCGAGAAAGGGGATATTTTGCAGCACGAAATCGAGAAAGAAGACGCTCAGCGCCATGATCGTAGCCGCCGCTGGCTTCATCTTCATGCAGGAGAAAAAGAACCCCAGTGAAGTTACCACGCACATGCTCACCCCCATCAGGCAGGCTCCCGCGAACAAGCGAACAAAGGCCTCCATCCAGTCAGGATAAACCGCCAAAATAAACATATCCGGATTCCACACAAAGAGCCCCCCTTCGCTCCCCATCGCCATCACCGACATCCCATAACCGGTGACTCCCACAAAGATGACAAAGGTCACGGTGTAAATAATCACCGCCACATACTTAAGAAGCAGCACCCGAAGCCGCGAGACCGGACGCGCCAAAACCATCCGCATATTCCCATCCTCCGCCTCCTTGGCCACAATATCCCCCGCCACGAGCGCAAAATAAATCGAACCCAAAAGAAACATGCTCCCCCCCATGATCCAGTAGGTCGAGGTCAGCGAAGAATAAAGCTGCTCCACCGGGATCAAATTTCGCTCCGCAAGAACCTCCACCTGCGCACGCCCTAGCTTGACCCAAAGCGTCAAAAGCAAAGCCTCGAAAACGAGAAAAACGACGTAACCAATATAAGTCCGACGACGGGCAAAAAGCTTACGTAATTCCCCGGATAGCTGTGCAAGAAAAGTCATCGATGCCGACAGGGTAGCCCCACTTTCCCAAGGCACAAGGGGCAGACTACGGATAGCTCTTTGTAAACTTATTCACCAATTATTAACATTTGAATGAATTGTGAATTTCGCCTCAACTCGCTGATCGAAGATCTCATTGAAGTAAAAAATCACGAAAATAAAATTCATGCGGGAACACGCATAATCACTTACTACTTTTTCGGCGGCATATCCTTAGTTCCTTTTTTAATTGTTGAACGACATCTACCGATCCGGTCTGCCGTTAATTTCAGTCCTTCAATAGTCCCAAAATCATTGAGAACGCTAGCAGAATAGGTTGAGCAACTTGGCGAAAACCGACAGCAACCTTCAAAGCCGCATCTTGGTTTTACCCATTGATACGCGTGAACTCCAACCGTATAGATTTGAGGAAACACCTTCTGCTCTTCTTTCCGAAAGTTGTCCCCTAGCATGTAGACGATGCCTAACAATACTAGGAGCAACCAAGGCCGAGGATTTCTTAGTCGTTTTGGCAATGGGGACATTTTGCACTCACTGCTAGACGTTTACCCTTGCAAGACTCGCACTGTTTCAACTCACCTTGCGGACGACTAAAAAGGTAGATAACCAATCCGACAGGACCAGTAAAGAACACTAAAATCATCCAAAGTAACCCGCTATCCATTACCCTCGCTTTTGAATCCCTTACTACCCAAATTAAAAGAGCAATATTTAGTGCTAGGAAGATGATTGGCACGATCACCATTGCCGCTAGCCCCCCACCACAAACAGCACAACCTGCGGCGGCGGCATCTTCAGCGGCCTGAATCTCTTCTTCCGTAAGCTCGCGATTTTCAACATTAATGGAATCTTGATTCAAATCGCCGTCAACTGGTTGAATTTGATCAACACCTACTCCCCCTTGGTCCGTAGATTCTTGAGAGAACCCAAGATTAATATTAAACAGAAGAACAAAAACAACAAATAATTTCACTAACTTCATGACTAAGTAGAGTTATGTAGAGCTTTAAAATTAAGCAAGAAAAATAACCTAAACTGTTCAATCGATTTTTTCTGCTGGATATATCCCCCCACTGGCAAGAAAAGCCTCCTGTCCGCCAGCGGATCTTTTATGAAACCTCGCATCACCGTCGATCAAGCCCAAGCCTACTCGCGTCAGACCATCGACCTCGTAGAACACGATGGTCGCTATTTCCTCGAGTGCATCGGTCGCCAGATTGACGCCCAGCACACCGGACGCCCCGCACAGGAACTCATGGAGGTGGTCTGCCAGCCCTTCCGACCCGCCAAGCAGCCCCGCATCATCTTCCTCGGCCTCGGGTTCGGCCACGCTGTCACCGCAGCTCGCCACTATCTTCCACAAGAGAAAGCCGAGTTCATCATCTTCCCTGAAGGCGAAAAATCCCCCGAGTGGCTCGAGACTCATCTCCCCGAAAACCCGCTCGATGACGAGCGCGTCCACATCGAGACCCTTAGCCCCTTCAATCCCATCCCCGAGAAATACTCCGGCAGCCAAGCCGTCATCATGGACCTCGATCACCTCGAGGGGCTCGCCCCCTCCGGCTACAAGCCAGCGCATCCCGCCAGCTTGGGTAATATTTATCAAAGACTCAAATCCGGCGGCCTTCTCGGCATCATCGGATCACGCCTCGATAACAGCTTAAAAAAGTCGCTCCAGCGCGGCGGCTTCGAGGTCGTCCACCAGTTCGCACCTCTTTCCGAAAAATCTAAGAAAAACCGCACCCTTTACCTCGCTCGCAAGGGGAGCTATCACGGCAACCGTTAATCACCTGCACCCTTATGAAATCCACTTTTTTACTCAGCTTTCTCGCCCTCACCGCACTTCAGGCAGGCGAGCACATCGTAAAGGAATCCGTCTTTGAAAAGACCGTCAAACTTGACGCCACCTTCATTCCCACCGAGGCCACCGTTCTCACCATCAACCCGCAAGAATGGTCGAACTACACCATCGACACACTCATCGATCACGGTTCTTCAGTGAAAAAAGGCGATATCCTCATCAAGTGCGACCCCGAGGACTACCAAAAGCAGCTTGCCGAATCTGAGAAAGACGTCTCCGCCCGCAAGATCGCCCTCGCACGTGCTGAACGAGAGCTTGCCGATCTCGAAATCTCCACTCCATACGAGCTCGAAACCCAGCGCCTCGCCGTAGAGCGCGCCCAGCAATCACTCGACCACTACCAAAACATCGGCCGCGCACTCGAAGTAGAAACCGCCAAAGAGCGCCTCGATTCCACCCAGCGCTTCCTCTCCTACGCCGAGGAAGAACTCAAGCAGCTCCTCAAGATGTATGGCGAGGACCAAGTCACAGAAGAGACAGAGGAAATCATCCTCAAGCGCCAGCGCTCCTCCGTGAAATCCGCCAAATTCGCCCTCAAGAGAACCCAGCAATCCACCACATGGGCGCTTCAAAAAACGATCCCGCAAAAGGCCGTCGACCTCGAGCGGAAGTTCGCCGCCACCTCCCGCGCCTTCGAGACCGCCAAGCTCAATCTCCCCCGCGTCCTCGCGGAAAAGCGCCTCAACGTCGCCAAGGCAAAGCGCAAGGACGCCATCGCAGACCAAAAGCTCGCCGACCTCAAGAAAGACGGCTCCTTTCTCAACCTCACCGCCCCTGCCGATGGCACCATCTACTACGGCGCGGTCGCCAATGGAGCTTGGTCCCTCGGCCAGACCGCCAAGTTCCTCAAGCTCAATAGCAGCCTTCCTAAAAAGACACCTCTCCTCAGCCTCGTTCCCAACACCAGTCCCCTCGCCCTCCACGGCAGCGTCGAGCAGGACCTGCGCCTTCTCCTGAAGGAAGGAAATGTGGCCTCGGCCGTCGTCTCCGCAGATCAAGAATTCGTCGCCACCCTCACCAAGCTTGCCTTGATTCCTGATTCCTCTGGAAATTACGATGTCGCCTTTGCCACCGAGCTCCCCGCCGACACCCCCATCGTCGGTGCCATGAAAGCCAAGCTTGAAGTCAGCACTTACCGGAACGAAAATGCCCTCACCGTCCCCTCTGATGCCATCATTGAAAAAGACGGAAAAATGACTGTCGAAGTGAAGCTCGCCGATGGCCAAAACGAATCGCGGGAGGTCACCACCGGACAGAACGCAGACGGACAAACCGAGATCCTCAGCGGACTCACTATCGATCAAGTCGTCCTCGTTCCCTAGTCGTAGCCGGGGCTTCCAGCCCCATTGCCAATCTCCTCAACAAAACCATGCGCTCCCTCCTCTTTCTCGCTGCCTTCACTAGCAGCCTCTGCGCAAAGCTTCCCGAGCTTGGCCCCCTCCCTGAAGCCAAACCCGTCAGCAAGGAAGAGCTCACCGCCTCCATCACCCGTGGAGTCGACTACCTCGTCCAGAAACAAAACAAAGACGGCTCCTTCGGCTCCGCCCGCCGAACTAAGGGACTCAACATCTACGCCCCCGTCCCCGATGCCCACCTCGCCTTCAAGTCTGGTGCCACCGCACTCGCTCTCGCCGGGCTCATCGATAGCAACGACCGCCGCCCCGAAGTCCTCGCCTCCATTGCCAAAGCCGAACAATGGCAATTCGACCAGCTCCCCAAGCTCCGGCACATCGACCCCTCTGCCATCTACAGCATCTGGGGACACGCTTACGGCCTCCGCTCCATCACAAAGCTCTACCATTTTCACAAAGACGACCCCGCCAAGCAATCCGAGCTCAAAATTCTCGCTGAAAATCAAATCATCAAACTCCAGAAAGTCGAACAACTCAACGGCGGCTGGGGATACTACGACATGGATGACGCCACCGCTAAACCCACCGGTTTATCCATGTCTTTCGCCACCGCCACCGTTCTCCTCGCCCTCAAAGAAGCGCACGAGGAAATGGGCACCTCACTGCCGAAACGCGAAGTCGACCGCGCCCTCCGCACCCTCGAACAACAGCGCACCCCAGACTGGGCCTTCGTCTACTCTCTTTCCCACCAGTTCCGCCCCCGCTACGCCATCAACAGACCCGCCGGCTCACTCGGCCGCTCCCAAGTCTGCCTCGCCGCCATGCGCAAGTTCGGCGACGAGCGCGTCTCCGATGAAATCGTCTCCGACTGGCTCCACCGCCTCTGCGTCCGCGAAGGCTGGTTCGATATTGGCCGCAAGCGCCCACGCCCACACGAGACCCACTTCTCCGTCTCCGGCTACTTCTACTACTACGGCTTCTACTACGCCACCGAGAGTCTCCAAATGTTACCACCAAAAGCCCAACAACCCTTCATCCCCCATCTCGCCGAGCACCTCATCTCCAAGCAAGAAAAAGACGGCTCCTGGTGGGACTTCCCCCTCTACGACTACCACCAGCCCTACGGCACCGGCTACGCCCTCACCTCGCTTTCACGACTGCGCAGCTCCCTGAAGTGAATTTTCTCCACTTTTTGTGAATAACTTCTCGATCTGAGACGTTAACAATGGGAAGACATCAACCTATCCCAACTAAAATCATGAAAAGTAAACTCACCATCATCACCTCCCTCTTCTCAGCTCTCGCCTTCAGCAGCTGCGCTTCAAATGCCACCGCTTTTGGCCCTAAGACCGAGGCTCAGCGCACCGCCGTTAATGCCGCCGCCGCCGGAGCCCTCGTCGGAGGCGTCGTCGGTAACCAGTCTGGCGAAACCCTCAAAGGAGCTGCAACCGGCGCCGCAGTAGGAGCAGGCGCAGGCTACCTCTTCGGCCAGAACCAAGCCGCTCAGTAAAGAAATCCTCCTTCCCCAACTTCCAAAAGCGCGAATCCCCCGGGACCTCGCGCTTTTTTTATCCCCACTAAAAACTCCCCAACCCAAGTCCCTCAACCAAGAAAGTCTTGCCTCAATCCCCCTCCCCCTTCATTCATCTCTCGTTATGTCTAATCATCTCGACAGCCTAAAAGAGTTCACCACCGTCGTAGCCGACACCGGAGACTTCGCCTCCATGCAGGAATACCAACCTCAGGACGCCACCACAAACCCCTCCCTCATCCTTCAAGCCGCCAGCAAGCCCGAGTATCGAGGCATCGTCGAGCAAGCCGTCAACGAGCTCAAAGAATCCGGTAAATCCGGCGGCGCCCTCATCGAGGCCATCCTCGACCGCGTCCTCATCCTCTTCGGCGTAGAGATCCTCAAA
>JALZWA010000108.1 GCA_023299815.1 Akkermansiaceae bacterium
GCCATTGCCTAATAAGGAAAAAGCCCCAATCGTGCTCTCTCATGAGCGAAAAGGCCAGTCCGCCACCTTCACGTATCAGGAAAAAGGAGCTAAAATCACTCGGGCCGACTTAATTTACACCCTCAATGGCGGAGAGCGCTACGAGGAATGGTTCCGCATGCCGGCCACCCTCAGCGAGGGTGCTAAGGTCTCAGTAGAACTTCTCAAGGGAACGACCCACTACTACCTCAATCTCATCGACGAAAACAACTTCCTCCGCAGCTACCCCGAGGTTATCGGAAAGAAAAAAAACAAATCCTATTATGAAGGAGCGATCGCTGTCGCCGCCCTCAAGAAGCCCGCGGAGACTCCTAAGAAAAAGAAGGTGAAAGGAGATCGTAACATCTCCTTCGATCGCTGGGATACCAATAAAGACGACATCCTCACCTTGGAAGAATACCTCAAAGGGAAAAACGATGCGGATCGCGAAGCCCGCTACAAGCGGTTCGACCATAATAAAGATGGCAAGGTGACACGCGAAGAATACGTCGTCCTTTCCGCCCGATAAAACTTAAGACAAAGGAGCCGATCGAGTGATCAGGATGCTTAAGTGGAATCATTCTTGATAACCATTGCCCAACAAGATCACAAAAAAGCAGCTAAGCTGAGAATACTGAGGAGCCCGGTGGAAGGTTCAGGAATGATCGTTCCTGAAATGAAGAACACCAAAGAACCCTAAACTTTGGTGAAAGTTTTGGATTATCGATCGATGGCACGTAGCATTGCAATGCGCAGCCTGCCGTCCTCTCTGCGATCACCTTGAAATCCTCTTTCCAGTAACCGGAAAGTTTTTTTGTATCTCACAGTATTGCCCTGTATCTTCTCCTGATCGTTACTCCTCATGCGGCAATCAGCTCCAAGTTAGCCCCCCTCTTCCAATGTCCCCCCACTCCCTCCTCGTCACCACCTTCCTTTGCGGAATCTCCCACGCCTCAACCATCGCTTGGGGGCCGGCAACGAACGTCTCCACCGCTGCAGGAAACTCATCCGACGTCTCAAATACCGGCACTCTCGTAGAAGCCTACAATGCCGTCGCGAACGATCAAATCACAGCAGCCGCTCCTATCACGGTCAATGGAGTCACCTTCACGCCCACCACGAGCTTGCTCAACGCCGATCCTAGAAATGCCGGCAATAATGATTTCTCCAGTAACACCAATGCCGGTGACGCGACTTACGACGGCCTCCTCAGCACCGTCGAATATGGTGGGGGCACCGACCTCGTGTCCCTCACTCTCGGCGATGGCGATGGCGACACCTCCGTCAACGGCGCCGGACTTCTCACCATCGGCACTACCTACGAAATCCAAGTCTGGTATGTCGACACCCGCACCGGCACAGATCCTCGCGAAACCCCCGTCGGCGATGGTGCCGGGAACAAAGTGGCCCTCAATGACCAGTTCGCGATCGGCACCTTCACTGCTGACGCCACCACCCAGACCATCACGCTCGAATCTCCCGACTTTGGGCAAGCTCACATCAACGCATATCAAATCCGCGAAGCTTTTACCGGCCCACCGCCCGCGCCCGTGGTCCCCGCGAACCTGATCATCACCACTGGAAACAATAGCGCCTTCCTCGATTGGGATGACTACGGCCAACCCGGATTTCTCGAGTTCCGCATCTCCCGCTCCACCACCATGGGCGGCCCTTACACCCAGATTGGCACCTCATCATCCAGTAGCTTTATCGATAGCACAGCGGTCAATGACACCACTTACTACTACACCGTCACCTCCGTAAATCTCGACAACCTCGAGTCCGGCTCCAGTCCTGAAGTAGATGGCACTCCCGTCTTCACCCCCGAGCCTCCCAACTTTCTCTTCATCATCGCTGATGACATGGATACCTACGCCCTCAATGCCTACCGCAATTCCGAGGCCGCTGAAAACGACACCTCAAATCAGCCTTACCCCATCAGCACCCCGAACCTTGACCGCCTCGCCGCCGAGGGCATGCTCTTTCACCAAGCCCGCTTCATGGGTTCGTGGACCGGAGCCGTCTGCACCGGAACACGCTCCACCATCATGACTGGCCGAAACACCTGGGCAGCTGAAATTGACCGCGCAGGAGCCGGCAATCCAGCCAATACTTTCCCCGGCATCTTTAATGTCGGAGCCCGCTCAGGCCAGAGCCCCCTCCCACACGCCACTTATCGCACCTGTAAAAATGGCAACAGCTACGACATCGCGAACAACGCCTTCACCATCCGAAATGATTCCACCAAACGAGGTAACTCAGACGGAAGCGGCAGCGAGTGGCACGGCGACCGCAGCCTAGAGCACATCGAGCACTGGCGCACTAATCACCGCCCCGCCGGAACCCCCTTCCTCATGTATCTCGGCTTCTCCCACCCCCACGATGAGCGAAATGCCCGCCCTGACCTCGCTACTTTTTACAACTCCGTCAACACCCGGGCGCCCGAGACCTTAGCCCTCGACTTACTAGCCCCTCCGCTTCCCATCAACCACCTTCCAGTGAATGAGGCTGATGGCATCCCTGCGAATTTCCCTTTCCATCCTTTCGACAACGGCCACCTCAGCGTCCGTGACGAAATCACCGCTCCGGGAATTTTGCAGTATCGCACCGAAGCCGTCGTCCGAAACGAAATTGGCCGAAACTTCGCCTGCGTCGATTGGATCGATCAGCAACTCGGTCGCGTCTTTGATAAGTTAGAAGACCCAGATGGCGATGGAGACACATCCGATAGCGTCCTCGATAACACCTACATCGTCTTCACCTCAGACCACGGCATCGCCATCGGCCGCCACGGTCTTCAGGGGAAACAGAACCTCTACGAGCACACCTGGAAAGTCCCCTACATCGTTCGCGGCCCCGGCATCGCCGCAGGCGCTGAGACCGATGCCCTCGTCTACCTCCACGATAGCTTCCCCACCTTCTGCGACCTCGCCGGACTCGATCTTCCCAGCACCATCGATGAAGACGATGGCCAAAGCTTCAGAGCCGTCCTCGAAGGCAACGCCAACACCGCTCGCAGCGAACTCTACGGCCTCTACGCCGGTGGCAGCCAACCCGGCATGCGCTCCGTCACCAATGGCCGCTTCAAGCTCATCAAATACGACGTCGATAGCAACGCCACCCAAGCCGTGCAAATGTTCGACCTCGAAACAAACCCCTTCGAGCTCCTCCCCGAGCACGGCACCCCAAACATCGCCTTTAATCCTGCCTACGCCGCCATCCGCCAGCAGCTTGAAGAACTTCTCATGAAGCAACGTGTCCTTAATGACGACGTTGATGCCTTCCTCGGTGACCGCACCCTCATCCGCTTCGAAGGTGATCTCACCGACCGCCTCCCCTTCGAAAACCACGGCACCAGTGTCAGCGGGACCGGAAGCGCCCTCCCTGTGTTCTCCAATAACACTCCATCCGCAATCGACTTCGTCATTGGAGAAGACAACACCCTCTCCCTCGACCTTGAACAAGACCTCCAACACTTCGTCGAAATCCCCGACTCCCGCGAGCTCGATTTCGCAAATACCCCCTTCACCATCGAAGCTTGGGTAAAACTCGAAACTCTCCCCTCCGGAGACAACATCCCCAGCGCCATGCCCTTAGTCATGAAAAAAGTCATTGGCTCAAATGACTCAGAGCTCGACTACCTCTTCCTCGCTGCTGCCGGAAACTACGGAAACGCCACGACCTTTGACCGCCTCGCCATCCACCTCGGCTCAGGCCTCATTATCTCCTCCCTCTCCATCCCTGACACCGAGTGGCACCACATCAGCGTCGCCCTTGACCCAGTCAATGACACCGTCCGCTT
>JALZWA010000109.1 GCA_023299815.1 Akkermansiaceae bacterium
GGGAGATCTCTACTCTTTGAGGATGATCATTCCGGGAATTTATCACTTCGGAAAGAAGCTTGTCTCCTGTCGGAGCGCTTATTGTTCGATTTGCCATGGCCCCCGGTTTTTCGAAGGGCGCCGAAGTCTTGTAGTGATGCACCTCGTGTTCATTCCGCTTCTTCCTATCGGATTGAAGGTTCGGTTCTTTTGCACTACGTGCGGTATTGATCTCGATTCACAGCGACCAAGCAGACCGCTTATTTTAAAAGCCGGAGTGCTCGCGGGACTTATTTTCACAACTGTTGGTGCTATTGGACTGTTCCTAGACAGAGAGCCTTGGGTGTTTATCGTGGGGGTGTTTTTTACCGTTTGGTTGATTTGGCTGCTGCGTCAGAAAAACCATCCAACCTTCATGGCTAACCAAGCGTCGGTGCCCCCCCTGGCTTCAAATGTCTGCCCCTATTGTGGTCGTCCTCTACTGCGATCTACGACGCCATACTGCCATGACTGTCGAGTAAAGATCATCTCTGTGTGATGATCCACCGATTTTCAAAGTTAGACCGGATGGGGGGAGGGACCCAGGGCGCCGCTCGTGCCTCGCTTGGCCGCGGGGACAAAAAAACCGTGCGTCTTTTTGGGGACACACGGTTTTAAAAAACTGGAGGCGGAGGAGAGAATCGAACTCTCGAATACAGGTTTTGCAAACCCGCGCCTTACCACTTGGCTACTCCGCCTTGGAGATGTGTTGATCTAATCGCGTGTGATGAGAGTGTCAACGCGATTTGAATTATTCGTCATCGAGGCCGAAGGCGGTGTGGACCACGCGGGCTGCTTCTTCGAGCTGGTCTTCTTCTACGGTGACGGAAATTTTGATTTCAGACGTCGAGATCATGCCGATGTTGATGCCGGCTTCTCCGAGGGCTTCGAACATTTTGGCAGCGACTCCGGAGTGGGAGCGCATGCCGATGCCGACGCAGGAGAGTTTGCCAATGCCAGCTTCGGTCTCGATGGCAGCATCACAGCTGAGATTAGAGAGAACGGGCTTGAGCGCGACTTGAGCACGACCGAGGTCGTTCGTGTTCATGGTGAAGGAATGACGGGCACAATCATCGGCAGCGATGTTTGAGACGATCATGTCGATATTTACTTCTGCCTCGGCAAGAGCGCCGAGGATGCGACCGGACATGCCGGGGGTATCGGGAATACCGGTGATGGTGACGCGGGCTTGGGAGCGCTCGATGGAGACTCCGCGGATGACTACTGCTTCCATGGCTTCGTGTTCTTCGGTGACGATTGTCCCGGGATTGTTATTGAGTGAGGAGCGGACCTCGAATTTGACGCCATACTTTTTGGCGAATTCGACGGAGCGCGATTGCATGACCTTCGTCCCCACCGAGGCGAGTTCGAGAAGTTCATCGTAGGAAATTTCTGGGAGCTTGCGGGCCTTGGAGACGACGCGGGGATCGGCGGTGTAGACCCCATCGACATCGGTGAGGATCTGGCAGACGTCTGCGTCGATAGAGGAGGCTACGGCGATGGCTGAGAGGTCAGAGCCGCCACGACCAAGGGTGTGGATGAGGCCTTCTGAGGTGATTCCCTGGAAGCCGGCGACGACGATGGTCTTATCCTCAGCGAGGCATTGCTTGAGGTAGGTGGCATCGATCTCCTCGATCCGGCCACGGGTGTGAGATCCGCTGGTGGTGATGCCCGCTTGGCGACCAGTGGCTGAAATAGTGGTGATGCCGAGTTCATTCAGCGCCATGGAGAGGAGGGCGATGGATTGCTGCTCACCGGAGGAGAGGAGGACATCAAGCTCGCGCTCGGTGGGATCAGATGAGATTTCACCGGCGAGGCCGATGAGCTTATCGGTGACGCCGCCCATCGCGGAGATGACGGCGACAACTTGGTTCCCGGCATCTCGCTCAGCTTTAATGCGCTGGGCGACATTCTTGATACGATCAATCGAGCCGACGGAGGTGCCGCCATATTTTTGGACAATCAAGGCCATGAGTGGGGAGCTTTAAAGGGGGAAGGGTGATTTGGCAAGCCATGAGGGTTGGGCGGATGGAGTCCGCGGCCACGATGCCTAGATCTTCTCGATCCGGAAGACCACAGGGCGGGCGGTGAGGCAGTCGAGTTCTTCAACCTTTGTTAGGGCGCCTTTGAGCTTTCCGAAGGGGCAGGAGTGGAGGAGGAAGACCATTTCGACGAACTCGGCATCGGGGTTGTCGGCATCGACAGGGGAGTGGGTGCCGGAGATTCCGATCTCGTGCTGGGCGAGGAGGCTGGCGATCTCTGCGATGACGCCGGGCTGGTCTTTGACGGAAAAGCGGACGTAGTAGGAGGTCTCGGTTTCGTCGATCGGGACGAGCTGGCCATCGGTGCGGTAGGGGAGGAAGCCGCGATTCGAGTCGGCATGGCGCATGGAGCGGGCAGCTTCGGCGAGGTCTGAGATGGCGGATGATGCGGTAGGCTCTTGGCCGGCTCCG
Source organism: Akkermansiaceae bacterium (assembly GCA_023299815.1). Taxonomy (GTDB): domain Bacteria; phylum Verrucomicrobiota; class Verrucomicrobiia; order Verrucomicrobiales; family Akkermansiaceae; genus SW10. Next base: position 2,472 of record JALZWA010000109.1, read on the forward strand.
CGTCCGTAGAAGAGGGAGTCGCCGAGGCCATCGCCTTTGACGGCGACGGCATTGAAGACGCCATTGACGGAGGCGAGGATGTGCGTCTTGGAGATGAAGGAGGGCTGGGTGCGGATTTCGACCGCGCCATTATCTCTCAGTCTGACGAAGGAGAGGAGTTTGACGACGTAGCCGAGATCAGAGGCGAAGCTGATGTCGAGCGGGGTGACTTTTTCGATGCCGCGGACGTAGACTTGGGTGGGGTCGATGAGGAATCCGTGGGCGAGCGAGCCGAGGAGGATTGCTTTGTGAGCGGCGTCCCAGCCGTTGACGTCTAGGGTTTCGTCTGCTTCGGCGTAACCGAGATCTTTCGCTTCCTTCAGCGCTTCCGGGTAGCCGAGTCCGGCTTCGGTCATGCGCATGAGGATGTAGTTCGAGGTGCCATTGATAATGCCTACGATGTCCTCGATCTGATTTCCGATGAGGGATTCTTGGACGGCTTTGATGATGGGGATGCCTCCGGCGACGGCGGCCTCGAAGTGAATCGAGGTCTCCATTTCTGCTGAGATGGCGAAGAGTTCTGCTCCGCGCTCGGCGAGGAGGGCTTTGTTTCCTGTGACGACGGGTTTCTTTGCTCTGAGGGCGGCCGCGACGAGGTCGAAGGCGGCATCGGTGCCTCCAATGAGCTCCACGACGATGTCGACGGAGGGGTCATTGACGACTTCCATGAGATCGGTGGTGAAGAGTTCATCGGGCGCATCGACGTCGCGCTTTTTGCTGAGATCGCGGACGCAGATCTTACGGATAGCAAGGCTGACATCGCCTTGAGAGCGGGAGCCGATGAGGCCGCCATTACGCTCAATAATTTTCCAGACACCGGAACCTACTGTTCCGAAGCCTGCGAGACCGATTCCTGTTTGGGAGCATGACACGGCCTTGTGGTAGGTTGGATTTCGGTGAGAGGGGAGAAAAATGTCGAAGTTCGTTGAATTACGGGGCAGTTTGGCGTCGTTATAGTCAGTAGAACGATGGATTACGGATACGCTTGGGAAGAACAGAGCACCTACGAACCACCCAAAGATGGGGGGATCGGCTGGGCTGTGCTCGTAGCTGTGGTGATTGCGCTGCTGCTGCACGTGGCTTTTTTGATCTGGGGCGGCTCGTATTTGATCAAATTCGAGATAACGGAGCCGAAGGAGTGGGTCTCGGAGCCGGTGCGGCTGACGACGGTCGATACTGCGCCGGAGGAGATTCTTTCTGAGCCTCCACCTGATGAGGAGATCGAGCGGCCCGAGACTGAGGGGGAGCTGATTGCAGATGTGGAGGATGTGCTGCCGGAACTCGAGAATATCGAAATCGATTTTTCTCCGCTCGATGATGTCGCTCTACCTGAGATGACGATCGAAAAGCCGGCGCTGAAGGGCGATGAAGATGGCAATCTTCTGAAGCCGACGGTGGGTGTGGATATTGCGGCCGATGTTCCTGAGCTCGGGAAAGTGGCCAATCTTTTTCCTGAAGCGAAGGCGAGTCAACTCGTCGTCGATGCGGGCAGCCCGCTCGAAGATGTGCTCAATCCTGAGACCGTGACAGCTGAGCTTGGTAAGGCAAAAGGAGCGGGTGGAATTGCTGAAAATGGTCTTTTAAATGGTTACACCGGACTTGCTGCTTATTCAAAAATGTCTCCCGGCGATCTCCAGCGAAATAAGGCGAGCATCAATAGCGACCTCCTTTTTGAGTTCGGCAAGACGAGCTTGCGTGATGACGCTCGGCTCAGTCTGATGACGGTGGCGATGTTGATCGACCGGAATCCTGAGATGTATTGTTGGGTCGAGGGTCATACAGATCTTTTTGGGGGAGAGGAATACAACATCGCCCTCTCGGCGAAGCGGGCCCAGGCGGTGAAGGACTGGCTCGTGAATTCCCCGCAGCTTCCGGCCGACCGCATTATTGTGAGGCCATTTGGTAAGTCTCAGCCTGCGGTGACGGAGGGCTCGATCGAAGAGCAGGCTCCGAACCGCCGAGTCGATATTAAGATGCGCAAGACGCTTCCTGATTCGATCAAGGTGCTGGTGAAGCCGGGTAAAGCGATGATCGTAGAGGATGATGAAGCTGATATTCCGGATGCCATCCCGAACGCTGTTCCAGTCGAAGAAATTCCCCGTGCCATACAGGTCGAGGAATAAGTTCTCCCAAGAGGACCTCGAATTTGATTCTCTCCTGCCGTGGTAAATATTCTCGCCGAGCCGCCGACTTGGAAAGCCGTGATGGGTTTCGATTTCGATGACACCCTGATGCTTGGGACCGATCAGAAAGACCGGATAGATCCGCAGTTTTTTGAATGTGTCCGCTGGACTCGCGCAAACTATGGCGCGGCGTGGGGGATCTGCACTGGCCGCTCGCTCCCTCAGCTTGTGGAGGGGTTTAATGATGGGAAGTTTCCTTTCCTTCCTGACTTTGTAGTGGTTCGTGAACGTGAGATTTATTTCCCAGGGCAATTTGGCCGCTGGCTTCCTCATGAGAAGTGGAACAAGAGCTGTGATAAGGAGCACAAAAAGCTCTTCAAGAAATGCAAGCGCACCCCCCTTGTCCCCTGCTTGCGCCCGCCTCCGTGGCGATGGCGGCGCGTGTCGTTTTTGTCGCGAGCAGGAACGTGCTGACAGCTAGCTACGTGGAGACGTCTGTCTTCAAGCTGGTCTTTGCTCTTGTCGGGTGCGTATGTACTGGTATGTCTCTGTACGTAAATTTGTTTGGGGTGTATGTACTATATGGAGCTCTACGTAGATATATACGAAGCTCAAGACCCAGAGAGGGGAAGATAAAGCCGAAAAGGGAGGGAGAGGGAGTGACAGAGAGATGAGAGAGAGATTTATAGGGAAGAGACTGTACGGCCTGTACGGCTTTTGATATCATTCGGTTCAGGTCGGTTCCAATCGGTTCCCATCGGTTCGGTTTCATCCCGTTTCGCTTGATCCAGAACGGTACTATACCGTACGATACAGTGCGGTACGGTACGCATCGACTTGTCTCGACTTGGTTCCGTTCCGCCCCGTTCGATTCCGTTCGCGGCCCGGTCCCATTCTGTTCGGTTCCGTTCGGTTCCGCTCCGTTTAGTTTCAGTTCGGTACAGTTCGGCTCGGTACAGCACGATACGGTATGCGGTGCCGAAATTATGTGATCATGCCCCCCCGCCCCCGCCCGCCCCCGCCCCGCCCCGCGCGCAACGCGTGTGTCGGTGCGTTGCGATGCATTACGGTGCAGCAACGCAATGCAGTACCTTACTATACAGAGTTACGCACGAAATTAGTAGATTGGTACCCGGTACAGTATATATGATACACTAACGATGCCCCCCTTGCCCCGCCCTGCTGTGACCTGCATACGTGTGTGATCGGTCGGCCGGTTGGTTTGTTGGTCGGTCCGTCGGTGGCAGCATGGTCGGCATGGGCCCGGCAGCGGAGGAGTCGCTGGGGCACGTGGGGTTGGCGATCTTTCTCCTTATTGTGAGCTTGGCGGCGGGGCTGATCACGTCGACAGGCACCTTCGTGGCCTACATCGTCACCAGGCAGGAGTACCTGCTAGACCTGGTGAGGCGTGTTTGTTGTTGTTGTTGGTGGTGGTGTTGGTGTTTGTTGTTGTTGTTGGTGGTGG
>JALZWA010000110.1 GCA_023299815.1 Akkermansiaceae bacterium
GCCCTCAAGTCGCGCGCTTGGCTCTCCGAGACTGAGTGATTTGAGCAAAAAAAAGAGGCTCGTAAGCCTCTTTTGGAAAACTGGGAATTTCTCCTCCTAAAAAGGGATGTCGTCCTCGTCATCGAAGTCTCCTGACGCCGCAGCACCACCCTGTGCAGGAGGCTGCTGTGGAGCGGGGTTACTTTGCTGAGGTGCACTTTGTTGTTGTGCGCCCTGCTGTGGCTGCTGCTGAGGAGCTCCGCCACCGCCTTGACTTCCTCCGCCACCCTGGCCTTGGCCACCAAGAAACTGCATATTCTCACCGACGACGCGAAGGCGACTCCGCTTTTGGCCAGTCGCCTTATCATCCCAAGTATCAAGTTGAAGACGACCCTCGATATACACCGAGCGTCCCTTAGCGAGATATTGCCCCGCGACTTCTGCCTGGCGCCCCCAAAGGGTCACATCCACATAAGTCACCTCTTCAATCCGGTTCCCATCATCGCCCGTGCGGACACGGTTCACAGCCATCGCAATATCAGAGACCGCTGTTCCCTTAGGAGTATAGCGCACTTCCGGATCCCGAGTCAGGTTCCCGATGAGGATCACTTTATTGACGGAGGCCATAGCGAAATAGGAGGTGGAATTTAGCCGAGACGGCGATAGTGCTGAAGGTGAACAGTCGTGTTCAGCTTCAGGCGCTCATTGATTTTTTCAATCGCATCGGCGCCAGCTTCGAAAACGTAATGGACGTAGTGACCACCGTCCGCCTTACGCGAATTATTGTAGGCAAACTTCTTTCGTCCGACCTGCTGGACTTCATCGAGCTTTGCGCCCTCTTCCTCCATCTCACGAGCGACTGCGCTCACAAGATCATCAATGCTAGTCTCACTCCCTTGGGTGTTCAGGACGATCGTCCCCTCGTATTTGCGATTCATCTTCCGGTATTTGTTCGAGATTGGTTTTCTTTGTCTTAGATTTGACGTTGAACTGGTTGGCAGCTGCTTCCACACCTGCCGAAGCGGCAAGTTGGACAGCATCGGCAGCGGTTGCAAGTGTGTTTTGCAGGAGTTCCTTCTCATCCATCGCAAATGTGCCCAGAACATGTCCCACCAACTGCTCTCCCGAAGAACCGCCAATTCCAAATTTCAAGCGAGAGAAATCATCCCCAGGTAAATGCTCAAGAAGCGAGCGAACCCCATTGTGCCCCCCATGACCACCATTCATCCGAAAGCGCAAATCCCCCAGAGGAAGCGAAATATCATCGAAAACAACGAGAATCTCCTCCGGCGCCCAGCGATAAAAGCGCGAAATCGAACCAATCGACCGACCACTCGCATTCATAAAAGTCTGCGGCTGTAAATAAGTGATCCCCCCCACCTTACACGTCCGAGCCTCCCACTTCCCATCCATCTCAAAACTCACCCCAACCCTCTCCGCCACCAGATCCAAAACACTAAAACCCACATTATGCCGAGTCCGGACATACTGATCCCCCGGATTTCCAAGTCCCACAATTGCTTTAAGTTGAGCCATTCCGATCAAAAGGTGCGCTGATAACCGCCCCGCGAACATAAAAAACGTCCGGCACTTCACGTGACGGACGTTTTGAAAAAATAAGTAAGTGGATTACTCAGCTGCAGGAGCTGCATCACCCTCAGGCGCTGCACCTTCTTCGCCGCCTTCTCCATCCTCATCACCTTCGGACTTCGTTGCACGAGACTCGTTGACAATAGCCACGAGAACCTCAGCAGAAAGAGCAGGAGTCACCCCTTCAGGGAAAACAAGATCACCCACCGTAATTGACTGGCCAACATCGATCGCATCGACATTCGCATCGATCGACTCAGGAAGACTCTTAGGAGAACAAGCAATGTCCAACGTATGGATCATCTGCTCCAAAATACCGCCGTTCTTAACACCGATCGGCTCGCCTTGGAGAACCACAGGAAGGCTTGCGTTAATCACCGTACTGTCGTCAACCGCAAGGAAGTCAGCGTGAAGAAGAGCGCCTGTAAGAGGATCTTTTTGCGTAGACTGAATAAAAGCCGTCTGCGTGCCTGAACCCTCGACCTCAAGGTCGATGATGATGTTCGCAGAAACACTCTGAGCAAGTAGATCAGTAAGAGTCTTCGTATCGACCTTAATGTTGACGTTCTCAGTGCCCTTTCCGTAGATTACAGAAGGAAGTTGGCCGTCGCGGCGCATTTGCTTGAGCACGCCTGAGCCGGTGCGCTGACGTGTAGTAGCTTCGAGAGATGGAGTCTTCGCCATAGTAGTAAAAGGTTGAATAAATTGCCCGACTACTGTCGCGCGGGGCGGTTGGTTACACGGAGGGACCGTCGATGTCAAAGAGAGAAGTAACCGATTTTCCAATATGGATCCGGTGAATTGCTTCTGCAAGCAGCGGAGCGATCGAAATAGGGTTCACCTTATCAGTCGCCTCCACCGGAGTAGAGTCCGTCGTAATCACCGTTTCTATTGCCGAATCATTGATCCGCTGGTGCCCCAACTCACCAATCACCGCATGAGAAACAGCCGCGAAAATCCGTCGCGCCCCATTTGCTTTCAAAATATCAGCTGCAGCACAAAGCGTCCCTGCCGTCTCAGTCATATCGTCGATCAACACCACATCACGCCCATCAACATCTCCGATCACCTGCATCGCCTCAACCTCCGTCGCACTCACGCGGTGCTTCGCCACAATCGCCAAGCGAGCGCCCAGCGCATCAGAATAAGCCCTAGCCATCTTAACCCCGCCCACATCAGGAGAAACTACCGTAAGATTCTCACAGTTCTCCCCAAAATGTTCCGTCAAAGCCCGCAGAATCACCGGCTTAGCATAAAGATGATCCACCGGGATATTGAAGAACCCCTGAATCTGTGCCGCGTGGAGATCCATCGTCACCACCCGATCAACCCCTGCCGCTGACAAAAGATCCGCCACCAACTTAGCCGTGATCGGGACACGAGGCTGATCCTTACGATCCTGACGAGCATAGCCAAAAAATGGAATCACCGCATTGATCCGTCCCGCACTCGAGCGCTTCGCCGCATCCACCATAATCATCAACTCCATCAGATTATGGTTCGTCGGCGGACAAGTCGGCTGGATAATAAAAACATCCTCCCCCCGAATATTTTCGTTAATCTTTACAAAGGTTTCTCCATCTGGAAAAGCCGTCACATTCACATCCGCCAGCTTCGCATCCAAGCAAGATGCGATACCTGCGGCAAGCTCTGGGTGCGCGGTGCCGGTGAAGAGTTTCATGCCGAAGTCTGCTCTCATGGAAGTTAATTAACGGTTAGACGCAGCTGATACAAGACCTGCTGCAATCTCAGCCACTTCTTCTTCAGAAATCTGTGCCGGAATCACATTACCTGCCTCAATCTGGGCAATGTGCTTTACCAAAGTATCCCTCTGCAAATTCCAAACAGACTCTCTTCCCGCCAAAATAGGACGAGCCCTTTCATACCGAGCCTTCGCCTCCAGCATCAAGGCCAACCCCAGCTCCGGATCTCTCTTCATCCAAGCCTGATGACCCGCCCGATAGAGATTCTCAGCATCCAGCAAATCATTCCACAACACCACCCTATCCATGAGCTCCTTCCTCTCCCCAATTGGCCTTAACCATCCGGCAAATTCGAGATGTGATTCTACCCGACTATTGGCAAGCCGCAGCAAACTTCGTGCTTCTGCAAAATTACCTTTACTCAGCTGTTCGTAGGCACGGTAAAACGAACTCCTTGCGGCATTCAAATTGGGTGTAAGAAACTGCTCCCTCACAGTATATTTCTCAATCGCCGCCTGATGCAGTGGCTCAGCCTCCTCATACCTTCCTTCAGAATCAAGCACCTGCGGAAGACCGCAATTGGCTACCTGAGAGTATGGATTCAACCGAACCGCCTGTTGAAAAGACTCTCTCGCCATCTCATTCATCATGGCAGCAGAGGAAAATTCTTTTTCCCCCCTTGCCATCAGCGCGTAACCCATCGCCTTCTGTCCTGCCAACTCAAAATGACTAGGTTCCTTGGAAAGTTCACCCGCGCTCCGCAAAGATTCAATGACTGCGATCTTCGAATAGGCATCAATACCATTTTGAGACGCGAAATTCGCCTTCTTGACCCAAAGGTCAGCCTTAGAATAGCTATAACCCGCAAACAAAGACAATCCCGAGACAACAAAGATTAGGACCCCCCTCAAAATTACGAGCAGAACACCCTCGTGAGATAACTCAGTAGTCTTACGGGCTTGAATCCCGAGCATAATCGCAAGAAAAACTACTAAAGCAGGAAAGTGCATCAGAAAACTAAAATAAGACTGACACATAAGCGCAGCTATCCCCCCGAATGACCCTAGTTTGAGAGCCCTCTCCAATTCGGACGTATAACTGCTTGGCCGCTCTGCGATATCCAGTGCAGCCTTTGGAAAATGAACGCCCAAAGCTAACAAGATAAACAGCAGCCCTACGGCCCCGTAAGAAGTCAAGGCTTCAAGGTATTCATTATGAACAAAGCCTGGATCATGCATGTAAGGTGGGAGCCGCTCATTACTCCATCGCTCAATCACTCCGTAGGAAAAAGCGCGAGACCCATGCCCCACAAGTGGCGACTCCAGAAACATATCGAATGCCATTCCTTGGAACGCCGAACGAACATTTGCATCCGACATTGATTGCTCGGTATTAACTGAGGTGCCAGTGCGAAACTTCGTTTTGTAATTGAGCACCGCGAAGCTGGTGCTCAGTCCGATCACAATTCCAATCACTGCTACCATTCCAACCACAGCAGCCCTCGGATGCTTTAATAAGTGAAGCATCCACCACGCACTGATCAGCCAAACACTCAAAC
>JALZWA010000111.1 GCA_023299815.1 Akkermansiaceae bacterium
AAATCTTCTCAATCTGCGGAGAAATCTCCCCCTCCACAGCCTCGTCAAAATCCAGACCTTGGCCTAGATCGCCTCTTCTCCGGCTTCGATGTCTTAGCCAACAATACCGACCGAGCATCTCTTCCCCTTCAAAGGTGGACCTTCGGCACCAAACAATCAGAATCCCGCCATGACCACTTCCGAACTTCTGGGCAATCTGCCTCCCGAATCTGAGAAAGATCTCGTCGGGGAAATTCACGACCTTCTCCGCGAGTCCAAGAAGACCCTCGTCATCCTAGACGCCGATCCCAGCGGCACGCAAAGCGTCTTCGACGTCCCCGTCCTCACTGACCTTTCACCTCAGACCCTCCGCGATGCCATCGACGAAGCCCCGCCGATCATTTTTCTCCTCACCAACTCGCACGCCCTCACCGCCAAAGCCTCCGCAATCCTGCATCAAGAACTCGGTAACATCCTCAAGGAATTCGAGGATGACGTCATTGTCATCTCCCGCGCAGACGCCTCCCTCCCTCTCGACACCGATACCCTCTGCGACGCGCTCGGAATCCCAGACGCGCCCACCCTTTTCATTCCCTTCTGCAAGACCCACCACCAGATCGAGGGAGAGACCACCACTCCGCTCCCCCACCCCGAGGGCGAGCTCCACAGCATCTCGATCGAAGACCTCCGCACCGGAGACCCCGCAGAAAAACTCGCCTCCCTCCCCGCTGGCTCCACCTGCCTCGTGAATGCCGCCTCGCTCCGTGATCTCAATGCCCTCTCACTTGCTCTTTTAAAAAGCGACCGCCGCTTCCTCATCCGCTCCGGTTCCTCCTTCGTGCAGTCACTCGCCGGGATCGTCTCCCGCCCGCCGCTTGACGCGTGGCAGATGCAGGACCTTGATCCTAATCCAAATGGCGGCCTCATCGTCATCGGATCAAACTCGCAAACAACCAGCGATCAACTTGAGCACCTCACGAAAAACTCAGATAAAGTCGTCCCGCTCGAACTCAGCATCCCCGCCCTGTTAGAGAACCCCGACGAAACCCTCTTCCCCCTCTCCGCCCAGCTCAATCAAACCATCGAGTCTGGAAAAACGGCCATCCTTTTCACTTCCCGCGAGTGCATCACTCCCCCCGATGACGCCTCCCGCCTTTCGCTCTCAGACACCATCTCCCGCGCCCTCGTTTCGCTCGTCCAATCCGTCATCGCCCGCCCCAGCTACTTCATCACCAAGGGAGGCAGCACCGCCTCCGCCATCGCCACCGATGCCCTCGGCGTGAAAGAAGCCATGGCCCTCGGCCAAATCCTCCCCGGCGTCCCCGTCTGGACCCTCGGAAACGAAACCCGCCACCCCGGCCTCGCCTACATCATCTTCCCCGGCGAGATCGGCAGCGAAGACGCCCTCACCCAAGCCCACGAAAAACTCACCACAGCCCTTTAAAATGAAACTCCCCACCGCCCTCTCCCTCCTTCTCGTCAGCTCGTCCTTAGCCGACGTCCGCCTCGCCTCACTTTTTCAAAATGACATGATCCTCCAGCGAGACATGCCCGTCCCCGCCTGGGGCCTCGCCGATCCCGGAGAAGAAGTCACCGTCACCTTCGCGGGTCAAAAAAAGACCACCAAAGCCGATGACAAAGGCAAGTGGCTCCTCCACCTCGATGCCCTCAAAGGCTCCAAAGAAGGGCGCTCGATGACCATCGCCGGAAACAACAAACTCACTCTAAAAAATGTCGTCGTCGGCGAAGTCTGGATCTGCTCTGGCCAGTCGAACATGCAGATGGGAGTCGGAGGGATTCCCGAGATTCAAGCTCTCATCCCCAAGGCCAAGCAACTCCGCACCTTTGAAGTCCCACGCACCGCCTCCTTCACCGAGCAAGATCACTGCGAAGGCCAGTGGAAGACCGAGCCCCCGAATAGCGCCGTCGCCTTTTCCTTCGCCCACTTTTTACAAGAATCTGCCGACCTCCCCGTGGGCATCATCCTCGCCTGCTGGGGCAGCTCTTCTCTAGAAGCTTGGATGCCGCGCGACATGACCGCCACCGTCCCTCACTTCGCCACCATCATGCAGGAGTTCGATGCTGACAAAACCACCCGCGCCGCCCTGCAAGCCTCCTTTGATGGCCCCAAGCCCTGGCCGCGAAAAGAAGACATCTTCATCCGCCGCCAGCCCAACATTCTCTACAATACCATGATCAAGCCCCTCGCCCCCTTCGCCTGCCGCGGCCTCGTCTGGTATCAAGGCGAGCGCAACGCCCAGTCCATGGCCGGCATGGTCACCAAGCCTTGGTTCGGCCGCCACTCCGGAGTCCTACGCTACGGCGACACCCTCAAAAAGTGGATCAAGCGCTACCGCCAAGAGTGGAAGCGCGATGACATGGAGTTCATGATCGTCATGCTCCCCGGTTACGGCAAGACCCTCAAAGGCGGCCCCGAAGACCCCGCCGCCCACTCTTGGGCTTGGATGCGGGAGTCGCAGCTGCAAGCGCTCGACCTCCCTCACACCGCCCTCATCAACACCATCGACCTCGGCGACATCAAAAACATCCACCCCAAGGACAAGCTCCCCATCGGCAAACGACTCGCCCTCACCGCCACCAAGACCACCCTTGGAAAAGACACCGTCGCAGATGGACCCACTTTGAAAAAAGCCACCATCAAAGGAAATGAAATCATCGTCCACTTCGATCACGCAGAGGGCCTCACCACCCGAGACAAGAAATCTCCCACCGCCTTCTGGATTGCCGATGATTCCAAAAATTGGGTTCAAGCTGAGGCAAAAATCATCGGAGAAACCATCGTCCTCACATCAGCTAAAGTCCCCTCTCCAAAATTCATCCGCTACGCCTTCGCAGGATTACCCCAAGTGAATCTTATCAATGCCGCCGGCCTCCCCGCGCTACCTTTCCGCACCGATTCCTTCCAGCCCTGAAGTCCGAGTTCGTAGCCGATAAAGCCGCGCCTACTTTACAAGAAGTCCGGCCATCATTCTCCCAAAAGCTTCTCCACTCCCGCCTGATCCTTTCTCAGTCTGCCCCAGCGGAGCACAGACGAACTTGGCATCGGGAGCCTCGAAGTCCTTAAAATTCATCACCCGCACATTGCGGACATCTTTCCGGGTCGTCCAAGCGCCTGAGCCGAACCTCCCGAGGAGCGAGAGCCACTCTTCTTTAAAAAGGCGATATCGTCTTCAGATAAGAATATTTGTTTGAATTTCTGGATCTTTCCGTTGGGAAAAACAACCACGCCCCCCACTCGCTGCGTCACAGGATTTCAGTTCCGCCTCAAAGCTCTTCAATCCATCAGCATTGGTCCAAGTCCGCGCTCCCGTCAGAAGACTTGAGCAGAGAAGAAGAGCGCCGAAGAGAGAGAAGTATTTCTTTTTCATGATGGTTGCGAAGGAACTCCGGAGAGTTACCTACGCTTCCCCATCCTGCTTCCTATCTCTTGGGAAACAATTCGCCATCAAGCGATGCGCTGACGCACCGTCAAACTACTGCGTGTAGGTAGGAACGGGATGCTCGGTGAAGAAATCATCCGTGAGCGCCATCATCCCGTCTGGGTTACCAGGAAAGGGAGTTGCATCAGGAGGGCGAGGAATGTTGCGACCAATCGTGGCATCCTCAGGCTGGCTTTGTGAAATGGTCACCCGTGTCCCGGTGCTCACGAGACGGAAGAACTTGGGTGCGACATTTTTGTGCATCCGGAGGCAACCACCAGACGCTGGGAATGGCTTCATCCAACCCGTGTGGAATCCATAAGCAGTCTTGAACTCACACCAGTAAGGCATGGGAGTTCCCTTAAAGCCATAACCTGCAGGCTTGTTCTTCAGCTTCACCCCAAAGACCTGATCGCCTTTAATCGCGTAGCCGTGTGTATTCGCCCGATATTTGTGCTTCTTGGCCTTAATGCGGAAGCTTCCGGTGGGAGTTGGCGACGAGCTCTTGCCGACGGTCACCGGCATCACAAGCAGAGGCTTATTACCCTCCATCACGTAAGCCATGCGATTACTGAGCGAAACCTTCACCCTCACATTGGAGGGGTTGGTGGGAAGCGTGGCAGGGAGATTGTAGTTCTCGTAAGCCTTCCGCGCAGGACTCATCCCGCTGGTGCTTGACTCTGGAATCTGCGAGCAGGAGCTCAACAAGAGGCTCACAGCGCAGGCTACGATGGAGAAGGAGAAAAACGAACGGGTTTTGAGGGGGGCAGTCATGGGAATAGCAATAACGCTCTGTAAACCCAGAGCCACTACAGCTTCGTGCAAGCCCTCCCAAGTCGTCAAGAAGCAAGACAGGTGGCAACGAACTTAAGAACCCTTCCATTTCAAAAAAATCACCCGCCTCATCACCTTCACCTCCCAAAAAAAAGATCCACTTGAGTGGTTCGAGTGCGCTCCCAAAAGATCCTATTTGCTCTCTTCCCCAAGAACCTTTAGAATGATCTTTCGATTAAGATTGATCGTCTCATTTTTGAGAGAGTCGCCCCCCTCCATTGAAAACCCCCAGTGCACACTCATCCACAAATGCCCTGCTAGCCGATAATGACATGGATCTATTAACCAATCTTTCAGGCACAGATCCCAATCGAGTTCTTTTTTGACCCCTCCTATTTTTTGAAATGCAAACCTGCTTAAAACTCTCATTCCTCCCGACGAGAATAGCCACCTCGGTGCTCGTTCTTGGAGGGGCTCTCATCAATACTTCCACAGCGGAGATCACCCCAGCAGAGGACGTCATCATTGATACTTCATTCAATAACACCGCTGACGGGATTCTTGAAAACTTTGACCTCATCTCGAACTCAATCGGCAACCCTGCTTGGGATAATGCCACGGGCCAAGCGTCCATGTCACTTGACGCAGCCTCCAGCGGAACAGTCGGCTGTGTGAGCAATGGCTCCTTTGACGGCTCTTTCTACTCCGCCATCACCGCCTCCTTCGAGATCGAAAGCATTACCGATCCGAACGGCCAACCCACCAACAACGGCCACTGGGTCGGGCTCACCGGAAACAACTCCCAACTTTGGAACAACTCTGAAACCGCAGGAGGTGTCGATGGATGGGCTTTAGGAATTCGCTACCTCGGAGGCGTCGTCAATTTCGTCTACGACAACACAAGTGGCAACGAAGTCATCATCTCCTCACTCGGAAGCTACACCCTTGCCAGCTTGCAAGACGGATACACCGTCGATTTCCGCTTTGATGCCAGCGGTTGGGAAGTCTGCCTCACCGGCATCTCCGGCTCGGTCGATGCCCAAGGTTCTTGGCCTGCCGCCTTCGACTACTCGACGATCACTGACGACAATTCGGTCTTCGCCTCATCAACCTATCAGCAAGCTAACGAAGCCGGGACCATCCTCGATCTCGCCGCCATCTCAGTCAACGGTGATTCCGTGGTGTTGACCACCACACTCTCTCCCACCACCACCTACGTCACCGACGCGCAAAACACTCCGACCACTGGCGCTTCCAACGTCAATAGTGGCGACATTCCGACCGACGCAGACCTCTACATCCGCGAGAGACAAACCGCGATCGAAACAAACCGCCGCATCAGCTCTTTTCTCAATTTCGACGTCAGTTCCCTGACCGTCACTGACCTCAACAGCCCCGGCTTCTCCGTCTCATTCACCGCCGACTACGACTTCCAACTCAACAATCTCAATCCCGCTTCCGCCGTCATCGGCCGCGTCACCAACAGCACTTGGGATGGCACCACCACCGTCCCACTCCACACCTGGGGGATCAATGACGCCACAGATACGACCGTTTTGATCACAGACATCTCGGCTCTTCCTCCCACTTCAGTCTCAGCTGACCTTACCGATATCGTCACAGGCTGGGTCAATGGCACCACCGACAACTTCGGACTCGCCGTCTTCATCAGCAACGCGGCATCCAATGGAGCAGGATTTAGCAACCCCCGCCTCATCATCACCAGCGTTCTGGATACCGACAATGATGGCATGCCCGACAATTTCGAAACCGCCAATGGCCTGGATCCCAATCTCGACGATGCCGCTCTCGATAACGATGCCTCAGGAGGAGCCGATGGCCTTACCAACTTAGAAGAATACAACGCCGGCACCGACCCTCAAGACAGTGATTCCGATGACGACGGACTCCTCGATGGACAAGAAGTCAACGGCACTCTCAACCCATGGCTTGCAGGTGTCCAATCCGGCCCTCCCGGAGACCCCACCAACCCGCTCGAAGCAGATTCCGATAACGATGACGTGAACGACAACGACGAAATCATCGCCGGCACTGACCCAAATGTGCGTCCTGCCGACACAGGTCCCATCACGCCCTTCGTCGATAGCGATGGCGACAGCTACCGCGATGAAGCCGAAGTCGCCTTTGGCTCAAACCCGAACGACGCCTCCGACATCCCGGACCACCGCCCACCCACAACAAGACCAAACATCGTCATCATCTACGCCGACGACCTCGGCTTCGGTGACATCTCCGCCTACGGAGAACTCTTCGGCACCACCAGCCCCGCCATCACCCCGAACATCGATTCGATCTCTACCAACGGCGTCACCTTCACCCAGGGCCACTCCGGCAACGCGGTCTGCACCCCCAGCCGCTACGCCCTCCTTACCGGAAAATACAACTGGCGCGAGTTCGATGGCATCACCGGAAACTGGGGCGGCACCATCGGCGGCGACGAACTGCCACGCGTCAGCGACGTCACCATCGCCGAGTTCCTCAAAACCCAACAATACGACACTGCCGCCTTCGGCAAATGGCACCTCGGCGGCGCCTTCTACGACCGCACCGGCACCCGCATCACCGGAAACCCCCGCAACCCGGACGACATCGACTGGGAGCGCAGCGTCGACCTCCACGCCGTCGATCACGGCTTCGACCACTTCCGCGGCAACGCCGTCGCCATCAACTTCACCCCCTACGTCTACCTCATCGACGACCGCATGCAATTCTGGGACACCACCTTGAACGGCGGCACCGGCGGCTACCGGCCCGCCATGAATGACGACCCGTTCCGCGACTACACCACAGCTCAAATCAACGCCCCGGTGCGTGGCCGCACAGGTTCGCGCGATGGCCTTGGCGATCCCTCATACAGCCAGGTCGATGTCGGCCCGCAGCTCTTCTCCGATGTCGAAAACTACCTCGCCGAGCGCGCCACCAGCGGCGATACCGACCCCTTCTTCGCCTACGTCTCGATGCACTCGCCCCACTACCCCTGGGCACTCACCGATGAATTCGTCGGCGAGGGCGTCGCGAATGGCTTCCTCTACGCCGACTGGATGCGCGAGATTGACGACCGTGTCGGCCGCGTCCTCACCGCCCTCGAAAACCACGGCTTCGGCGAGAACACCATCGTCATCTTCACCGCCGACAACGGCCCCGAAGACGGCGCGATGGTCGACAGCATCGCCAACAACGCCGACTCCAACGGCCCCCTCCGCGGCAACAAGCGCGACACTTGGGACGGCGGCACCCGCGTCCCCTTCATGATCCGCTGGCCCGGCCAAGCCGCCGCCGGAACGATCGTCGATCACCCGGTCTGGCAAGGAGACATCTACGCCACCATCGCCGCCTACCTCGGCCAAGACCTCCCCGATTCCACCGCCCCCGATGGCGAGAGCTTCCTCAACCTCCTCCGCGGTCAGAGCAAACCAGACCCCCAACGGAAAGCCTTTGTGATGTCCTCCATCAATGGCCACCTCGGCCTCAAAACCATCGACGGATGGAAGTTCATCGACTCAACCGGAAGCGGAGGAAACGACAATTCCTGGGACTCCTTCAACGTCCGCCTCACCTCGCCCAACGGAATCGATCAGGGCAACCCGAAACAACTCTTCTACCAGACCGATGACCTCGGCGAAAATGAAAACCTGATCGCTGGCGTCACGAACGATGCTCAAATTCGAACCGAGATCACCACCCTCGCTGGCGAAGACCTTCTCGACCTCATGGACCAGCTACGCACCACCGAGTCCACCGCCATCTTCCCTCGTATCCCGGACAACGACGGCGACACCATGCCCAACTCATACGAGATCGCCAATGGCCTCGACCCCGATTGGCCCCTGGACACAACCTCAGACCTAGATGGCGATGGCTCAACCAACATTGCCGAATTCATCGCGGGCACCGATCCTCAAGACCGCAGTGATGTTTTAGAACTAAGCATCCTGAGTGTCCAAGGAAACAGCGCAGACCTCAGCTGGCTCAGCGCGGCTGATCGCACCTATGTCCTCTCGTCTTCGACGAACCTCATCGACTGGTCTCCCGTCACGAGCACACCGGGGACAGGATCCGAGATCCACCTGAACATCAACCTTGCAGAGATCGAAGGGAGTCAATTGAAGCTCTTTCTGAGAGTCGAAGTCTCAATCAACGAATAGGGCCCGATGAAGGACGCAAAGGACCGCTTGGTGAAACCTCCTCGCAGACTGATGCGCACCATCGTCTTGATGGGAGTCAGCGGGTCTGGAAAATCCACCGTCGGAAAACTCCTGGCCAATCAGAGTGGGGGGAAGTTCTTCGATAGTGATGATTTCCACCCTCCCAACAATGTCGCAAAAATGACCAGCGGCACACCTCTCACCGATGAAGACCGTCAAGGCTGGCTCGCAAGCCTCGCCGCGCTCATAGCCGATGCGGAGAACCTCACCATCATCGCCTGCTCCGCGCTGAAGGAGTCTTATCGTGAGATTCTCGCCGGAGCGGACTTCGTCTTTTTAAAAGGTGACCGCTCACTCATCGAAGAACGCCTCAAGGCCCGCGAGAATCATTACATGCCACCCAGCCTGTTAGACTCTCAGTTTGCCGACCTCGAAATCCCACAGGGACTTCTCACCCTCGATGTCAGCGCCTCTCCCTCCGAGTTGGTCAAACAAATCCGCGCCCATTTCCCGATCTAGGGATTGCGCGCTTCGCACTTGCCTTCTAGCCGCGAGGAACCAATCTTCACCTCATAGATTTATGAGTGAGTTCCACGTTGTTCCCGCAGATAAGCACGATATTTTAGTCAAAGCCGCCTACCAGGCTCGTGGCTATGGTGCAGATGAAGCCGCTATCGCTGCTGAGGTCTGCGCTGATGCGACCCGCTACGGAATCCGCACTCACAATGCTCTCAAAGCGCTGCACCTCGACCACCTCTTCGGCTCCGCTACCGGCGGCTGCAAGCCCGGTGCTGAGATCGAGGTCATCAACTCACGCTTCAAGGCCAGCGAAGTCTGGAATGCCAACAAGAAGCTCGGCCAAGCAGTCGCCGTCGCCGCCATGGATCGCTGCATGGAACTCGCTGACGAATACGGCGTAGGCCAGGTCGCAGTAGACGACGCCTTCCACTACCTCTGGGGTGGCGGCTACGTCATGAAAGCCGCAGAAAAAGGCTACATCGCCTATACAAACTGCACCTCGACCCTCGCCGAGGTCGTGCCATTTTTTGGAAAACATCCCACCCTGGGAACCAACCCACACTCCTGGGGATTCCCCACTCAAGAAGCGAACGGCTTCCCCATCGTGATCGACTGGGCCACTTCCACCGTCGCCATGGGCCGCGTCCAGCAGCTCAAGCGCGAAGGCAAGCCGCTTCCTCCCGGAGCCGCTGTCGATAAGGATGGAAACGAGACGCTCGACCCAAATAAGGTCGCCGCCCTCCTCCCCTTCGGCGCACACAAGGGTTACGGCATGGCACTCATCAATGAAATCGTAGGCGGCTACATCGGCGGAAGCCTCCCGACCCAGCGGGGCCGCGAGGGAGCCAAAACAACCACCTGTTTCTACTTCCAGGTCATCCACCCAGATGCCTGGTCCAGCGGCCAGTTCGTCGGTGGGGCATCCCAGATTGCCAACGTGAAGACCGTGCTCGATGACATCCTCGACCACGGGAACGAAAACTGCCTCCTCCCCGGCGAGCTCGAAGCTCGATTCCGCAAGCGCACCGATGCCAGCGGCGGCCTCCTTTTCTCCGCCGCTGAGATCGCCGAGTTCAAGGAACTGGCCGATGAAGTCGGAATCAGCGGTTGGGAGCTCGAAAACTTCCCTGAAGAAGCATAAAAACCACCATGCCGAATTACGATTACAAGTGCTATAAGTGCGAGCACATCTTCGAGATCTTTCAGTCCATGAATGACGAAAAGCTCACCGACTGCCCGCAGGAAGACTGCGGCGGTGAAGTGAAGCGACTCCTCGGCACTGGTGCCGGCCTCATTTTCAAAGGCACCGGATTCTACCAGACCGACTACCGCTCAGACTCCTATAAAGCAGGTGAAAAAAAGGCTACCTCCGACAGCCACCCCCCTGCCAAGGAAAACAAGTCAAAGGATTCGTGATGGGAGCTTGTCAGCTGCCATCTCATTAGTGAATCTTAGCCCATGGAAAATCGTGGCAGCGCCCTCAAGCGCCTCTTTCTTCTCTTCGCCTTTCTCATGGTCGTAGGGCTAGGACTCGGTGTCTATCTCAGCTTCCAGCCACAAGACCTGAGCAGCATCGATGGCTACGCTCCGGAAGACCGCGGAGACCGCGCCACTGACATCCCCGCCATGATCGCGCTGGCTGCGAAGAACCGACAGGCCATCACCCTTTCCGAAAGACAGGTCAACCGCTGGCTCGCCGAGAATCTCAAAATCCGCCAAGAAGGAGTCTTTGCCAAAGAAACTGAACTCAAAGGCGTCTGGATCCGCTTCGATGAATCAGAGGGAGGCCGTGCCGAGTTCATCATCGAGCGCAAGATCCGGGATCTCACCCACACCTCCTCCATGTATCTCCGCTTCCAGCGCCGGAAAAAGGAAGACGACTCCTTCACCACCACTGTCCGAAAAGACGGCGGAAGCTTCCTCGGCACCATCCCCATCGGCGGCCGTTTTGGAAAAGCCAAAGTCCCTCAGGGCTTCCTTCTCTTCACCATGAGTTCCTACGAAAATCTCGGCTCCCTTTTTGAAAAAGAGTTCAAAATGGTCAAAAAAGAAATCATCACCGAGGGCGCTGGCCGCATCATCTTCGAAGAAAAGAAGATGCGCATCGACTTCCCAGACTAAACAAAGAGCGCAGCCGCCTCCCCCGCAGAAGGAAAGTGCCCGCTCCGCTCCTTCTTCCAGAGCAGCACTTCGTCACGACGGATCTCAAAGATCCCGCCGCTGCCGCCCACCAGAGTCACAGACTCATCCGTCACCTGCTTAATCTCAGCAGACACACGGTCTGCTTCCGGGCGATAACTTCACATCTCGCAGTATTCGATTTCAATGGCCATGGGTCACTCTTAGCAAAACTCATTGAGATCGAGAAAATAAATCTGACTAGCGCAGCCCTATTTTCACCACCGCAAATTACTTGGGCTCCACACTCGGGAGTAAATCGGACTCATGGAATGCAGTCACCGTGAACTCAGATTCTTCTAACGACTGAAGCTGATGCGGCGGGTCGCTTGATCTGAAATGGGGACATTATAGGTCTGACTCCAAGTCTTGGTTTCAGAATCGTAACTGGTCTGCCAGAAGTCTTTTCCGTGGACGCTTTGGTCGATCTTCTTGCCATCAATCATGAGGGAAAAGTCGTTAGATCGGCTAAGTCCCGTGAAGGTAAGAGGCACGTAGCCCACCCCTCCGGTGAGACTGAACTCTGCTCTGTCGCCTTTTGTCTCAAGAGAGATGTCGGGGAAGCGGTGGATGAGCTTGCCGGTCGTGACCTTGACCGCGCGGGAGTTTTCGAGGGCTTCGCGACAGACCATTTTCCAGGTGTTCTGGTCTTTGGAAAGGGCGCTACTCAGAGCTTGATTCGGGCCGTAGTAGTCCTTCGCAAATTGAGGAATGACGACGTACTCAATGGTGGCCTCAATAAAATCACCCGGCTGAAAACTGGTGACTCCCGGAGGCGGAAGAAGGTCGAGGGTAGAGGAGTCCTTCCGGCCTCGGGTAAGGCCGCGCTCGGCGATGAATGGAGTGGCGTCTTTCCCACCCAAGCGCGCTTTCCATGAACGAATGATGAAGCCTCGATTCGCAATCGTTCCCGGATTCTTCTCCGTGGGGACAGCCTGATGAAGGGAGGCCCATGGAAATTCTCCGGTGAAAGGAAGAAGCTTACCGCGGTAGGTGTTCCCGCCCCATTGCGCGTCCCATTCTTTGGTGAGGCCTGCGGCATTGCCGATGGCGAGCTTCTGTTCCGAGTTGTAATTGTAAGTGTCACAACCGACCTGAAAGATGACGAAGCGCGAAAAATCGGTCGCCTTTTCAACATCCAGACGAATGCGGTAAGTGCCTCGCACGATGTCATCGGTCCGTCCAAGGCTCACGGTGGCACTGTGCTTCATAGCACTGCCGATTTTCCCTGCGTAAGTGACCTCCGTGAGACAGGGTCCATATTTGTGATAGTCCGTGCGGATCTCAGAGTGGCCGACGCGCTCACCCTCCGGAGTGAAGAAGCGGAAGAAATCGCCGCCCCCGACATTGGAAGTCCACCCCCATTTGTCTTTCCCTTTCATGGGCGTCACCATGAGGGGACGAACATCAGTGATGGTGGAGTTCGCGAGCGCTTGAGGAGGATCGTAGCAGATGCTCTCTCCCCAGCAGCCGAGCGCGCTTTGCTCCCAGAGGGTATTCGTCCCCCAGCCGATGAGACTGAGCTGGGCGTGAGACGCCGC
>JALZWA010000112.1 GCA_023299815.1 Akkermansiaceae bacterium
CGATGCGCTGCCGCTGGCCGCCGGAGAGGCTGGTTCCCTTCTCTGAGACTACGGTGTCGTAGCCTGACTCTTGCTCCAGGATAAAGTCATGCGCGTTCGCTTTGCGCGCCGCGTCTTCTACTTCTGCCTCGCTCGCGCCGGGGCGGCCGAGGAGAATGTTCTCGCGGATCGTTCCGCTGAAAAGAATCGGAGTCTGAGAAACAACCGCGATGTGGTCCCGCAGCTCCTTCTTTTTCCACTCACGAACGTCGAGGCCAGAGATCGTAACAGAGCCTGAAGAAACATCGTAAAAGCGCGGGATAAGCTGAAAAAATGTCGATTTCCCCGCACCGCTGGGGCCGATGAGCGCGACGCACTCCCCTGCTTTCACTGAGGTGGTGACGCCACCTAGCACTTCATCTTTTCCATAAGAGAAGCGGACATCGGTGAAGTTGATGCTCCCCTGAAAGCTTGCTGGGACATTGGCAGAGGGAGTTTCGACAAGCTCATCCTTCGCCTCGAAGATGCTCTCAATCCGATCGAGAGCAGCCTCGCCCTGCTTGATGAGACTGTTCACATTTCCAAGCTTTTTCACGGGATCGTAAGTCATGTAGAGCGCGACTCCGATCGCCATGAAACTCTGCAGAGTGAGGTCTTTCCCTACTCCGAGATAAAGAGCGAAGGTGAATCCCGTGACTGCGACGACTTCCACCGCAGGGGAGATAAACTGGCGATACTTAATCACCTTCATCGAATAATGAATGAGCTCCCTTACCTTCTTACCGAATTTGTCGATCGTCGTATCTTGTAAATTATAAGCCCTTATTTCTAGTGGTGCTTGGAGACTTTCTGCTAGTTGCCCACTTAAATCTCCCGCTGCATTTTGAAGTTCCTTTGCTCGGCGAGCTAGCTTCTTACCTGCGAGACGAATCGGAAAGACACAGAGAGGCACACTAATCAAAGCGATGATGACGACAAAGTTCCCATCATTCGAAACAGCTTCATTTATGAGAATAATCAAGGCCGCAAGAAGAGTGACGGGCTGCTTGATAATATCAGCGCTGACCTGAGAAACGACTTGCCTCAGAATCTCGGCGTCACCAGTAAGACGTGCCAAGAGATCCCCGGAGCGAAAGCGGTGAAAAAAAGAAACCGGTAGCGCCTGAATGCGAGCGAAAGCCTGATGCCTAATTCCCTCTACAACTCGGTAGCCTACAAAGTTGATGAGGTAAGCATTGAAATACCCCCCAATTGCTCGAATAAGGAAGACGAAAGGAAGCCACATGCAGGTCGCCAGAAGCAATTGATCCGGAGTGAGCTCTCCAAGCCAGTCCTTCATCCCCTGAATATATGAACTTATCTCTTTTTCAGGCTCTTCTTTGCTCGGGAAGAGCATCGGAAAAACGACCTTCGTTGCAAGCGGCAGGCCCGCGCCTGTAGCCACGGCATAAAGCAAGCCCGCAAGAACTCCGCCAATGAAGTGCAGACGCACCGGGCGGAAGTATTTCAGGTAAGGACGGAAGCGCTTCATGCAGATTTCGGGACGCTAGCAGGGGTGCGTCGAATCTCCAGCCTTATCCCCCTATGGAATAATCTCTACGTAGTCGCCGACCGTCAGCAGGCTGAAGAACTTTTTCGCTCCTGACCAGGGCATGCGGATACACCCGTGCGAGGCGGCATAACCTGGGAGGTTTCCTACATGGAAGCCGAAGTCACTCGCGCTGAGACGCTGGAAGTAGGGCATCGATGAGCCATAGATAGTAGACTTCCAATGGCGGTATTTATTGGTCACGACGAACTTCCCTTGGCGGGTGCGGTAGCCCCTCTTACCAGTGGAAACGGGAGAGCTATAAATCTGATTCTCGCCCTCATAGACATAGGCCCGCTGCTTTGAGAGATCGACCCGTGCCCACTTGCCCTCTTTTCCGGGCTTCCGGCCGAGGATGGTCTGCATCATCGGGACATCGCTCCGGCGCGTGGCGAAGGAGAGAGGCCACATGCGATTGTAGCGGACCTTGGTAGATCCTTTCGTGTCGGCCCCATGGCTAATGAGCTGCTGCGCCACTTCCACATTTCCCGTATCAGACGCCAGCATGAGCGGGGTCATCCCGGTGGAATGCTCCAAGGCCCATTTTGCAATCCCATTGGTATCAATGAGATCGAGAAAGGTCTGAGATGGATTTTTACCGAGGGCTTCATGCGGATCAGCCCCTTTGTCTAACAAGAGCCCCACGAGCTGGGCATCTCCGCGGGCCACCGCAACGTGAAGAGGCGTCTGACCACTGAGACCGCGGCCATTGACCGGTGCGCCGGCATCAAGAAGGAGCTTGGCAATTTCCCACTCCCCTTGCCGCACCGCGACGTGGAAAGGAGTGTCAACGTGAGGCGAGCGCGAGGGCACAGGAGAGGCTCCGGCATCAAGAAGCAGCTCGGTGGCGTGACGGCCGTCAATCCCTCCCCGCTGAGCGGCTCGGTAGAGCTCATCTCCTGAATCTGCACCGTAGCGAAGCAGAAGAGCAGCCATTGAGAGAAGCCGATTTTCAAAGGCGATGTGCAGGGCTGAAACAGGCTCTCCTTCTCCTTCCGAGAGCAAATCAGGATTCACACCTTGGGCGAGGAGCTCTTGAAGAGACTCGTTATCGCGCACCAAGATCGCGTGATGAATCGGACGCCATCCTTCAGAATCAAGTCCATCGAGCGAGGCTCCGTAGCGCTTGAAGATGCTGAGAAACTGACGCTGACCTCGATTCACCGCCGCATGAGTCAGGCTTTCGCCCTGTTGATTTCGAGTGCTGGAATTGGCTCCTTCTTTGAGGAGTAACTCAACCATTTCCTCCTGTTCATAAGCGAGTGCAAGATGAAGGAGATCACCCCCGCCTCCGGCTTCTTTCTCGAGCTCTAGACCATTAGCAATGAGCTGCCTCATGGTGTCGGTGTATCCACTTGCTACCGAAATTTGCGCGAGACTCTCGCTCATTGGGCCTTTCGACTGAGGGTCAGCTCCGGCTTCAAGCAAAAGGTGCACGATCTCAGTCAGCCCCTTCCGCAAGGCCTGCGCAATGAGCGTGCCTCCGGTATCGACCTCTCCGGAAGGATCGGCTTCCAGCTTCAACAGAGCTGCCACAACTTTCGCTTCTCCCCCTTCGATCGCGTAGGCGATGGGCGTGCGACCCGTCGAATCTTGGGCATCAGGATCCGCTCCTCGTTCGCCGAGAGCAGAGACTAAATCGGAATCACAATTGACCGACGCGATCATGAGCGGAGTGCGTTCAAAATCATCACAAGAATCGACCGGGATATTGAGATCCACGAGAGCGACGACAAGCGGGGAATCCTCCTCCTCTAGAGCCTTAAAAAGAATTTCCTCAGAGGCGACCACACCACGCTCGGCGACCAAATTGAGCGCATTTTGTCGACGCGAATCGCAAGAACTGAGGATAAGCACGCTCAACGAAGCGAGAATTACGAAGCTAGATTTAAGGGGGAAGGAAATCATCATTGGAACCAAGAGATTCACCTGTGAGGATGCCTCGATTTTCAAAAAAAACGATGAAAGTTTCGCCTAAAAATATCAAGTTTTGAAGATCATCTCAGCTTAGTGAATACTTGAATTCTCGCGATATTCGAAACACCTAATAACCTGACATCAAACCCTGTTTCCTAAGATCGTTTCGCTTTTTCCATGACCATGACGCAGAGACACTGTATCCAGCGGCGTGTCCGATATTCTCTTCACGCCAGGTCAACGATGGATCAGTAAAACAGAACCCGAGCTCGGCTTAGGGGTTCTTTTGGAGGAGGACTGCGGAAAGGCCACGATCCTTTTCACGGCAGCAGCGGAAAAGCGGATCTACTCGCTCAAGACCGCCCCAATTCTGCGGGTGCGCTTTAAGCCAGGAGATCAGGTTCTCATTAATGAAGATGACACGATCACGATCGATTCCGTCACGGAGGAAGAAGGCATCATCACCTACCACGCGGGGGACCGTGCCGTGAATGAGGGCGAGCTTTCGGATACCATTTGTTTTTCAAAGCCGGAGGAGCGTCTGCTCAGCGGACAGGTCGATAGCTTGCGGAAGTTCAATCTGCGCGCAGAGTCGCTCTTCCGCAGCAGCCAGATCAGGCAGTCTCCCGTGCGTGGCATGCTGGGTGGGCGAGTCGATCTCATCCCCCACCAGATCGCGATCGTGCAGGAGGTGGCCTCGCGGATCGCTCCTCGTGTCCTGCTTGCTGATGAGGTGGGTTTGGGAAAAACGATCGAGGCTTGCTT
Source organism: Akkermansiaceae bacterium (assembly GCA_023299815.1). Lineage (GTDB taxonomy): Bacteria > Verrucomicrobiota > Verrucomicrobiia > Verrucomicrobiales > Akkermansiaceae > SW10. The sequence goes on from JALZWA010000112.1 coordinate 4,250, forward strand.
GATCCTCCACCGCCTTCAGCTCACCGGCCGCGCAGATCGAGTCCTTATTTTACTCCCAGATGCGCTGGTGCATCAGTGGTTTGTGGAGCTCTTCCGCCGCTTCAATCTCCTCTTCGCGATCTTTGATGAAGACCGCTGCCAGTCGCTCACCGAGCACTCACCTGAGACGAACCCCTTTTTAGAGAACCAGCTCATTCTTTGCAGCGTGGACTTCCTTCTCGATAATCCCCAGCGCATGCCAGATGCCATCGAGGCGGGTTGGGATCTGCTCATCGTCGATGAGGCCCACCACCTCGAGTGGAGCCAAGAGGAAGCCAGTGAAGGCTACGAACTTGTGCAAGCTCTCGCCGAGGAAACCCCTTCTGTGCTTCTCCTCACCGCGACGCCTCAACAACTCGGGGCCGAGGGCCACTTTGCGCGCCTTCAGTTGCTCGATCCAGATCGCTATAATGATCTGGATGCCTTCATGGCGGAGTCGAAGCACTACGAGGTGGTGGCGGATGTCATCGATACCGTGAAGTCCGGCAAAGCGGTTGATAAAAAGACGGTCGCTCAATTTGCGAAGCGCTCGCCGCGTCTCGCTGAAGGCCTTTCCAAGCTCGATGAAGAAGGCGTGCGCGATCAAGTCGTGGCCGACCTTCTCGATTCCTTCGGCACCGGCCGGGTCATGTTTCGTAACACGCGCAAACAGCTCAGCGGATTCCCTGAGCGGAAGGCCCATCTCATCGCGCTTGATGATAAGGAGAGCGAGGAATCTCTGGAGCCCGGCTTCAGCGCGAAGGTCGATTGGCTCGCTGACTTCCTCCGCAAGAACCCAGAGGAAAAAGTGCTCCTCATTTGTAAGACCCTCGACCTCGTCGAAGAGATCGCCGGAGCCCTGCTCGACCGCATGACGGTGAATCTCGCCCAGTTCCACGAAGAGCTGAATCTCCTCCAGCGCGATCGAAATGCCGCCTATTTTGCAGAAGAAGAAGGCGCACGCGTCCTCCTCTGCTCGGAGATCGGCAGTGAGGGTCGGAACTTCCAGTTCGCTCATCACCTCGTCCTCTTCGACCTCCCCGAGAATCCCGAGCTGCTGGAGCAGCGCATCGGCCGTCTCGACCGCATCGGCCAGAGCGAGACGATCAATATCCACGTCCCCTTTGTCAAAGGCGACCGCGGTGAGCGCTACGCCCGCTGGTATTCTGAAGGACTCAATGCCTTCGAGAAAAACCTCCACGGCGCCCAGATTCTCGTCAAGCGCTTGCAAGCGCTCAAGACCGAGACGCTCGATGAATTCATCGACGCTTCGAAAGCCCTCAAGAAGGAAACCGAAGAAGAGATGGAGCGCGGCCACGACCGCCTCCTTGCCATGACTTCACAAGCCGGAGACGAGATCGATGACACCCTTGAGAAAATGGACAAGTGGGATCACGACCGGAACTTCGAGGACTGGATCATGCGCCTCCTAGACTACTTCGGCCTCCACGTCGAAGAGCTCGGCTCACGCGGCTACCTCCTCAAGCCCGGTAATGTCATTACCGATGCCTTCCCCGATCTTCCCGATACCGGAATGGGCGTCACCTTCGACCGCCAGCGCGCGCTCAGCCGGGAGGAGATCAACTTCATGTCGGCAGACCACCCGATGCTCGTCTCCGCCATCGACCTCCTCCTTTCTAGTGAAGCTGGCAATAGCTGCTTCGGCGTCTGGGAAACCCCCGGCAATGTCTCGATCATCCTTGAGGCTTATTACGTCGTAGAGTGCATCGCCCCCGCCGCGCTCCAGACTGACCACTTCCTCCCCGCCGTCCCCGTGCGCGTCGCCGTGGATCACGATGGCAAAGACCTCAGCGCCGATGCCAAACTCATCCGCGCTATCCTCAAACCCGGCCAGCACCGCAAGCTCCTCGACCAGCCGAAGATCAATCAAGAAATGGTTCCCCAAATGCTCAAAGCCCTCGAAACCCTTGTCGGCCAAAAGCGCGTCACCATTATCAAGAAATCCATCGCCAAGATGACAGAGAACATGGATGGCGAAGTCGCCCGTCTTGAGGACCTCCGCGAAGTGAACCCGATGATCGATGATCGGGAGATTGAGATCGTGAGGGAGCGCCAAGAGGATCTGAAGAAGGCTCTTGGTGGAGCGAGAATCAGGCTGGATTCGCTGAGGCTGATCTACAAAGCGCCGGCTGATTAGAGCATCAAAACAAAATTTGGCCCCAGAGATCGAACCTTGACGTAAGATGCATTCAATCCTAACTCCGTTAGGCTAAATGCTCCTTCCTTTTGGCAAAAGAATCGTATGCGTGAGTGGCACAAGATCCTAATCGTGATATTAGCTCCGGTGGCCGCATACTTCGCAGTTGCCTATTTTGTGGTGCCGTCGCTTTTCCCGCCATTCTTTTACGCAGACTACAATCGAGCGAGAGAGTCGCTTGAAAGGATCCCTGGGGTCCAGATTATCGACGACTGGCAGCATCACGACATTTCCCTCGAAGACTGCGGATTCACAGTCAAAATTGGGAGTTCCGAACCAGTAGGGATAGACTTCTACGAGGGTGAAAACTGGAAGACGCGATTTTGGCAACTGGACGGAGTGGTGATGTCATTCCCATACAACCAGGCGACCAACGACTACGAAGCAACTTATCTCAATGCCAAGGATTTCGAAACAATAGGAATCAAACTGGAATCCTTGAGCGACGTCCTTCAGAACATCGAAGAGGTGCTACGACTGACACGGAGCAGACCCCACTCATCCAAGAGGCCGCCTATTGCCGGAGAATGGTGCAACATTTTTTACGACCTCGACCGATACAAAGAAGACCAACAAGATGCTGGAGGGAAGCGCGACGTAGCACCTCCTGATTCCCGTTACTCTGGGTCCGTCGACTCCTCACCCCAACAGCTCTAACATTCGGCTGGAAAATCATGAAAGGAATCGGTCTCAAAGTTTTAATCGCCGGGTTCATATGGCTCATGTTCGATGCCGTAGAATCGTTCACCTCTTACCAACACACTCGATGGATCTGGCAGTCGAAGCATCTTCCTATTGGAGATTCGGTTCCGCGCGATGAAGCAGTTTTGGCGATGCGGGAACTCAGTTTAAATCTGAAGAATCGTCACCTAATCGTCATCATGCCAGCGGGCTTGATGCTGGTTGGTGGACTCTTAATCTTCTTCGCACGAGATTCCCAAACTAAGAACCCGACTAGCCAAACAAACGAAAGCTCAGAATGAAACCTGTCCCCGATCCTGAACTCCCCCATTCGCGGGCAGCGCTTCCAGAGGGATGCTCGGACCTCATCGAGGCTTACGAGATTCGCTCTGCTACTCGGGAGGCGCGCTCCAAGTTCCTCTTGAGGACCGCTGCTCTCTTGCATGATCCTTTAGTCGCGCAACTCGACCCAGAAGTTTTGCGTTCTCGGAATCCAGACTATCTCTTGCATAGGATCTCGGATTTCCTCCACCCCGTTCTACTTTCTAATCCGGAACTTGAGAGCAAGATCAGACCTTCTTCAGAATTAGTGGAGACCCTGTTTCATGTCTTAATGGCCAATCTGGATGATGATGAGAGCTGACAAGATGCGGTGGCACTGGTAGGTCGGGTAGGCTGGAAGGACGCCGCCGATTGGGATTTTAGACGCTTGCCTACACCCCTTCGGAGTTTGGAATTCATGAGAATCGAGGTCCGCCAGCCAAGGCTGGCGGCTCTATGCCTCCGCGCCTTCGGGGCTACTTGAGTTCTGAACTTGCTTGAGGGCGGGGAGGACAACCAAGATGGTTATCCTACGTCTGGAAACTTCATGTGAGAGGGCTAAAATTGGCCGTTCGACCTTGATTCTTGGGTGGCTAGCAGCCAGCTTCCCCGCATGTCATACGATCTTGTCGTTATCGGTGGTGGCCCCGGCGGTTACGTCGCAGCCATTCGCGCAGGCCAACTTGGAAAAAAAGTCGCTTGCGTCGAAATGGAGCGCGCTGGAGGAACCTGTCTCAACTGGGGCTGTATTCCTACCAAGGCCCTTCTTAAGAACGCACACCTTTACCATCAGCTGAAGCACGATGCAGGCACCTTTGGTCTGACCTTCGACAACCTGCAATACGACTGGTCTAAGGTGATCGGCCGCTCACGCACGGTCTCCGGACGTCTTGCGGGTGGCATCGAGTTCCTCTTCAAGAAGAACAAGGTCGATTATGTGAAGGGCTTCGGCTCGGTCAATGCCGCAGGCAATGTCGAGGTCCAGAAGACGGACGGCACGACTGAGACTCTCGAAACAAAGAATACGATCATCGCCACCGGTGCGAAGTCACGCCCCCTCCCGGGCCTGCCGCTCAATGGCACTTCCGTCATTTCTTCAAAGGAGGCCATGATTCTCGAGAAGCAGCCTAAGTCGATGGTGATCATCGGCGCAGGTGCGATCGGGGTCGAGTTCGCCTACATTTACAACGCCTTCGGCACGGAGGTCACCATTATTGAAATGATGCCCAACCTCCTCCCGGTCGAAGACGACGAGGTGAGCGAGACGATCACGAAGGTTTACAAAAAGTCAGGCATCAAGTGCCTCACGAACACCAAGGTCACCGCCACGAAGGACAACGGCACCTCCGTCACCGTCACGGTGGAGAATGCCGATGGCACTCAGGAGATCACAGCTGACACTTGCCTTGTCGCAATCGGCGTCGCCCCCGTCCTCCCCGGAGGGGTTGAGCCTAAGCTCACTGATCGTGGCTGGGTCGAGATCAATGAGCGCTACCAGACTTCGATCGATGGCGTCTACGCGATCGGCGACATCTCCGGTCCTCCTTGGCTCGCGCACACCGCGAGCTTCGAGGCGATGCAGTGTGTTGAGGGAATCTTTGTCGAGGGTCACACCCCACGTCAGGTGGACGTCTTCCCAGGCTGCACCTACTCGTATCCTGAGGTTGCATCGGTCGGTAAGACTGAGCGCGCGCTGAAGGCGGAAGGGATCGACTACAAGGTCGGCAAGTTCCCCTACCAAGCACTGGGCAAGGCTCAGGCAAGTGGCGAGACAGAAGGCTTCGTGAAGCTCCTCTTCGGAAAGGAGCACGGCGAGGTGCTCGGAGCTCACATCATTGGTGAGAATGCGACCGACCTCATCGCTGAGATGGGCCTCGCTGTCGCAATGGAAGCCACCATTGATGACATCCACGCCACGATCCACGCGCACCCCACGCTTGCTGAGGCGATCCACGAGGCCACGCTCGATGCAGACGGTCACGCGATCCACTTCTAGAAAAAACCACCTGTGGATCTTCCTAAAAAAAATCGAAATTTTGAAACACCTTTGGGGCCTCCTGAGTCCCTTTGGTGGTTCTATAAAAATTCGAAAAAGAAGAAGAAACACGGGCCGATGCCTTTTCGTGATCTCCGCGCCAAGGCTCTGGAGAGAAAGATCGTCGCCGGCACCAAAGTGTGGCGAGAGGGTGATGATGAGCGCTATGCAGCAGAAGACATTATCGGCCTTCTCCCAGCGGACAGCGGCGCGGACAAGGAGGAGAAGGAAGGCCCTCAATCATCGGTCACTGATGAGAACCCTTACGCCACTCCCAATGCCGAGCGCACCATCGCTGACGGTCCTCCAGGTGGGCTCTACCTTCCCTATCTCAGGGAGGTTCACTTCTCTCTCTTGATCGCCCCCCTTCTTGCGGGAGCGGGGCTGATCTACGGGGCTACTTTAGTCAGGGATAGCCAGATCCAGACGATTACCTTCACCTTTGCGGGGATCTTACTTCTGATCTGGTTCGTCTTTTCGCTCATCTACCTCAAGCGGGCTTGGGACATGATGAGCATCCTCGGTGCTCCCATGTCAGGTCTCAAGGCGGTGGGAATCTTCCTCCTCCCTCTCTTCAATGCCGTCTGGTCTTTTATCGCGATTTTTGGCTGGGCCCGCCTCTGGAACCATCAGGTCAAAAATCACCCGGGTCTCTCGCTAGCGCACTCTGTCTGGAGGCCTGTATTTCTCCTCTTCTGCATCGGCTTCATGATGAGTCAAGTGATCGCTCTCATGCTCTTTCTGGGAGATGAAATCCCGAATGACATTACAATCCCAGCCCACCGCTTTGCACTCATCACCTTTGCTTCGACTTTTCTGCTGGGCCTTCTGGCATCCTTCCAGCTCTGCCGCGCGGTCAACTTCTTAGCTCGCAAGAAATCCTAGATGCACTGATTCCGAGCCTTGCGATACTTGCGAGGAAGTTTCCCCGTGCGGGTGCCGCCCTTCTTCTCGGTCATCTGCCAATAGCGTCCGGCACCGACATCAAGACAGGTGAGCCATCCCCAGCGACACACCCCGGTATCGATACAGATACTATGTCCCTTATCCCGAGGGAGGCCTTTGCGTTGGACTGTGTGGCCGCAAATCACCGTCTTTCCAGAAACGTGAGCACGGGCGTCACGGAAGCGTCTCCAAGCGATTTCCTCTTGATCCTGATCCTCTGGACTTTTATCGGGCGAGAGGCCTCCGTGAACAAAGATAAACTTCTCAGTTTCAAAAAAGGGCCGAGCATTCTTGATGAAGTCCCAGTGACTCTTTGGAATCTCTTCGAGATTACATCCGTAGGATTCAAGAGTTTTATCACCTCCCACCTCGGTCCAATGGTCATGATGCAACTTTGAAATAAGGGCATGCTCCATAATGAATTCATGATTCCCTTTTAGAATGACGAGCTTTGCTTCCCACCTCCAATTCAGGAGGTAATTGATGACGCCCTTCGAGCGGGGACCACGATCCACGTAATCACCTAGCATGATGACGGTATCCTCCTTCTGGGGATTCACCAGTTTGAGAAGTCTTTTCAAAGCTTTGCGACAGCCGTGCACATCGCCAATCGCGAGTAATCTACCTGTTTTCAAAATGCTTTCATTCCTTCCCACTCGTCCGTCTGTCCGCGGATGCGAAGCCAGAGTAGTTGCATCGCACCCTGAACATCAAGATCTCTCGGCCGAAATGATGGTGCCTGAAAAGTTCCCTCGTCGTCATAGGAAAGATGCCACTGGAACATGGGCATGAGAACCTGGTGCTCGCGGTTTCGCATTTCGCCAAAGCGCATATCGATAAAGACGACATTTCCCTCGGGCGTCTTGCGAGCCACCCAGTGGCCACGAGAAAACCAGCGGAGTCCATCGAGAAGCTCCTCGCCCTCATAGCCAGTGACGAGTTCATGATTCTTCGGAAAGTAGTCATAGCTCGTTTCATCGGAATCAAAGGGCGACCAAAACTTCACAAAATAGCCTTTATCGGTCTCAATCAAGCCGCGCCAGAGAAGAGTATTGAAAGGGGTCGGCGCGACTGCCACGATCTTAGCACCCTCTAAATCACGAGCCACTTGGTCAGAGATCGAGCCGAGGGCCCAAGACTTCATCACGAAACTGAAGAGGACATAAAGCCCACTCACGATGAGAGCTCTTGGCGCAGCTGATGAGGGCACGGCGGTGGTTTCGAGCTTTTTAAAAAGCACCTTCCCGCAGCGAACTGCTACGGCACCAAAGCAGACCAAAAGCGGCAAGGTGAAGAGCAGGTCGACGATGAAGAGGTTATTCAGCGCAAATCTTTGGTCAGAAAATGGCTCAAGAATCTGCGTCCCGTAAGTGGTGAAGACGTCGATCAGGACATGCGTGCTCCAAGCGAGAAAGACGAACCAGGCCGCGTCCTTTACCGTGACATTCCTTTTCCGATGAATCATCGCGAGCGGCTTCGCGCAGACAAGCGTGGCTACCAGCATCATCAGGATCGAATGCGAGATACCCCGGTGCCAGTGCAGGCGAGTGACCTCATCAAGAAAGGGTGAGAACAGAATATCGAGATCCGGAAGGGTTCCAAATAGAAGCCCCCAGGCCGAAGCCCTCCAGCCGATCTTTTTCCCAAGAACGAGCTCTCCGACGACTGCGCCGAGCGCTGCTTGCGTGATAGAATCCACCTTAAGAAACTAGTTCAGCGTGAGAGAATGCTAACCGAGAACTCATTTCTCGAATTCCAACGATCAGAGGACTTACTGCTCACCCTCAAGCGGCGGAGCAGGAATGGGAGGTGCATCAATCACTTGAGTCGCGACCGCGGGAAAAACAGCGTCCTTCCAGAGCTGCTTTCCGTTATTATCCTTCACCACATTAGAGTCAAAGGATGAGAGTTGGACTCCCTTTTCGATAACCACTCCAGCCTCGCCATTTTTGGTGACGGTGTTTTCGTTGAGAGAGGCGAGGAGAGTCTTATCCTGAACCACGATGCCTCCCAACTGGTTGTTGAGCACGTCACACTTTTCGACGGAAATTTCAGGAGCAGCCGAGAAAAAGAGACCGACTTCTCGATTCCCCTCACTCCGAGTCGAGACGATCTCAAACTTCGAAGAAGGAGAAAGAACCGCTAGGCCTGAGCGGCCATTTTTTAAAAGCTGACTTGCGGTGATTTTTCCGGTCGCCCCTCCCCAAAAATCGACTCCGTGGTGCAAATTGTCACGTGAGTCGACGTTATCAAGAGTAGCCGAGGAACCCTCGCCGCGGACGGTGACACCATCCCAGCCAGACTTACTAATGTCGCACTGAGCGAGTTGTGCTGAGCCGCCATCGATGACTGCGAGTCCGTGGCCACTGGCGCCGGTGATGGCCGCATCTTCAAGCTGGAGATTGCCACCACTCACGGCGATGACGGGGAAGCGCTCATTCTCATTCGCAAGGCCCTTGTGGCGCAGTGTGAGTGAAGCCAGACGCACTTTCTTTCCGGGTTGATTCAATGTGATCACCGAGCCCTTTGCCCCCTCGAACTCAAGGATGGTCAACTTACGGCTTTCCCCCACCAATTCGATCCCAGGAGGAATGATGAGAGACTCGTGGTAGGTTCCTTTTGAAACGAGAATACGATCGCGATCACGAGCGGCCTTGATCGCCTCAGCGATGGTCTTAAATTCGGAAGGAACTCGGATTACCCGGCCATAGGAAGACATCTTCTTATAGAGATCTCTGACTTCCTCATTAGGATCGAGTCGCATGGCCTCTTCCAAGAAAGCGAGGGCATCCGTAGAATAAATCCCTTCATCAAGCGCGCGCGCTTTAGTCAGAAGCTCTTTCGCCGCGGCTTGATCTTTTTCGAGACGTTCACGCACCTCTTCAAGACGCACACGAAGAACGGGAATCTCGCGATGCTCAGGGTGGATCTTGACCAACTCCCTGAGATTCTTATCGGCCAACTCAAGCTCACCTCCGCTAATCGACTTCCGGATGGCTTTGATGACGAGAAGGCTCTTCACCTGAAGCTCTCCCTCCGAGATAAGACTTCGAAGCTCTTTTAATTTTGGATGATTGGGCTCCAGCTCTTTGATTTGATCACAAAATTCACGAGCGTCCGTCAGCCGACCGGCCTCAAGTGCAGCCTGAGCATTTCCAACGAGGAAACCAACTTGCTGTCCCTTCTCTTCTTTTTTCCCAGTAGCAATCTTTGCCTCTGCTTCAGCGACCCACTCTTCGTTCACGCCGGATGACTTCACTGCTGCAACAGATTGCTCCGCTTCATCCCAACGTCGTTTTTCGAGAGCTTGCTCAAATGATTCTTTCTGCTCCTCAAGAGAGACTTGAACGAAGGGAGCGCCACCTAAACCGGCCCAATTTTTATACCCTACAAAACCAGCGATACCGATCCCCAAAACCACGAGCACCCAGATCCACATCCCATAGGCAGGTCGAGTGCGCTCGGGGGTGTCTTTGAGAGTTTGAATAACATCACGCAGTGAGGAGAGGTCTGCCTCATACTTAGCAAGCTTCTCAGGATCGGTTGTTTGCACTACGAGCAGAGAAAGACGCTCTTCAGCCTCGAGCCATTTTGGAAGGTAGTCAGCAACCCGATCACGCCTTCTGAGGCCGATCCGCTTACGCGCTTCAGTCCGAGTCATGGGGGGGGGAATCTTACTCATCTGGGAAATGTCTGCACTAATGTTACTTTGCCGCCAATTACAAAAATGCACCTACCACAATCCCAGCTTTCCATAAGCCAGCGCATAGGCTGCTAAACTGGCATTTGCCACCCCATGCATGACCACACAGGCGAGGAGACTTTTTGTCCAAACCGCCACTCCATAAGTAAGGGCACCATAAACAAATGCCCCTAGATAGTCGATGGGCGCATGGGCGATCGTGAAAGCGAGAGTCACTACTAAGAAAGAAATGAGGGCCGGCTTTCCAAAAGGAACCTTCCAATAATTACCATCCATATCGAGGAGGAAGCGCATCAAGAAGCCCCTCCAAAAGATCTCCTCCACGAGAGAAACGATCACCACGGCCCGGAAAATCCTCATCACGAGCGAGAAAATCTGTGCACTCTGAGACTCAAAGACGTAAGGATCAAACCCTTCCTTCCGTGGGGCCAGCCCAGACAACTTCTGGAAAAAAGTTTCCGGCTTCCCCGTCATCCCCCAGTAATCATAGAGCGTCGTGGGCAAGAGCCAGAAGCCAATCCCCACAAAACCCGCGAACACGCCGATCCAGACCTTATTGGACCAACGGAAATCATAATGATGCCAGAAAAAGCCCAAGGTCAGGAGAGTCACCGCCACCTGAATGGGGTAAAAGAGCTGCTCCGGCCAGTGGCGATACCAAGGAGCATTGTCGTGTTCCCAGAGCATCGCCTCACCCGCAAACTGGCTCAGGAGCAAAAAGACCATGAAAACTCCAAAGGGCACGACATGCGCAAGCGTGCGATCTTTTCTCCAAGTGGCTAATTGCTCCCTCATGATTCTAAAGTGTTTTAATAAAGCGCTCTAAGCGTAGCATCGCCTCCTTCAAGTCATCCATTCCGGTGGCGTAGCAGCAGCGCAAAAAGCCCTCGCCGCACCCACCGAAGGCCGTCCCCGGCACAGCCGCGACCTGCTCTGCTTCAAGAAGCTGCATCGCAAACTCCTGGCTACTCAAACCAAACTTGCTGATATCTGGGAAAACATAAAAAGCACCGCCCGGTGAGTGACACTCGATCCCCATTTCATTGAGGCTCGTCACCAAGAAATCACGACGTGCGCGATATTCCTTCTTCATCGGAGCATAGATTTCCTCTCCGCCTTTCAGCGCCTCCAGTGCTGCTACCTGACTCGTGATCGGCGCACAAAGAATTCCATATTGATGAATCTTCATCATGGCCTCGATCAAGGCCGGTGGAGCACAGGCATAACCGAGACGGAATCCTGTCATCGCAAAAGCCTTGGAGAATCCGTGAAGGAGGATCGTGCGCTCTCTCATCCCGGGCAGAGCCGCGATGCTGAGGTGCTCGCCCTCGTCATAGCGGAGTTCACTGTAAATCTCATCACTCAGCACGATCAGATCGTGCTCGACGCACAGTTTCGCGATTCCCTCAAGATCCTCACGACTGGCTACCGCGCCTGTCGGGTTCGTGGGGAAGTTCAGCATCACCACCTTTGTCTTATCGGTGATCGCTGCTGCCAGTGCTTCAGGTCTGAGAGAAAAGCCATCCTCTTTCTTGGTCGCGACTCCTACAGGCGTTCCGTAGGCCATCACAATACTAGGAGAGTAAGAGACGTAGCACGGCTCATGGAAGATCACCTCGTCACCCGGATTCAGGAGAGCCCTCAGTGCCAAGTCGAGCGCCTCCGAGACTCCCACCGTGATCAAGACCTCGCTCGCGCCCTCGTAAGAGAGATGGAAGAAATTTTCGACATACTTTGAAATCTCATTTCGCAACGTCAGGAGACCCATATTTGAGGTGTAACTGGTCTCTCCTTTTTCCAACGAGAGAATCGCCGCCTCGCGAATGCGCCAAGGCGTCACGAAGTCCGGTTCTCCCACCCCCAGTGAAATGACGTCATCACGCCCGATCACGAGTTCAAAAAAGTCTCGGATCCCCGAGCGCGGAATCGCCTTCAGGTGATTCGCCAATTTTTCTTCAATATTCATCTAGGGCGATACCGGAAGTCGTTCGACGCTGTCATCGCCGCCAAAGAAAAAGCCGTTTTCCTTGTAGGATTTCAGGCGGAAAATCGTTGCGCAAGACACCACACCCTCGAGCGTGCTCAGCTGCTCGGCCACAAAGCTTGCCACGCCCATGAGATCCTCACCTTCTACCAGAATCAGGAGGTCAAAACTCCCGCTCGTCAGATAGCAGCTCTTCACCTGCTCGAAGCGGCCAATGCGGCGGGCGAGCCGATCAAAGCCACCCCCACGCTCAGGTGTAAGACGCACTTCAATAAAGGCTGTCACTGCTCGGCTCGTAGTCGCAGCCGGATCCACCATCGTCTGATAGCCACGGATCACGCCCTGTTTCTCAAGATCGGAAATCTGCGAGGCTACCTCCTCAGGAGTCAGAGAAAGCTCTGCCGCCAGCTCTTCTAAAGAGAGCCGCGCATTTTGCTGAAGAAGATCAAGAAGCTTGTTCATCACTATTTAAAAATTAATCACCGAAGCAAACACCGATCGCCCGAGCTGCTTTCACCACTTCAGAATCAGGCTCTACGAGTCGAAGCTTCTTCACCGCCTCTTTGATCGAGACCGAACCCACGTGGTAACTCTGGTAGCTCACCATTTGCCCAAATTTCCCTTCCCGGGCGAGCTGCGTCGCCATCGCGCCGAAGCGGATGCCCAAGATGCGGTCGAGCGACGTCGGCGCGCCACCTCGCTGGACGTGGCCGAGTGTGGTGCAGCGAGTTTCTTTTCCAGTAAGCTTTGCGATTCCCGCAGCAACCTGCTCCCCCATCCCACCAAGGCGAACCTCGCCGCCTTCGTTTTCATCGATCGTTGCTAAAATTCCATCTGGGCTCTTCGCGCCCTCAGCCACCACGACGAGTGAGCTGGTGTAACCGTCCTTCTCGCGGGCATTGATATTTGCTGCGATCTTCTCGTAGGAAAAAGGAATCTCCGGCACAAGAATGACATTCGCCGCTCCGGCCATCCCACCCCAAAGGGCGATCCAGCCTGCGTGGCGCCCCATCACCTCAAGCACCATGATGCGCTTGTGGCTCTGGCCCGTCGTCTGAAGTCGGTCGAGACCATCGACCACGCAATTCACCGCGCTATCGAACCCGAAGGTCATCGCAGTTGCCTGCAAATCATTATCAATCGTCTTGGGAACTCCGATGATCGGCCAACCCTGTTCGAAAAGCTGCTGTGCCGTCGTGAGTGAGCCGTCGCCACCGACCACAACCAAAGCATCAATCTTAAGTCCATCCAGAGTCGCCTTGGCACGATCCACGATTTCCTGCGGCACTGCCGAGATATTTCCTTCGCCGATCTTGGCCGCGAAGTTCCCCTTATTGGTAGTTCCTAAAATAGTGCCGCCCAATTTCAAAATTCCCTCAGTCTCCCGAGGAGTAAGAAAAACATGACCATTTTCGGGATCAAGAAGACCCTCGAAACCATCGTAGAAACCCACTGCTTCTCCACCCATCGCCGCTGCTGCCCCTACGACTCCGTGGATCACCGCATTCAGACCTGGGCAATCACCCCCGCTATTCAGAACTCCAATTCGCATGATTCGTGTGTGTTTATAAGTGAAATATCTCGTTATTCAATCGAGGAAAAAAAATCTAGAACTTAGGGATCACAAGCAGTTCGCGGGCCTGATCGGCCACAAGACTCCCCTGCTGTGTCCACGCATCGTAGCTCACCCAGCCTTGATTCATCAGAGCGCGCGTGCGTCCGACTCGATCAGGACTCCCAAGAGTAATGATGATCAAGTTCCGCGGCGTCAGGCGCGTATTCCCGTTCGGCAACTTCTGGACGATATTCGGCTTCACCACGCTGGTCGCCAGACAGGGACCGGCAAGCACTGTTGTTCCCGTTTTGATTCCGTTCACACCATTCGCACCCACAAGCTCGTGAGTATTTTGGATCTTAAATCCTTGCCGCGCGTTCCCACGGTAAAAGCCAATGCTCCGAGACCTCTGCTTCGTGTAATACTGCATGCCGGTATTGCGCATTGCATAAATTCCAAGACGCGCCATGTCGCGAGCGGTCGACACCCCCTTCTCTCTCGCCGTGTCCATCCCATGAGGATTGGCAAACTTCGTCCGGCTCATTCCAATCGCCCGAGCGAGGTTATTCATTTCTCCCACAAAGACGCTCACCGGATTGCGACCTCCACTACGAGATATAATCGAACGCCCCACGTGGTCAGCGAGGGTATGAGCTGCGATATTATCAGATCCGAGTAACATCGAATACATCGCATCCCTCAGTGCGATACGGTCTCCCGCAACAAGTCCCATCGGATTCGATCCTCCTAAATAAGCAGCCTCGGGTGGCACCACCGCCATCGAGCCCATGCTCGATCCACTGAGTTTTGACCAATCCAGCACCACCATCGCAGTCGCGATCTTGGTCAGACTTGCCACCGGACGTTTCGTGTCCGAATTCAGCTCCAGAAGAACTTTTCCGCTATGCGCCTCAACAGCGACATAGCTTTCTTGGGCAAATACTGGAGAGATGAGAAAAAGAACCATCGCCATCATTCGATGGCAAACTGTCCGCAGAAAGGAGAAATTGAGATTCATGGGAGGTGGCGAGACTCTAGTAAGAAGATTTCTGATGACAACCCCCAATCCTTCAACCTTTTACCCCGCCCGACCTAGAATTTAAGGTGTAATCAGCAATTTTCCATTGCCAAGCCACAGGAAATCCGGTGGACTCATCTTCGTAATGAGAAAGCTCCTAATGATCACACTCGCTCTCGCACTGGCGGCACCTGTCTATGCAGACATTCAGGCCCCTCCAGGATCTAAGTATACTTCTACCCGTAAGCTTGGCCGCGCTGTCAGCAACATCCTCTACGGTGTCATGGAGATCCCAGAGCAAATCGTCCGCAAGAATGAAACCGATGGCCGTAAGGCAGGATACTCCTTTGGCGTGATCGATGGCACCCGCCGTGCTTTCCGCCGCATGGGTTACGGATTCTACGAACTCTTCACCTTCCACTGCCCTACTTATCACGGCACCTTCAAGCCACCCTACACTCAGTGTGGCTCTGATGACCGGATCGAGATGAATCCTTCTAGCGGACTCAGCGAATTTCCACCCGAGCTTGGCGTAGAATCATACTTCTCCCACTCTCGCACCCAGAAGTGGTAATCACCTCTCAAATTTAACTTTCAAAAAGCCGCTTCATTCGAAGCGGCTTTTTTATTACCCACGCAACCAAATCACTTCTCAAGTTCGATAAAGATAAAGACAATGCGCTGAGTGAAGGACGAACTGCGTCCTAAAGACGCCCAAAAGCCGGGAAGAAAAAAGGATAACGAGGAGAAGTCACCTGCCCCACCCGCCTCCCTCATCTTTTCCGCAATCGACACGAATGGCGACGGCAGCCTCTCTAGCGAGGAGATCTCAGCCGCCTCCGAGTCACCTAAGAAGCTCGATGCTAATGAAAATGGCAAAAAAGCGAGGGGGATTCTCTTCGCTACCGGACGAACAAGGTGCGGAAGCCGAGATCATCAGCCCGCACGCTGCGGTCCTTCAGCCAGAGACGCTCGCTCACTCCTGAGGAGGAAAGATCTAAA
>JALZWA010000113.1 GCA_023299815.1 Akkermansiaceae bacterium
AATGCCGGCGCGGATGTTTTTCGTCTTAATATGAGTCACGCGCAGCATGACTGGTGCCGTGATATCGTAGAGCGGATCCGCACGATCTCAGGAACTTGTGGACGCTGGGTGGGGGTTCTCTTTGACCTTCAGGGGCCTTCGATTCGCACGGGCGATGTCGATGGGAAGATCCCGCTTGAGAAAGGGGAGAAGATCGAGATCCGGAAGGAGGGCGCGGAGGCGACGCTCCCGAAGACCACGACAGTCAATTACGGCGGTCTGATGGGCGATGTCTCAGAGGGTGACGAGCTGACGGTGGACAATGGCGAGATGCTCATGCGGATCGATTCGGTTCAGAAAGATCGCATCATTTGTGAAGTCCTCACGACAGGGTCGATGGGCTCACGCCGCCATATTAATCTTCCCGGGGTGCGGCTCAATCTTCCCGCGCTGACTGAAAAGGATCACGCTGATTTAAAAGTCGCGGTCGAATGTCAGGCTGATTTTATCGCGGGTTCCTTTGTCCGAGATGCTGTCCATGTCCGTGAATTGCGTTCAGAAATGGAAGCGCTCGGGGGTTCTTCGCAGATTGTTTCTAAGCTCGAGGATCAAGAGGGGATGAAGCATCTCGACGACATCATCACGGAGTCCGATGTCATTATGGTCGCTCGTGGAGATTTGGGGATTGAGGTCCATGTGGAAGAACTTCCGATCATCCAGCGTCGCATTGTGAAGCGCTGTCATCAGCTTGGCCGTAGGGTCATCGTGGCCACTCACATGCTGGAATCGATGATTCACAACCCGACTCCGACGCGTGCGGAGGTGACGGATGTCTCGAATGCGGTCTTTGAAGAGGCGGACGCGATCATGCTTTCTGGAGAGACCACGGTGGGGAAATATCCCATCCGCTGTGTCGAGCTCATGGACCGGGTCGCGCGTCGGATCGAGCGATCTGGAGCGCTGGGCTTCGGCTTGGAGGCGAATCTAAACTCAGAAAAACAGCGAATGGTGAAGGCGGCTCTGACGATGGCTGACTCGATCCCGGATGCGCTGATCGTGGTCTTTACCCGATCAGGCCGGACCGCTCATCAATGTGGACTGCTTCGCCCTAGGTCAGCGATCTTTGCTTTCACTCCTGATGCGATGGTTTGCCGCTCGTTGACTCTCTCCCGTGGGGTGCGCTCCTTCGAGGTGGAATTCTGCGACCTACCGCGTGATACGATCTCGTCAGCTGTCGATCTCCTGAAGCAGCAGCGTGATGTCGAGCCAGGGACGCCTTTGATCGTGATCTCAGACATCGTGTATGAAGATCATGCGGTGGACTCGATCTTACTGATCCACGCCTAAGCCCGGCTGGGGCTGCGGCCAGAGAAAGTCGTCCTCGCTGAAGATTTTCTTATCGGGTCCGGCGGAGCGGATCTCGAAACGATCTCGTGAGAGAGTGTGGATGTGAATGGGCGTGCCCCAGCGGTCGATAATCATGCCCTCGTTATTGAAAATATGGGAGTCGCTTGAGACGCAGGGCGTCTTGTAGTCGTTCTTCCCGCGTAGGAAATTGGCGAGGTCCTCATTGATGGCATATTGGTGAGAATCACGGCTCTTGATGAGCATGAAGATGTTGGTGAGGTAGTGGTAGAAGAGTTCGACATCCTTTTTGCCATCTGACTCGGGGGTGGCGTAGTTTGAGAGGATGTGATCGCCCATCTGCTGCTCGTTCGTGATCTTCTTAGGAGGTTGAACGTCCTCGTGGGTTGAAATCGTTTGCTCAACGGGAGTTTCTGTTTCGACTGTCTCCACCGGCTGTGGGCCTTTGTGAAAAAGGATCATCACAAGACCCAAAATGAAGCCTATCGCTACGATGAAGAGGAGGTGTTTGCGCATTTTATCGAGAAATCTGAGTTGAGCTTAAGCTAAATGAATTGCCGCTAGTTAGAGTCTTTTTATGAGATTCCGATAAAAAAAAACATCGCCCTGACAATCAGGACGATGTTTGAAGGTGGTTTCAGAGCGGCTACTTAGCGCGTCCGGCGTGAGATGCCTAGCAATGTTCCCATGACTGCCAAGAGCGCTGAGGACGGTTCAGGGGTGGGAGTAGGGCCGCCAATTAAGATGAAATCAGAAGAGGATCTGGTAGCGGTAGCTCCTGAGATGGTGAATTGGTTAAAGCTGTTTCCTCCATTTTCGAGGCGCACGCGGAGGCCATTTGCTACGAGTCCATTACTGAGGCCACTGCTTCCTCCGTCACGGGTGTAGGTTAGGGTGTTATTTCCAGGCGCAAGGTATTGATGGTCTGGTGGAGGAATGCTACCTACCGATAAGAGGCTGACCTCATCGACGCCGGTAAATGTCAGTGTTTCGACAACGGAGCCACCACCGTCCCAGTCGCCGATAGTGAAGTCAAAAATGGTGACGGGCGCATCCCAAGCAAAGGTCAGTTCAGTGTCATTTGAACTCGAGTCAGCGACAGCGATGTCATAGAAGCCAATGCTTCCTGTGGTGCGTTCTCCTGTGCTTGGGAAGAAGTTATTACTGCTAGCCCGAATGAGTGTGCCGGTCCAAGATGCGGTGACATTGCCGAGGATAGGGTCACTCCAAGTATAGGAAACTCCAGCAGCTCCTGTGGGGTTCACGTCGTTGAGGTTATCGAAATACTGAGCCTGAGAAGCTTGAGCAAAGAGAATGACTAATAAAGAGGGGAGTGATTTGCTCATGATGGAATTATTGCTTCGTAAATAAGGAAGGTCAATAAATGTTAGATATTTATTGCGTCTACGGGTGACTTTTCGATGGGGATTCCGCTGCGGCAAACTCTTCCGGTGGACAAGTCTGGAACTTCTTCTAACTTCCTCAGGTGGATTTTGAACTCTCTAGCGACTACTCTCCACAGGGGGATCAAGAGCAGGCGATTGCCAAGCTGGTGAAGTCGATCAATGCAGGAAATCGGCACCAGACACTCCTCGGCGTCACTGGATCAGGAAAGACGTTCACGATGGCGAACGTGATCCAGGAAATCCAGCGGCCCACGCTCATCATGAGCCATAATAAGACGCTCGCGGCGCAGCTTTACTCTGAGTTCAAAGCCTTCTTTCCGAATAATGCGGTAGAATATTTTGTCTCGTATTTCGACTACTACCAACCGGAGGCCTACATCCCACGCTCTGACACCTACATTGAAAAAGACTCGGCCATTAATGAGGAGATCGAGCGCCTCCGTCTGAGCACGATGGGTTCTCTGATCACGCGCGAGGACACCATCGTGGTCGCCTCGGTGAGCTGCATCTACGGCCTAGGAAACCCGGAGGACTACAAGGACATGATGTATGGCGTGAAGACCGGGATGGAGATCGGACGCGATGACTTTTTGGGAGAGCTGGTGAATCTCCTTTTCGAAAGAAATGACATCG
Source organism: Akkermansiaceae bacterium (assembly GCA_023299815.1). Classification (GTDB taxonomy): domain Bacteria; phylum Verrucomicrobiota; class Verrucomicrobiia; order Verrucomicrobiales; family Akkermansiaceae; genus SW10. Next base: position 3,384 of record JALZWA010000113.1, read on the forward strand.
CCTTTGAGCGCGGGAATTTCCGGGTGAGGGGAGACGTCGTGGAAGTGCGCCCTGCTTATCTGGAGGACACTGCCATTCGTCTGGAGTTCTTTGGCGATGAGATCGACCGCATCACCTCGATCGATGTCCGCAGTGGGCACGTCATTGATGAGGTCAAAGAATACGTCTTTTACCCTGCGAAGCAGTTCGTCAGTTCAAAGACGAAGTTGCAGACCGCGATGGTGGCGATCCGGCAGGAGCTCGATGATCGCATTGCGTGGTTCGAGAAGAATAACAAGCTTGTCGAAGCGCAGCGCCTCCGCATGCGCACGGAATACGATCTCGAGATGATGCAGGAGATGGGCTTCTGCCAAGGGATCGAGAACTACTCCCGCCACATCACGGGGCGGAAGAAGGGCGACCGACCTTACACCCTCCTCGATTTCTTCCCTGATGATTACATGCTTCTCGTCGATGAAAGCCACGCCTCGCTCCCACAGGTGCGTGGAATGTTCGAGGGGGACAAGAGTCGGAAGTCGGTTCTCGTCGATCATGGTTTTCGTCTGCCGAGTGCGATGGATAACCGGCCTCTGCGCTTTGACGAATACATGCAGATGACAAACCAGCGCCTCTACGTCAGCGCGACGCCGGGGCCTTTTGAGATCGTCAACTCGCGGCCCGATAATCCCAAGTTCATCCCGATCAAGCCGCGCAGTGATCCTGACTTTGATCCCAGCTTTCATAAGCGGCTTAATATCGAACCCAGCGGGTCAGCGGAAGCGCTCGAGGACTTCGATGTGGGGCGCGGGGGGCAGCAGCTCATTGTTGAGCAGATTATCCGCCCAACCGGTCTTCTCGACCCCATCCTCACCATGCGCCCGCTCAAGGCGCAGATTGATGAAACGATCGAACTCTGCCGAGATAGGGTCGAAAAAGAGGAGCGCGTCCTCGTCACCACTCTCACCAAGAAGACTGCTGAGGACCTCGCGGAATATCTTCAGGGCGTGGAGTTAAAATGCCGCTACATTCACTCGGATGTCGATGCCATCGAGCGCGTCGAGATTCTTCGCGCACTCCGTGCCGCTGAGTTTGATATCCTCATCGGCATCAATCTTCTCCGAGAAGGCCTCGATCTTCCCGAGGTCTCTCTCGTCTGCATTCTTGATGCCGACAAAGAAGGCTTTCT
>JALZWA010000114.1 GCA_023299815.1 Akkermansiaceae bacterium
GCCTTCTGCGCATCAGCGCCCATCTCATCTGCCGCCTTGCTTTTTTGGCTATTTGAAGCGAAATTATCGCTGTAAAACCTCTCGCACCTCTCGGCCTTATCGCGCGCCTCTTATGATTCGTTTTATTCTCTACCTCACTCTCCTTTTCGCTCTTCCGATCGCGTCAGGGCAAGACGCTCCTGCGCCCGTGAATAAACAAGAAGAGGCACTCCAGTCACTCGCGATCGAAATCACGAAAATCGAAGAAGAGATCGACGTCGACGAAACAAACCGCTTGGAGTCACCAAATAGCGATGAGCAAGCAACTTTCACTACAAATATCGAGACCAAAAAAGTGCGTCTTGAGACTCTCAAAATTGAATTCATCTCAGTAGCTGCGAATGTCGACCTCTCCTCAGCTGGGGACGTGATCGAGGAGCCACTCACGCTTTCTGGCGAGGTCACCTCCCTTCTCCGCCCACTCATCGATGAACTCAAGGATGCCACTTCTGGCCCCCGTGACATGGAGGCCCTCCGGGCCAAAATCAATGAAGCGGAAGAACGCCAAGGGACAGCTGACACCATCGTCTCCGCGATTAAAAAACAAGCTGAGAAGCATGAAGAGGAACCTCTCGCAAGCGTGTTAAAGGAGCGCTTGAAGGACTGGCAAAAGAAGGCCAATGACGCCAAGCTCAGCTTGGAAGTTCTCGAACTCCAACTCTCCGACCTAGAGGCAAAGAGCGTGCCGATCGTAGACTCGCTTTCCGCAATACTGCAGAATTTTTTCCGCAATCGCGGACTCCACCTCCTGATCGCGCTCCTTGTCTTCGGGCTGACTCTTTTCTTCACCGAAAAGGGCTGCGGTGTCTTTCAAAAGATCAGCCCTCTTCATCGCGCGAAGGGCCGCAGTCTTTCAACCCGCATCTTAGATCTCATCTTCCTAATCGCCGGCTTCGCCATGGCCCTCTCTGGAGCGATCCTTGTTCTCTACCTCGCGAATGACTGGGTTCTCCTGACGCTCGTGCTCCTCTTCATCATCGGCGCACTCTGGGTCGGCAAGCAAGCGCTTCCCAAAATCTTCGATCAGATGAAGCTGATGCTGAATCTCGGAGCGATCCGTGAAGGGGAGCGCGTGATCTTTGAAGGCCTTCCTTGGGAGGTGAAAAACATCAATGTCTATACCGATCTGGTCAACCCAGCACTCACAGGTGGAGTGCGGCGACTTCCGATCAAAGACCTCCTCGAACTCCGCTCACGGGTCTCAGACTCGGAGGAGTGGTTCCCCTGCTCGAATGGCGACTGGCTCATCCTTTCGGATGAGACCTACGGCCGAGTCGTCGAGCAGACGCCCGAATATGTCGAGATCATCCAGCGTGGGGGAGCTCGTAAATTTTACCCCACTCCGGCATTCTTGGAAATGGCTCCCATGAATCTCTCACGGAACTTCCGTATCAGATCAACCTTCGGCATCGACTACTCCCACCAGGCAATCTCGACCACAGAGGTCCCCTCTATTTTTGAAGAACGCATCACTAAGGAACTCGTTGGAATTCTAGGCCTCGAAGCGATCAAAAATATCTCGGTGCAGTTTAAATCCGCCGGAGCCTCGTCCCTAGATTACGAAATCCTAGCCGACTTCACAGGACAAGCTGCTTCAAAATATAGCCAACTTCATCGAACGATTCAGCGCATCTGTGTCGATGTCTGTAATGAGCAGAACTGGGTCATTCCCTTCACCCAGATCACCGTCCACCAGATGGCAGCCGAGTAACCTCACCCTTTCTTTCTTGAATTTCCTTCATCGCCAGACTTGGCCTCGCCTTCGGGATGAGGGCCACGAAGTAGCGTGTCATTTCTGTGACACGCTCCACGAGGTAGAATTGATCGAAGAAGGCCAATCGGCCAGCTGCCGGACTTGTGGCAACCTCCTTTATCGGAATCGCCCACAGAGCCTTGAGCGTGCCGTCGCCTTCGGACTCTCGGGGCTTATTTTCTTTTTCGGAATGCTCTTTTTCCCCTTCATCACGATGGAGGCACAGGGCAACGCGATGACGGTGAGCTCCAGCGAGACGGTCATCCGGCTTTGGCTGGAGGGCGGCCACTTCATCGCTCTCGCGGTCTTCATTTTCATCTTCCTCCTCCCCCTCATCATCCTCTTTTCCCTTCTCTACCTCTGCATCCCGCTCTCGATCGGGCGAACCCTCCCTGGGATGATCTCCACCGCTCGCACCTTCTATGCCGTGCAGCCTTGGGTCATGGTGGAGGTCTTCTTCCTCGGCACCATGGTGAGCCTTCTTAAGCTCATGAAATTGGCCGATGTCACGATGGGCCTCGGTTTCTGGTCCATGATCGCGCTCATGATCAGCCTTGCCGCATCCGTCGGCGGGATTGATCGGATCGAACTCTGGGACCGGATCGAAGTCGCGATCGCACGGAAGAAAAACGATCAACAAGCAGTCGAAGGAGGGGTGGAATGTTAGCCAGCGCCCGTCAGGAAAATAAGGTCGGCTGTCATGTCTGCACCCAGATCCACAGCACGAGCGAGCATCACTGCAGCCGCTGCCATACCCCCCTGCACTCACGGAAGACCGATAGCGTGCAGCGCTGCTTCGCCCTCCTTATCGCAAGTATCCTAGCCTACATTCCGGCAAACATCTGGCCCATCATGGTCGTCACCCAGCTCGGCGCGACCGAGCCCAGCACGATTCTCGGAGGAGTCGCCCTCTTCTGGCAAATGAAGGCCTACCCTGTCGCGTCCATCATTTTCATCGCCAGTGTCCTCATTCCCGGCCTCAAGCTCGCTGCGCTTGCTTGGCTCTGCGCCCTCGCGAAAGGTTGGGTCAAGATGTGCCCTAGGAGCGCTAATAAAATTTACTGGCTCACCGAACTCGTCGGCCGCTGGTCGATGGTGGACGTCTTTGTCGTTGCCATTCTCGTAGCCCTCATCCAGAGGGGAAACCTCATGTCCATCGAACCAGGGGCTGCCGCGGTCTCATTTGCCGTGATGGTCATCCTCACCATGCTTGCAGCCCACGCATTTGACCCTAGAATCATCTGGGATAACTTCCGCTCTAACAATAAATCGTCATGACCGAATCCACCACTCCAGAGAGCACCACACCTAAGGTCTCCCGTGATCGTCGTATCAGCAAGGTCTGGATCATCCCGATCTTGGGAATCTTTCTCGGCATCTGGCTCGTCAAGCGAAGCATGAGCGAGCGTGGCGAAACGGTCTCAGTCACCTTTGAGAATGCCGAAGGCCTCGCAGCGGGAAAAACAGAAATCCGCTGCCGCAGCGTCAAGATTGGTGCAGTAGAATCGATCACCCTCGACCCGCACGACCTCACCGTGAAGGTCGACATGCGCATTCAGGGAGAGCACATCGAACTCGTCAGAGACACTTCTAAGTTTTGGGTCGTCCGCCCACGGGTCACTGGGTCCGGAATCTCCGGCTTGGGCACTCTTTTAAGTGGAGCTTACATCGAGCTCGATCCCGGCCAGCCGGGTGAGGAGAGTTTCTCTTTCATTGGTGAGGAGCAGCCTCCGCTGACTCCCAGCACAGTCCCTGGTCTCAGACTGAGTCTCATCTCGGAACAGCCGGGATCCATCGGCCTCGGCAGTGGAATCTACTTCATGGGAACTCAGGTTGGCAAAGTTGAGAGCCGCCTCTTCGACCCGGTCAACCGCACCACCGAATTTGGGATCTTTATGGAAGAGCGCTTTGCCGAACTGGTCAACTCAGAGTCCCGCTTCTGGCGTGACAATGGGATCGATCTTAAGGTCGACACCAGCGGATTCCAACTGATCCTCCCCTCTCTTGATTCCCTGATCTCCGGACGGATCAACTTCGGCGTTCCTCCCGGACTCCCCGAAGGTGGTGAGCTTCCCTCCGTGGTGAATAGCTTCACCCTCTTCGATACTTTTAATGATGCCGAAGCGGATGGTTTCAAGAGTGCCGGCGACCTTCTCCTTCTCGTTGAACAAGAAGTGCGTGGTCTGAACCCAGGCGCTCCGGTGGAGTTTCGTGGACTACGAATCGGGCGGGTGAGCGACATCTCCTACCAGTTGGTATCCCACGCTACCGTTGAAAAAACACCCATTTTGATTCAACTCAACGAGCACCTCCTCCAGCAGCACTTCCCACTCAAACTCCGTGATGAAGGCCTAGATGGAATCAAAATGGCCTTCAAGCAAGGCCTCCGCGCTTCCATCAAAACAAGCAATATGCTGACGGGACAGCTCTACATTGACCTCGACTACTACCCTGATATCCCGCCCACCGAAATTGTCCAAATCGACGAATGCCTCATCATTCCAAACATCGAGACCGGCTTTAGCCGCCTCGAAGACAACGTGGCTGAGCTTCTTAAAAAACTCAACGAGCTCGAAGTCGAGCCGCTCTTAGCCGAGTTCACCACATCAGCGAAGGAAGCGACCACCACGATGCGCAATATTCAGGACAGCCTCGGCGGCACCGATGCTGTCCTAGCCGAGACCAAGCTCACCATCGAGCAAGCTAAGGAAATGATGACCGCGCTCAATGGCATTATGAATAGCGCCGACACCAAGGCACTTCCCGGCGACATCCGCGACTCAATTGCCCAGCTTACCAAAAGCATGAAGCCCTTCGCGAGCGATGGAGCGGTCTATGGTGACCTCCTCCGCACCATGGATGAACTGCGAAAAGTGACCCGCTCAATCGATCGTATGACCACAGAGATCGCCGATAAGCCGAACTCTCTCCTCTTTGGAAAAGATCCTAACTCTAAGAAAATTCCCCGCGCGCGCCGCTAACCTCTTTCTCACATGATTGTCCGATCTTCACTGCTCATCCTCCTCTTTGGTCTCCTGCTCTCCTGCAGTTCCACCACCACGAGCTACTACGTCCTCTCTCCTGCCGGAAAGGCTCCTTCCAGACAAGGAATCGGCCTCGGCATCGGCCCCATCATTGCCGCGAACTACCTCGTAGAGCGTCCTTACGTCATCTTCCAATCGAGCCCGAATCAGATCGAAATGTCTGACTACCACCAGTGGGCGGGCGAGCTTGATGATAACTTTGGCCGTGTCCTAGGGATTAATCTTGGCCGCCGCACAGGCACGGGCCGCATCCAGCCCTACCCCTGGGATCCGAATAACAAGCTCGATTACCAAGTCTCAGTCGACCTGAACCAATTCCACGGCACCGCCGATGGCGACGCGCTCATGGAAGCGTCATGGCGTCTTTATCGGCTTCCAGAAGGAAACCTCGTAGCAAGCAAGACAACCACGCTCACCACCCCACTGCAGGACGATGGTTACGATGCACTCGTCTCTGCCCAGAGCCGACTCGTCGACCTCCTCGCTGCTGAAATCGAAAAATCGCTCAGGAAGTAATCCCGTGACGATCCCCTTCGATAACAGCTACTCCCGCCTTCCGGAGCGCTTCTTTGAAAAACAGAACCCTGCAAGCGTCCCCGACCCTCAGCTCCTGCGGATCAACCACTCCCTCGCCAAGGACCTCAGGCTCGATCCTGAATGGCTCGAAGGACCCAATGGACTGGCGCTCTTTTCAGGAAATGGCGTCCCTGCTGAGGCCACCCCTCTCGCACAAGCCTACTCGGGCCACCAATTCGGGAACTTTTCCCCTCAACTCGGCGATGGTCGCGCTCTCCTGCTCGGCGAACTCATCGACTCCTCTGGTAATCGACGCGACCTCCAGCTGAAGGGCTCTGG
>JALZWA010000115.1 GCA_023299815.1 Akkermansiaceae bacterium
GCGGGGAAGAGCCTCGCGGGGTGGACTTGGGTTGCTTGTAATTCTTCCAATGGATTTCTCCATGGACGCATTGTCATTGTCGCCTTCCCGGTCATGTGCTGGATCGTTTGGGAGAAAGGTGGCGAAGCAGATGCTCTTTCCCGCCTTCTTTCTGTGGTTTGCCATTCCGGTGCCGGGGTTGGAGGCCGCGATCCAGGGAAGACTTTCAGCTTTCATTACGGTCACCGTCTCCGATATAGGAAAATTCATCGGCTGGGATGTCGTTCGAGTTGGCTCTACCATCGAAATTAGAGATGCTACGATGAACATCGCGAAAGGTTCAGACTCTCTCACGCTTGTATTTTTTGCACCCATGACTTCGGCTATCTATGCAAACTACAGCCAGAGAGGTTGGTGGAGAAAACTCAGTCTCTTCGCCCTATCAATCCCACTGACTTTTTTAGGGAACTGGCTTCGGATTTTTTTGATCCTAGGCCTCGCTCAATATGGGCAGGAAAGATTTGCGATGAAGGCCTATCATGACTGGGCAGGCTTGCTTGTTGTATTCCCTACTGTGGTTTTCGGGATGCTTTTCTTTGGCTGGTTGATTCGGAAACGAGAGCCGAAGGGTAGCCGAGATTTGTAATCTTGGTTCGTAGGCCTGAGCGTCCGCTTTCCTGCGCTTCTGCCGTGAACCCTCTGAGGCTCGTAGCCAGTCACTAAGCTAGCTCGCGGCCTTCAGCCCCGCACGAACCAAGATTACAAATCTCGGCTACTTTGCTTAGGCTTCTGGGAACGGGGAGGCATGCCTCTCCTCTATCTCTTTCGGCAGCGGCCTCTCGGTTCGTCTCCTTCATAAAGGGCGATTTCAGAATGAAGAAACTCTGCTGCTTCTGCGGAGTCCTTCACCTTGATGGCGGTCCGCTCTAGCATCTCTTTTTCAAAATCTCGCAGGACACTTTCTTTCACTCCCTCTTCTCTCCACCCGGACAGGGGGCGACACCCGATCGAGATTCCCCGAGCTAAGGCTAGGGCATCTAGGAGTGCTTGATTTGCGCCTTGGCCCTTAAAAGGACTCATCGGGTGAGCGGCGTCTCCAAGAAGAGTGACGCGCTCGCCTTTTTCTAACAATTCGGGCTTGAGGAGTTCTCGGTCATAGACCGGGTAACCTGAAATCAGCGATGCGCGCGTGGCGGCGAGAATCTGAGGGACCGGGTCATGCCACTGGCATCTGCGGAGCGCTTCCTCTTGGAGAGCTTTAGAACCTTGAGCGCTCAGCGCCTTGGCCTCTTCTTCTGGCATGGGAAAGCTGAGCTGCCACATCATGGACTCGGCGTCGTAGGGCATCATGTAGATGCGCTCGTGCCCATTGGCGGTTTGGAAGACGGTGGCGGAGTCGAGCAAGGGGTTCTCGAGTCCCTCCAGCTGACTGAGAGGGCAAATTCCTAAAATGACGATGCAGCCAAGGTATCGTAGAGGCAAGGTCTCCTCACCCAGAAGCAGACTCCGCACCGCACTCCGGATGCCATCCGCTCCCACGACAAGATCTGCCTGCGCCGTCTTAGTCTCGTCATTGACTTGGAAAGTCAGGTTCACCGGTTCGCCCTCGACGTCTTGATAATCCACGAGCTGATGCCCCCATCTCACGGTCTCTTGTCCGTGAAGCTGCTCCAGCAAAGCAGAGCGCAGCGACTGACGGGCGATGTGGATATTGATGCGCTTGCTCTTGAGGACTTTGTCGGCATTTGACTCGAGCCATTTTCTGCCGCCCCACTCCCCCAGGACTTTTCCCTCGGGGGTATGGACGAGGTGACGCGTGGAAACGATGCCCTCGTCTAAGGACAAGACCCCTAAGCCCTGGATCGCTTTACTCGCTTGCTGCAGTGTGAGCCCGTAGCCCTGAGATCGTTCATCAAAACCACCATCGCGTTCATACAGAGTATGGGGAATGCCCCGGTGGAGACAGGCGACGGCGAGTGCCACTCCTCCGATGCCACCGCCGATGATGGCGACGTGCGGATAGTTTTCTTCATCGATAGGCGGAAAGGCCGGAGCGGAAATGACGCCGGTGCCCTGACAGCTGGCGCATGCATCGCGATGCCCCTTGGGCCGGTCCGGAGCCGGTCCCTCTTTTCCCGAAGCTTCAAACTGCGCGAGAGCATTTTCGTAGCGGCGACGCGCTTTACCAGAGATCCTCTTGCTCTTCTTGCCGCGACCCTGACACTCTGGACAACTCGTCCAGTAGGTCTTCTGATGTTTCGCCTTTTCCACCTCGCTTTGATTCAAGGGCAAGTGGTCCGATCAGCCCACTCTATTTCTTCATTTAAAATCCGAAAAGGAGGCTCGTCTCCATAAAAAAGGCGACCCTTGCGGGATCGCCTTTGGCTGAGCAGAGACTGAGAGCCTCTGCTACTTTCCGATCGCGTAGATGTGAGTCTGGGTGGCGATGTAGACGACGTTGTTTGCGACGACGGCGCTTGAGTAAATTGGCGCGGGGAATTCGATGAGGCCGAGAACTTTTTTCTCCTTACCAGCGGCGAGGATGTGAAGTTCGCCGTCCTCGGTGCCCATCCATACTTTGCCATCGGCTACGAGGGTGGAACCCCAGAGGCGGGACTGGGTTTCGTGGACCCAGTATTGCTCGCCGGTCTTGGCGTCGTAGCAGTGAATGTCGCCATCGTATTCCGCGGCGTAGACGAGTCCGTCTGCGACGCTCATGGTGGAGATGGAGCGGCCGATTTCTTTCGAAGACCAGACGGCTTTTCCATCAGGGCCGATGCAGAGGATCTGGCCGACGCCATCGCCGTGCTCAGGGTCCTGACCGATCATGGTGTAGATGAGTCCGTCATAGATGACGGTGGTTCCGATGACCTCGCTGGGGCCGGCATAGGTGGCGTATTTGATGGGCTTGCCATCTTTCTCAAGATACTCGGGAGGGTTGCAGTTATGACGCCAGAGTTCCTTGAGGATGCCGAAGCCTTCTTCATCTGGAACGGGAGTGGGGTCAAAGGCGTAGACCCATCCGTCTCCGCCGCCCCAGACGATGGCATCTTTTCCACCGATCTGACCGTGAGCGGGTGAGGACCAACTTGCGTGGAGGACGCGGGAGGAGACGCCGGCTGCTTCTTCGCCGACGAGTTCTCCTGTCTTTTTATTAAGCGCGACGAGGGAGGGTGCGGATTCGTTTGGAATGTTGGTGTGGGACCAGTCGACGCCATTTGAGGTGGCGGTGAAGAGCATGTCGCCATCAAGAACAGGTGAGCAGGAGGAGACGTTGTGCGGGAAGACGCCGAGTTCTTCGCGCATGTCGTAGATCCAGATGATGTCAGCCGATTGATCAGTGGTGGTGATGGGAGTGCCATCGGTGGAGGAGTATTTTGCTTCGTCCTGGTAGGGGCCGTCGTTGCCATTGGCCATGCCGTTGACATCGAGGCAGATGACTTCGCCTCGGTTGGTGACGAGCCACATGCGGTCTCCTTCGACCGCGGGGGAGGAGCAGAGGCCGACGTATTCCCAGTCACTCACCTTACCGGCGCCGAGCTTGGGGATGACGAGCTGCCAGAGGAAGTCGCCGCCTTTTTCATCAAAGGCCATGAGGACGCCGCGGTCTCCCTGCTGCTTCTCATCGCGTGGTGATTCGTTATTGGTGCCGACGAAGACTTTTCCCCCGGCGATGACGGTGTTTCCGTAGGCTTGGGAGCCGAGCTTGGCGGCCCACTTGATGTTTTTCGCTTCGGTGAGAATGGCGGCCTCGGTGTCGTCATCGAGCTCGCCGGGGTTGATGTCGACGGGGAGATCTTTGGCGATGCCCACCATGTTGCGGGTGCCATCATTTCCCCACATGGGCCACTCGGTGGTGAGAGTGGCGGCCGCGGCAGGAGCGGTGGCGGGTTTGGCTGCTTCTTCAGAGAAGGCGAGGGAGGTGAGGCCGATTGCAAGGAGGCCGGTGGTGGTTTTCATGATTTTGAGATGCGGGAGGTGAGGATTTCTTTAATCCGCTGGGGTGAGAAGCGCTGGTCCAAGATGGCGACGACACGGATGGCTTCGCTAGTGAGGTCGTAATATAGATTGGTCTGAAACTTGTCAGATAATACCCGATGAAAACCATGTTTTATCGGATGAAAGCCGTAGAATTTTTCAAGTTTAGCGAGATCTTCTTCTATGCATCTCTGGAAATGGTCAGCATATTCAAAGGACTGTTCGGAAAAAAATTCGTAAGCCAAACGATAGTCTTCAAGAGCTTCGCTTTCGACGCTTAAGTTCATCGCTCCAGTTGTTCATTTTTTGCATAGCTTCTTCGAGAGTGTAAAACTTCGCTTCGCCTGATTCGATCCGCTTTCTTCGTTCGGCTAAAGTATCGCCGTGCCACTCAGGAGTAGGGTCACCACCAATGCTCTGACACAAGCGATCAATGAGCTTGAGCTTCTCCTTATCGGGGAGAGCCAATGCTTGTTGTTCTATTTCTAGTGTGCTCATGACTTCAGTTTAGCAGGTTTCGGGTGGGAAGGCTACTCGGCAGCGGAGATTTTGATATTATCGATGTAGACGCGCTTCTGGGCTTGAGGGGAGAAGGCGAAGATGCCGGGGGCTCCTTGGGGGTGGAGGCGCTTGACGGGGACTTGGATGGTCCACTCGGCAGGCTCGGGCTCGCCTTTGGCGTAGGCTTTTGCGAGGACGATTCCGGAGCCGTCTCCGTTATCCTTGATGGCGGTCTTGAGGTGATACCAGGTGTTGGCCTTGACTGGGAATTTGACGGCTTGCTGGACGCGCTCGTAGTTACTGGAGACTTCGAGCTCGTTCTTGTTGCCGACGAGGGTGATGCGGTAGCGCTGGTTGATGAGACCGACCTCGGATTTGATGCGGCGGTTGCCATCGGTCATGACATCGGCCTCGATGATGTAGTTCTTCATGTCCTCGCCGCCGAAGAAGTTCATGGTGCGCTGGAAGAGGAGGTTATCGAGGCGGTTGGCGATGACCTTTGAGCCGTCTTTTTCAAGGACGTGCCACTTGATGCGCGCGCCGAGCCAGGCGAGGGGCGGGAAGTTTACCTTTTCGCCTTTGTGCTCCATCTTGAGTTCGACTGCTTCGAAGTCCTCGGAGTAGCCGATGGCGGCCTCGATCCGGCCACGGGTGGTGGCGGACATGCCTTTGTAGGTGACTTTGAGAGCGCCCGCGGAGATTTTTGCGTCAGCGGCGGCGGTGATGGTGCCGGTTTTTGCATCGAGAGTGGCATCGATGGCGGCTTTCACTTTGGCAGTAGGTGGGACGAATTTTTCCCAGCTGAGGTCGTCGGTGATGATTTTCATCCGGCGGCCTGACTTATCGAGAGCGTAGACCTTGAACTCTTGGGTCATACCAGAAGCGATGGCGAATTCCGCAGGGACGATCTGGAGCTGAGCTACTGGGGTTCCTTTAATATTACCGCCCACACTGTAAACCTTAGGTTCTTTGGAAACAAATTTTCGGTCCTTATCGCCGAAGCAGTAGAGGCCGTCGCGGGTGGAGAGGTAGACTTTACCGGCCCAGATGGTGGGGGCTGCGAGGGCTTTCACGCCGCTGCCTTCTGCGTCCTTGATCTCGGTTTTGGAGAGAACTTTTCCGGCTTCATCGACGATGGCGAAGGTGCCTTCAAACCAAGGGGTGTAGATTTTTCCGTCGCCCCAAATCGGGGAGGCGTGGATCTGATCTGGGGAAAGCTTGGTGCTCCAGTCGGTCTTGCCGCTCTTGGCATCGACGGCGATGAGCTCGCCGGTGAAGTTCGTGGTGTAGACGCGATCTTTGACGAGGATCGGGGAGCTGGTGAAGGCGATGTGGTCGTCATTTCTCCAGAGCTCGGCTTCGGGTCTGAGGACGATTTGCTCGGCGGGATATTCGGTAGGAATCTTGAGGCAGACGAGGCGGCCCTTCGAGGTGGCATCGATATTTTCCTTCCCGTGGATGGCGATGAGCTTGTCCTTTCCGTAGAGGAGGACTTGGGAGTTCATCCCGCCTTGGGAGAGGAGGAAGCGCCAGACGGGCTTGCCGGTGCGGGCATTGACGCAGACGACATTTCCACAGCCGGTGCCGGCATAGAAGACGGCTTGGTCGCCGAGCTGGCCGAAGACGGGCATGGAGAAGGAGCTATCGACGGGGCGGATGCCGGGGCTGGAATACCAGACGAGCTCGCTGGTGATCTTATCAAAGGCGTAGAAGCGGTCACGGGCGGGGCCGGTGGTTCCCCAGTTCGCGGTGACGCAGTGGAAGATGACGAGATTTTCAAAAATGGCGGGCGATCCGGTGCGGCCATTTGGGAAGGTGAGGCGGGAGAGTTCTTCCATGAGGGAGATTTCCCAGAGTTGCTTACCATCGGCGGTGAAGGCGACGCAGCGGCCATTCGAGGTCTGGAGGTAGACGTTCCCAGTCTCGGCATCGACGACGGGAGATCCGATTCCGTAGCGATTATAGACGACGTCTGAAATGTAGTCACTGAAGCGCTTCTCCCATTTCTTCTCGCCGGTGGTGGCATCGAGACAGAGGAGGATTTCTTGGACATCCTCGGCTGGATCAGGGCCGTCTTGGCCGTAGCCGAAGGCGTAGAGGTTGCCATTAGCAATGACGGGAGCGCCGGCTCCATTGAGGTTATATTTCCAAAGCTGATTCTCGGCTCCGGGTTCCCACTCACTGGGGAGATTGGTCTCGGTGGAGGTGCCATTTTGATCAGGACCGCGCCAGTTGAGCCATCCGCTGACAGGATCAGCGAGGGCACTTGCGGAGAGGAGGAGGCTTCCGAGAAGGAGGGAGCGGAGATACATGGAACTTTTCATACGCCTTAGAAGGACGGAACCTTCATCTTTCCCGATGAATTCGTCAAGAAGCAGGTAGCGATGAGAGAAAGCTCACCCCGACACACCACTCACTTCGGAGTCCACTGATAGGTGCCGCCGCTGAGGTCATCGAGGCGGGTGCGAATGACGCGCTCGGCATCCTTCAAGATATCGCTGTGCTCGATGGCATCGGCGCGGGCCTGCTTCTGGAGAAGGTTGGAGACGAGCTCACGATCAGTGTCATTGAGCTTGTTGACGACGCCATTTTTGGAAAAGAAGATTTCGTAATTCAGCTGCTCGACGCTGAGGACCTTCGCGGCCGGCCAAGTGCCCACCACTTGATCGCCCTCAAGCTCGAAGCCATCGAACTCCGTGAGATCGAAGCCGGCCTTCACGAGGAAGTCCCCTTTCACGATGATCATCTTATCAGAGCCCATCCACTTCGTCTCGTACTTGACCATGCTCTGGACCTTGCGCTCTACCACGGCGAGCTCCCGCATCTCGGCGCGGGCAAGGGTCACGCTGTTTCCGCTGACGGTGACCTCATTCTCGGTGACATTTCTCAGGGCCTCCGAGAGGCGGTCCAAGGGAGACATCGCTGGCTTGCCGATGAAGTAGTAGAAAGCGGCGAAGCCACCGACGATAAGAATGGTCAGGCCGATGAAGAAGGCGAGAATGCGGCTGCCCTTCCGGCCGGGTGTCGGAGCGGGGAGAGTTTCGGGATCGTTCATAGAAAATAGGGTTACCAAGAGAGCGACACGAGCCTTTGCTCTTGCCTTCGTCACTGCGGAGTGTTCACTCCCCAGATCTTAAGACAACTGTGAACGCCTACGAAATTTATCAGGAAATTGAGCCCGCTCTCGTCGCCGAAATGTGCGAGTGGGTCCGCCAGAACGAGAAAGCCCTCTACGCGAATGCGGTAGGGAGCCTCGCCGCGAACCGGAAACTCCGCCCCATCTTCATCCAGAAGAAGAAGCCTGCAGACCAATATGCGTGGCTTCACAAGACGCTCAAGCTCCGCACGAGCGACACGGTGGGCGAGCATCTCTTCCAAGTCTACTTCATGAAAGGCCAGCAGGAGATCCTCAAGGCTTTCTGTGATGGCATGGAGATCCCTCACGATGGTGAAGGCCAAGTGGAAGGTGATCTCCCCGAAGAACTCGCGGCCGATAAGCTGGCAAGCACGGTGGATACTCTTTTGGGAGCGCACGAGCCCAAGCTCATCACCCTTTATCTCCGCATCTTCAATCTCCAGCGCCCGAATGGCTGGGAGAACCTCAGCGAGATTTTAGGCTCTGACGACCGACTGGTGCTGAAGTAAGCTGATAGCGCTTTTCGCACTTGGGGCACGCTACGAGGTGGCAGTGCCCTGCATTTTCTCTCGCTCGGCCGATGGTCTTCATCTTTTGGCGGCAAGTCGGACAGGCGGGCACTGACTTCACCGCTCTGAGTAGTAGGGAAATCACAAACAGGAGAAAGCTCCCTGCCACAACCCACTCTAGCTGGGTTTGCATTTCGTCTCCCGCGCCCATCATTTGTCGACGGCCCATCGCCACACCCAACGTGATCATGGGAAGAAAGAGAATAAAGAGGAAGAGGCGATTGACTCCACTGGGAGACTTTACCCGACAAGCAAGAGGCAGATCTGGTCTTTCCATAAGATGGATTTTCTCACGGAATTATCATTAAGAAAGATTAAACACCATCTGTTTAACTCACTAATTTACAGAAAATACCCTCTACTAAAACTACTCTTACTCTGGTTATGAATAATCCCAATTCTGTCCATTCGAGGAGGAGGGAATCTGTTTTTCTGACCCCTTAGGAAAAGACCGCTCAATCGCTCGGATCTTATTTTCACCTCTGCTGGGTAAGTGCATCATGACCTTATTATGAGCCCGATTCAATGGGCTTGCGACGCTATCGCCACTCGCTAGGCAACTCGTGTCCGCCGTGTCGGGAATAGGCAATGCAAAGCGGCTTCCAAACTTTGAAGGGCCATCATTTTATTCCCCCCGGAATGCTCTGCTTACTTTTCCGAACAGTAAGAATCATGCCGCCCCGCGGAGACTCTTAGTCTAGGATGTGGACCTCGACGCGGCGGTTGCGGCGGCGGTTCTCCTCGCTGGTGTTCGGGACGAGGGGCTCGGCATCTGCGAGGCCTCTGGATTTGAGGAGGTCGGGTGAGATGCCATTTTCACCAAGGAAGGTGGCGAGTGAGGAGGCGCGCTCTTGACTGAGCTTGAGGTTTCCGTCTTTCGACCCGAGGTCACAGGTGTGACCGACGATCTCAAAGCGGGCGCTGGGGAACATGGCGACGACTTCTTTGACATCACGGAGGACGCGCTCTTGCTGGTCGCGGACATCGGCAGCGCCGAGGGCGTAGCGGACGGGATCGACGGTGGCGAAGCGGACCTTGAGGGCCTGCATCTGCTTTTCGGTGGCCTCGCTCGTGAGGTGAAGTTTTCCGAGGTCGGCGCGGACTTTCTTGAGGTCAGCCTCGCGGGCAGCGAGCTTAGCAGAGAGGTCGGTCTTTTCTTTCTCGATCTTGGCGACGGCCATCTTGATCTTGCTCTGATCGGCAGCGGCGGCCTTGGCCTTCTTGAGCTCGGTGTCGCGCTTAGCGAGTTCGTTCTGAAGCTTGGTCTTGTCTTTCTCGAGGGCGGCGAGCTTGAGGTTGGTCGCTTTGGTTTGCTCGCTCTGTTCTTTGGCGAGCTCGGCGAGCTGGGCTTCGTTCTTGGCGAAGATTTCTTCGAGGCGCTTGGCGGCATCGGCGCGGAATTTTTTGTCCTCGGCGGTGCGCTTGGCTAGGTTTGCCTGGACCTTCATGAGCATGTCTCCGCTCTGGGTGGCGGCTTTGGCGAGGGCGGCTTTGTCTTTCGCGAGCTGGGAGGCGGTGGCGGCGAGCTTGGTCTGAGCAGTGAGCTCGGCTTGGACTTTCTTGAGCAGGTCGACGTTTCGGGTCGCTTCTTTGGCAAGAGCTTCTTTGTCTTTCTGAAGCCTAACGGCAGTGGCTGCGAGCTTGGCCTGGGCGGCGAGCTCAGCTTGAAGGAATTCGGCTTGGGCTTTCTTCAGCTCGGTGTTGCGGGTCGCAAGGGTAGCCTTGCTGGCGCCGAGTTCTTTTTTGAGCGCGGCCATGGAGGCGATCATTTTGTCTTTCGCTTTCAGGTCACCTTTGAGCTTGGCGAGTTCCGCACGCTCTTTTACGAGGTCTGCGGTGACGCTCTTCTGATCTGCTTCAAGGCGGGTGATCGTTTTCTGGAGGCTTTTGGTCTTGATCGCGTCTTTTTCGAGGGCGGTGATCTGGACGTCGCGCTTCTTAAGGTCGGCCTGGAGGACGGCGGAGGATTTCTCGAGCTGGGCGACGCGGGCCTCGGCTTTCTTGCGGCCATCGATCTCTTTCCCGAGCTTGGTCATGCCTTGCTCAAGGCGGAGAAGGAGGGCATCGCGCTCACCACGAATGGACTGGAGGCTGGCCTGGAGTTCGGCGCGGCCGATGGTCTCACGGCGGAGGAGTTCTTCTACCTTACGCGTCTCGATCTGGATGATGCGAAGTTCTTCGAGCTGCACGCGAGCAGTCTTGAGGGCTTTTCTTTCAGAGGTAAGATCTCCTTGCAGGCTGGTGAGATTGGCAGCGATGGTTTTCTTAAGCTTGGTGATCTCGGCGGAGGATTGCTTTTTGCCTTTCGCTTCGAGTCGCTGGAGTTCGCGGAGCTTGTTGGCAGCGGTGGCGAGTTCTTTCTTGAGACTAGTGACCTCTTTGCGCTGGTCAGGGATGACGGGCTTGGCGAGGAGCTTGTGGTAGTCTTTTTGGAGTGCGCGGTAGTCCTTGATGGTCTCGGAAAAGTCAGCCTCAAGTCCGAGAACGAGGGTGATCAGGCGCTGGCGGTCATCCCGGAGTTTGACGACTTCCGCTGGCTCAGCAGCAGATGACAATGGACTCGAAAGGAGGAGGCAAGTGAGGGCGGTGAGGGAGAAAACACGCTTCATCAGAGGGCTAGGCTATTTAGCTTTTCTTAAATATCAAGCTTTCAGGATCGCATTTTATGAGAAGATTCCTAAAAAGGAGGTGAAATGGGAATACGACTGCTCATCATGACGCTGGGACTGACTCGCTTTTTGTCAGGAAATGAGGCGGTGGAGAAATTCGTCCGCAGTGCTTCGCTGAAGACGGCCTCGGTGGGGATCTGTGTGATGCCGCTGGAGGGAGATGGGGCAGTGGTGACTCATCAGGCAGATCTGGCGCTGATCCCGGCATCGACGCTGAAGGCGGTGACGACGGCGACGGCCTTGCAGCAGCTTGGGGTGGAGCACCGCTTTGTGACACGGCTTCTGCGCCGAGGCGATGATGTGATCGTGAAGGGCGGG
This sequence comes from Akkermansiaceae bacterium, assembly GCA_023299815.1. Lineage (GTDB taxonomy): Bacteria > Verrucomicrobiota > Verrucomicrobiia > Verrucomicrobiales > Akkermansiaceae > SW10. The sequence continues at coordinate 11,151 of JALZWA010000115.1, forward strand.
GGCGACCCGACGCTCTCGACAAGCTCACCGGAGGCGGAGTTCCCAAGGTGGCTGGCGTCTTTAAAAAAGGCGGGACTGAGTGAGATCAAGGGCGATCTGGTGATGGATTCGAGCCATTTTCCGAGTCAGGTGGTGCCGAACTCGTGGCCTTGGGGCGATGTGGGGAATTATTATGGCTCGGGGGCCTGGGGGCTGAGTTATCATCTGAATTCTTATGCGGTGACCTTTCGCCCCGGCAAGGTGGGAGCCGCGGCGCGGCTGGTGGGGACGTATCCGAAGCCGCCTGGAGTGCGCTTTGAGAATTTCATGCGCACGGGCTCGGCGGGCTCCGGCGATCAAGGCTATGCCTACGGCGGCCCAGGCGCGGAGGTGGTGAGCTTCCGGGGGACGGTGCCAGGTAGCAGAAGTTCGTTCTCGATCAAGGGAGCACTGCCGAATCCCCCGCTGAGCTGCGGGGAGGGATTCAAGAGCTACCTTTTAAAACAAGGATTTGCGGTGGGAGGCGAGGTGAAGCTGGGGACGGGCGAGGGCGAGGAGATCCATCGGCAAGAGGGGCCATCGCTAGAGACGCTGATCACGGCGACGAATCATCGGAGCGTGAATCTCTACGCGGAGGCGCTGATGCAGGAACTAGGGGGGATCAAGGTAATGAAGAATCACTGGAAAGCGCAGGGGGTCGATCTCACGGGGATGGTGCTGCACGATGGCTCCGGGCTTTCGCCGCGGAATTCGATCACACCTCGCCAGCTCGCGCACATTCTGAAGCTGGCACGAGGACATGAGACGGGGGCGCTTTTTGAAAAATCACTGCCGCTGGCAGGCCGGAGCGGCACTTTAAGTTCATTTGGAAATGGGAGCTCGATCGAGGGTCGGGTGCGGGCCAAGTCCGGCGGGATGTCCCGGGTGAAAACCTACGCGGGTTATCTGACGAAGAAATCGGGCAAGCGCTACGCCTTTGCTCTGATGACGAACAATTACGTCGCGAACCCGAAAAGTGAGATGGTGAAATTCCTAGATGCACTGATCAAAAAATAAGCTATCCTATGAGGATGAACCGCTTAGTAGCCTCTCTTATGCTCCTCGGAGTTCTTCCGGGGCACGCGATCATCTTCGCCGATGGCGATGATCCCTCCGCGAATAAGGAAACCGCGCCGACGGGTGTCTATCAGGATTCGGGCTGGCAGCACTTGGTGCGCTTTAAGAATTTTCAGGGCACCATGATCTCGCCGAAGCACTTCATCACCGCTACCCATCTCGGGTCAGCCACGGCCATCACCCAGCCGATGTATTTCAATGGTGTCGCGGACAAGTCCTTCAACATCAAACCTAACTCGCGCACGATCCTCCAGATCAACGGCGAGAACTCAGACCTTTCGGTCTTTGAAATCTGGGAGACTTTTGAAAACTACGCCCCCCTCTACACCTCTACAGACGAGGTTGGAAAAGAGTTCATCCTCACCGGAAAAGGCTTCGGTCAGGGAGAAGAGCTCACCTTTAATAATGCCACGGTAGGATGGAAATGGGGCGATGCCACCACCGAGGCCGACCGCTGGGGCACGAGCACGATCCTCTCCACCGATGTCGCCGGCAGCGGGGCCGATCTGATCTACTCTCAATTCGATTCAAACGGGGGACCCCACGAGTGCCAAGCCACCGGAAACGACTCAGGAGGAGGATGGTTTATCAAAGAGGGCTCGGTCTGGAAACTTGCCGCAATCACCTTTTCCGCAGACGCCGGACGAGACTCGAACAACACCATCGGAGACGGATCGAACTTCCGCGCTGCCATGACAAGAGCGCGCGGATTCTATATCGGCTCTGACTCCGGAGGTTGGTTCCTCATTCCCACCAACAACGGCCAATATTCGAACCCCGCAAGCTTCGAGACCAACGATATGGATGCCCGCTTCTACGAGAAAACCCACAGCTACGGCACGCGCATCAGCAGCTTCATCACCGAGTTAAACCCCATCATTCAGCCCTCCATCACCACCGCCTCGCTTTCCCCTGAAACCCGCTTTGGCGCCTGGCTCATCGACCAAGGAATCACCACCAATACCAGCGCTCTGGATGATGCCGATGGCGACCACATCCCGAACCTCCTCGAGTATTTCAGCGACTCTGATGCAAGTGACATTTCAGAAGCCATCTCCCCCTTTCAAGTCACTCCGCTCACCAGCGGCGCAATCCAATTCACCCTCATCGAATCACTCGATCTCGCCGGGCGCGGACTCACCGGCGTCATTCAAAAAAGCACCGATCTCGACACTTGGACCCCCGTCACCACCGCCACCGAAACCTCTTCTTCAATGGATACCGCCGCCGGCACCCGCACCCGGATTCTCGAGCGACCTGCCGGCAGTGATTCGGAACTCTTTTTCCGACTCTTCGTCTCTCTCTAAAGTGTCATTTTTAGATCGCCTCACACCGGAGAATTCTTCTCAATGGGTCCTCCCCCATGACCTTCGATCTCGAATCCCTGACGCCCGGCGAACGCTACCGCATCCTCGCCTCCATCGTCACCCCTCGGCCCATCGCATGGATCACCACCACTGATGAAAAAGGCACCATCAATGCCGCCCCCTTTTCCTTCTTCAACGTCTTCGGGTCCAACCCACCCATCATCGCCTTCGCCCCCGGCAACAAAGACAGCGAAACCCCAAAGGACACCGCCCGCAACATCCGCCGCAGCGGTGAATTCGTCGTCCACATGGTCACCGCAGAACTCGGCCAAGCCATGGTCGATACCTCCGCCACCCTTCCCCACGGCACAAGCGAGCTCACCGGCCTTCCCCTCACCACCGTTCCTTCGGAAAAAGTTGCCGTCCCCCGCATTTCCGAAGCCCCCATCGCTCTAGAATGCACCGAGCACTCCACCATCGAGATCGGCTCCAATCGCCTCATCATCGGCCTCGTCCACCTCGTCCATGCCCACGAGGGAATCCTTGACGAAAAGGGCTACCTCCAGCACGACTCCTACCACCCCCTAGGCCGCATGGCTGCCCCAGACTGGTATTCCCGCACCACCGATCAATTCGAAATCCCACGCCCTGACTAACTCATGCTCCTCTCATTTGAAGAAAAAGGACCTCCATCCGCCCCCACCCTCGTCTTCCTCCACGGCCTCGGTGCCGGCAGAACCCAGAGCACCTCAAGCCTCCTCGACCTCCAAAACACCCGCCTCATCGCCCCCGACATGCCCGGCCATGGCGACTCCATAGACTTTGATCCCACCACCTACTCCTTTGACACCTTTGCCGACCACGTCATCGCCCTCATGGATCACCTCGGCATTGAGAAAACCCACCTCGGAGGCATCTCAATGGGCTCCGGCATCTCCCTCAACATCGCCCTCCGCTACCCCGAGCGCGTTGACAAACTCATCATCCTCCGCCCCTCTTGGCTCGACTCACCCGAGCCCGCCCACCTCGCCTTCGCCGCAAAACCCGGCTGGAAGACTCAAGAAAAATTCGAAGACCAGCCCCAGTTCCAAGCCCTCCTGCGCGACAACCCACCCGTCGCCCAATCCGTCCTTGGACTCTACGACCGGTCCGACAACGCCGTCCTAGAAAAAATGTGGCGCGATTGCCCTTTTCAATCCCTCGCATCTCTGGAAAAAATCACCGCGTCCGCGCTCGTCCTCTCAAGCCCGCGCGACGAACTCCACCCCCAGCACGTTGCCGATCAAATCGCAGCCCTCCTCACCGACGTCCAAACCGACATCCTCCCCCCTCGTTATCACGAAAAAGAAGCCTACCTCAACTCTCTCAACACCATCATCAACAACTTCCTAAAATGATCACCAAACGTATCACCACCGAACAAATCCTCGCCAACCTCAAAGCAAAGGTCGACGCCCGCATCCCCATCATGATCTCCTCCGCGGGATCCGGACTCGTCGCCAAGCTCCAAGAGCGCGCCGGCACAGACTGCATCAACACCTTCTCCGGAGCACGCCTCCGCTCCAATGGCATGGGAACCATGGCCATGATGTGGCCCATCCTCGACTCCAACAAACAGACCCTCGACTACACCCGCGAGGACATCATGCCCGCCCTCGAAGGCAAATCCTTCGTCTGCGCCTGCCTCAACGCAAACGACCCCCTCAAAGACATGCGCATGGTCCTCCAACAGTGCAAAGACATGGGCGTCAACTCCGTCTCCAACATCGGACCCTCCATCTCCTACATCGACCACGACTCTGAAATCTTCAAAGTCATGACCTCCGCCGGCATCACCCTTCAGAACGAGATCGACATGCTCATCCTCGCAAAAGAAGAAATGGACATGGTCTCCGTCGGACTCGCCTTCACCGAAGAAGACTCCTACGACATCTGCGCCCAAGCCAAGCCCCACATCTTCTGCTACCACGCCGGCACCACAAAAGGCGGCATCAAAGGCTACGACAACGGCATGACCATCGAAGAAACCGCCGAACAGACCGAAAAAGTCTACCAAAAGTGCCGCGAGCTCAGCCCCGACACCATCCTCGTCGCCCACGGCGCCGCCATGGAAACCCCATCCGACGCCCAATACATGCTCAACAACACCAGCGGCCACGGCTTCTGGACCGGCTCCTCCACCGAGCGCCT
>JALZWA010000116.1 GCA_023299815.1 Akkermansiaceae bacterium
TAGGTAGCACTGCCCCAGATATCGTAGGCACGGATCATGACGGGAAGGAATTCAAGCTCAGCGATTACCGAGGCCAAGTGGTCTTAGTCCACTTTTGGGGAATCTGGTGAGGCCCCTGTGCAGCAATGCTTCCACATGAGCGGTCGCTCGTGAAGAAGCTAAAAGGACGCCCATTCTCGGTGGTCGGCATCAACAGTGACTCTAAAGAACGGCTCCAAGAGCTTGTCGCTGATGAAACCACCACTTGGCGTAATTTTACGGACAAACAAGATTTTGGAAAAATCTCTACCTCCTGGGGGGTTCGCATGTGGCCTGCGAGATATCTGATCGATCACCATGGAGTGATCAAGCATCAGGACATCCCTGACAAGGAGCTAGACAAGGCGATCTCAGAAATGCTCATCGCTGCGGAGAAAGCGAAATAGACATAAAAATAGAGCCCCTTTTATCGATAAAAAAAGGCCACGAAGCAGATCGCTTCGTGGCCTTTTTGGTAGATTCTTTACTCCCACTCGATGCTCGCTGGGGGCTTGGTCGAGATATCGTAGAGCACCCGGTTAATTCCTGAGACTTCGTTGAGAATATCCTGACTCGCTTCGCGGAGGAGCTGTGCGGGAAGATCGACCCACTCGGCCGTCATGGCGTCTTCGCTGATGACGGCACGAAGATTGGTGGCCCACTCGTAGCTGCGCTCGTCGCCCTTGACGCCCACCGTTTTCACAGGGATGAGCCCGGCGTAAGCTTGCCAGACTTTATCATACCAGCCGTGTTCCTTGAGCTTGCCGATGAAAATGGCATCGCAGTCGCGGATGATATCGAGTCGGTTCTGATCCACCGCTCCGGGGCAACGCACGGCAAGACCGGGTCCGGGGAATGGATGACGGCCGAGGATATCGGCTTCGATGTTGAGCGAGGCTCCGAGTTCACGGACTTCGTCTTTGAAGAGTTCCGCAAGCGGTTCGAGAACCTTGCCTTGAGCTTGGAGTTCGAGAATTTTTGGGACGCGGTTGTGGTGCGTCTTGATGACGGAAGCCTTCGACTTCGCATTCGAAGCACTCTCGATGACATCGGGGTAGAGAGTTCCTTGAGCGAGCATTTCGGCATCGCCGACCGCATCCCAGAAGACCTCGATAAACATGTTCCCGATGATCTTGCGCTTCTCCTCAGGATCTTCTTTTCCAGCGAGGGCATCGAGGAATCGCTTGGAGGCATCGATGGTCTCGATCTCGACTCCCATGCGCTTGAAGTTCGCTTGCACCTCGGCAGCCTCGTCTTTTCGAAGGAGGCCGTTATCGACAAAAATTGCGCGCACATTGACGCCCGCTTCGTTGAGAAGGACGACGAGCACGGTGGAATCAACTCCCCCACTCACTCCGCAGACGACTTGCTTATCGCCCACCCGCTCGCGAATTCCCTCGATCATTTCACGCTTGAAATCCTCGATCAGGAAAGGCTGAAGATCGGTCGCACGGTTGAGGAAGTTTTTGAGAATCTGATTCCCTTCGTGGCTGTGCGTCACCTCTGGGTGAAATTGGATGCCGTAGAACTCGCCGGGCCACTTCAGGCTCACGGGAGTGCCGTGCTGGTTCGCAGCGATGACCTGCGCTTTTGCATGCAGATTCTCGACGGTGTCTGAGTGACTCATCCACACCTGCGACTCGCCGGAGATTCCAGCGTAGAGATCATCGTGTGAGGTCGGCTTGAGCATGGCGGGGCCATATTCGCGCTTGTTGCTCGCTTTGACCGATCCACCGAACTTGATATTCAGAAGCTGCATCCCGTAGCAGACGCCGAGAACAGGAACGCCAAAGGACTGGAGTTTTTCAAAATCGATATCGGGTGCATCGGGCTCGCTCGTGCTCTTAGGCCCACCGGAAAGAATGACGGCGGCAGGACTGCCGACTTCGGCGATATCCTCTGGAGAATAAAGCTTCGCATAAAAGCCAAGCTCGCGCACGCGGCGCACAATGAGCTGAGTGTATTGGGAGCCGAAATCGAAAACGGCGACGTGGTTCGTCTCTTGCATGATCTGTTAGAAAGGTTAGCTCGCTGGCTGATAATTCGTAGGCTCCTCAGTGATGGTGACATCATGAGCGTGGCTCTCCTTGAGTCCACCGGAGGTGATTTGCACAAATTGTGCCTTCTCGCGGAGCTCTACTAAATTGCGAGCACCCACATATCCCATCCCGGAGTGAAGTCCGCCCATGAGCTGGAAGACGACATCGGCAAGCGGCCCCTTGTAAGGGACGCGACCTTCGACTCCCTCCGCGACAAGCTTGCCACTAGAGTTCTGTCCGTAGCGGTCACCTGCGCCTTTTTTCATCGCTCCGATCGAACCCATCCCGCGATAGGTTTTAAAACGACGACCTTGTGAATGAACGGTCTGCCCTGGGCTCTCGCGAGTTCCAGCGAGAAGCGAACCGAGCATGACGAGATCAGCGCCGGCTGCGAGAGCTTTGGTAATGTCACCCGAGTAGCGGATGCCACCATCGGCGATCACCTTGACGCCATGCTCGTGAGCATAATCAGCGACATTTTGAACGGCGGTAAATTGCGGCATTCCCACGCCAGAAATAATGCGGGTGGTGCAGATCGATCCGGGACC
>JALZWA010000117.1 GCA_023299815.1 Akkermansiaceae bacterium
GCTGGTGGATCGCACTAGGCTTGGAGGCTTCCTTCTAATCTGCTAAGCTTCTCCTGATGATCGTGGCAGCAAGTAATGAGGTCGCGCCGGTGGTGGCGCTTTTGGGGATGGTGTTGGGGTCGGTGGTTGTGATGTCGTTGATTTTGGTGAAGGCGCGGCAGTCGCTGTTGGTGGGGTATTTTATTTGCGGATTGGTGCTGGCGAACACGTGTGCGACGGATTGTCTGGGGGCGTCGGCAGATGAGGCGATCGATATGTTGGCGGAGCTGGGGATTGTGCTTTTGATGTTTACCTTGGGGATTGAGTTCTCGCTGCGGGAGTTGATGCATCTCCGGAAGGTGGTGCTGGGGGGCGGGGGGGCGCAGATATTTTTTACGACGGTGGTGGCGATGTTGGTGGGCTGGGGCTTTGGGCTGAGCGGGCCGAGCTTGCTGGTGGTGGGGTTTGCGATGGCGGTTTCATCGACCGCGGTGAGTATTAAGTCGTTCCAAGATATGGGGCAGCCGGATTCTCCGGGCGGGCGCTTGGCGCTGGGGCTGGCGATTTTTCAGGATCTTGCGGTGATCTTTTTCATGGTTGTGCTGCCATCGCTGGTGGGTGAGGGGGCGGGCGGGGCGGCTCCAATCTTTTTTGCGCTGGGGAAAGGGGTTCTCTTTCTGGGGCTGTGCTGGGTGCTGAGTATTTACGTGGTGCCGCACTTGCTCCACGCGGTGGCGACCTCGCGGAGCAGGGAGCTTTTCACCGTGACTGTGGTGGGGCTCTGCGCGGTGATCGCGTGGGGGGCGAATTGGTTCGGGCTGAGTCTGGCGCTGGGTGCCTTCGCGGGTGGGCTGGTGGTGAGCGAGTCGATCTATTCGCACCGAGTGTTGGCAGATGTGCTGCCTTTTAAGGATCTCTTTCTGACGGTGTTTTTTGTCTCGGTGGGCCTTCTGATCGATCTGGAGGTGGTGCTGGAATCTTGGTGGATGATCGGGGCGGGGGTGTTGGGAATCGTGCTGGTGAAGGGCGTTATCGTGGCGGTGATCGGGGGGAAGATGGGACTACGGCTGAGGCAGGCGCTGCTGGCAGGGGCGGCGCTCTCGAGTAGTGGTGAGTTTTCGCTCGTGCTCCTGAGTCGGGCGGCGGATCTGGGTGGTATTTCAGCGGAGCTGGAGCAGTTGCTGTTGGCCTGCACGGCGGTGTCGATGGCGATTGTGCCATCGCTGATGCGAGGCTCGCTGCCACTGGCGAAGAAGCTGGAGGGGATTTCATTTTTCAAAGGAAAGGAGACCAAGGCCGAGTTGCATGAGGGGGCTGAGGTGGCGGCGTTGCGCGATCATGTGGTGATCTGCGGATATGGGCCGGTGGGGCAGGCGCTGCATGAGGCGATGGATCGTCTCTCGGTGTCGGTGGTGGTGATCGAGATGAATGCGACGACGGTGCGCGATTTGCACAAGCGGGGGGTGCGGGTGCTTTTTGCGGATGCGACGAATGTGGAGACGATGAAGCTGGCGAAGATCGAGAGTGCGCGGGCGATCGCTTTTACTTTCCCTGAGCCGTTGCTGGCGATTGAGGGGATGCGTGCGGCGCGATGTCTGAATGCGGGGATCGTGACTTATGCGCGGGCGAAATTTTCGAGCGGAGTGGAGTTGCTTCAGAAGGAGGGGGCGCATCATATTTTCCATGATGAGGTGACGAGCGGGGAGGCGATGGTGAAGGGGGTTCTTGGGTGTTATGCGGTTGTGGAGGAGTAGGACTTGGTTGGGGAGGGGGTGAACCACGAAACTTACGAAAGGGACGAATAGTCAAGGGGGCACATCGATTTGGTTGAGGGGCTTTGGTTGTGGTTTTTTGAAGCGCGAAATACACGGAATTCGCTGAACTTGTGGAAGCTCAGGCGGGGGAGTGGAGATAGGCCTTATGAGTCCTATTTGTCTTATGGATTTGGGCTTGGTGGGGGGCGGGGAAAGAGGCTAAGGGTCTCTTCTACGGTTTCCGCTCCGCGGGGTGGCAGAGGCTTTTAGTCTCTGAGCGTGGGCACGAAAAACCCCACGGGGTGCGTGGGGTTTGGTTGGGCGCTTTGTTGTGGAGATCATGACCGGGACGGTCATGTCACGGTGCGGTTAGCGCTGGCTCATGGGGAGCGCTTTTTGGAGGTGCGCTAGGAGTTTGGCGTGGGCGGTGTCGACTTCTTTTGCTTTGAGCGTCTTGTCGGGGGCGCGGTAGTGGAAGCTGTAGGCGATGGACTTTTTATCGGCGGCTAATTTTTCGCCGGAGGGGTCGCGGAAGTGGTCGAAGCAGGTGGTGGAGACGAGGAGGGGGTCGCTGTGTTTTGCGAGGGCTTTTTCGATGTCGGCATTCGAGGTGCTGACGGGGAGTTCCATGGCGAGGTCCCGGCTGGAGCCGGGGAAGTTCGGTAGGGGTTCGACTTGGAAGAAGTCTTTCTGAAGGGGGATGATTTTTCCGAGGTCGAGCTCGATGAGGTAGAGTGGTGCGTCGAGGCTGAGTTCGCGGGTGCGCGAGGGGAGGACTTGGGCGTAGGTTCCGATGGGTTTGCCGCCGAGTTGGATATCGCCAGCGAGGAGGAAGCCATCGCGGGGGCGGGTGGAGAATTGCACTTCAGCGCCGCCGAGGAGGGCTTGGGTAGCGGCTTTGGCATCGAAGAGGTCGAGGAGGCGCTTTTCGCCACTGGCCCAGGATGCGGGGGAGGCTTCGCCGCCGATGAGGAAGGCGAGGGAGTCTGCTTCGAGATCTTTTGCCTTACCGCCTCCGGCGTTTCGGAACTGGCGTCCGGCCTCGAAGAAGCGGAGGGTTTTTGCGCCTTGGTTGAGGTTTCTCTCGGCGATCTGGAGGAGGCCGGGGGTGAGGGATGGACGTAGGATGGCGTGGTCCTCGCTGAGGGGGCGGGCGACTTTGATGAGGTCACCATCCATGAGCGGGCGGAGGGGGAGGCAGTCGCGGAGCTGGGTCTCGGAGATGAGTTTGATGGTCTGAACTTCGTAGAAGCCGAGGGCGACGAGCTTGTGCTTGAGGCCCATGAGGCGGTCGTAGTCGCGGTCGAACTTGGATTCATCGACGGCGGTGCCGCCGGTGCGGGAGGGGACGTTTTCGAGTCCGTGGACGCGGGCGACTTCTTCAACGAGGTCGGCGGAGCGCTCGAGATCGGCCCGCCAGCTGGGGATGTTCCAGATATTTCCGTCTGCCTTTTGTAGGCCGAGACGGATGAGGATGGCTTCGGCATCAGGAAGAGAAATGGAGCTGTCCATGAGCTGGTCCATGCGGACGGTGTCGAGCTCGACGGGCGAGGTGACGGTTGGCACTGAGCCTGCGGTGGAGGTTATGGGGGCGACATTTCCTCCGGCAATCTCTGCAATGAGCGCGGCGGCGAGCGCGGCGGCGGGGATGACTTGATTCGGGTCGACTCCGCGCTCGAAGCGGTAGGAGGAGTCTGAGGTAAGGAAGAGGCGGCGTGAGGTGTGACGGATCTCGGATGGGGTGAAGAAGGCGGATTCGAGGATGATGTCGGTGGTGGTGTCTGTGACGCCGCTATGGAGCCCTCCCATGACGCCTGCGAGGGCGAGGGTCTTCCCATTTCCATCCCCGCTTTGATCTGAGATGACGCAGTCGACCGCGGTGAGGGCGTAGGTCTTTTCATCGAGGGCGAGGAACTCTTCTCCGTCCTGTGCATTGCGGACGTTGATCGGGCCGGAGACTTTGCCGGCATCGAAGGCGTGGAGGGGCTGGCCGAGTTCGTGGAGGACGTAGTTCGTGATGTCTACGATGTTGTTGATGGGGCGCAGGCCGATGGCTTCGAGCTTCTTGTTGAGCCATGCGGGGCTGGGGGCGACCTTGACTCCGGTGATGGAAAGGGCGGTGTAGAAGGGGCAGGTCGCGCTCTCGACGGTGACGGCAGAGGCGTCTTCCTTAAGTTCGGTGGGGTGGCTTTTTTCGACGGGTGACATTTCTGTCTCGAGCAAAGCGGCCAGCTCACGGGCGAGGCCGGAGTGGGATAGGAGGTCGGGGCGGTTCGGGGTGATCTCGACTTCGATGAGGGTGTCGGATTCGAAGAGTGATTTGACGGGGGTGCCGGGAGCGGCGTCGGTTTTTAAGATGAGGAGGCCGTCTTCTTCGTCTTGGAGGCCGATCTCGGAGCCAGCTGCAAGCATGCCCTTCGACTCCACGCCGCGCATCTTGGTCTCGCCAATGACGAAGCCGCCGAGGTCTGCTCCGGGGAGGCAGCAGGGGACTTTATCGCCGACCTTATAATTCTTCGCGCCGCAGACGATTTGGCGGAGCTCGCCCTCGCCTGCATCGACTTTCGTGACCTTGAGCTTATCGGCATCGGGGTGCTGAATGGCTTCTTTGATTTCGGCAACCACGATCTTGTCACTCTGGACGCCTACGGGATTGAGTCCTTCGATCTCGATCCCAGCAAAGGTGAGGAGGTCGCAGACTTCATCGAGAGTGCGGGTGCCGAAATCGAGGCGTTCTTTGAGCCAGTTCAGAGAGACGTTCATGTGGGGAGAAGGTTTGGGGAGTAGGTGGGATTTTCAATGGCGAAATGAAGGAAATTCGGTTGTTTTGTGGTTTTGGGGGATTTTTGATCAAGAAAAAGGCACCGGCTCTGGTGAGTCGGTGCCTTTTTCTTGGGTGTGAGTTTCGCTAGGATTTTTTGACATCGACCCACTGGCCGGTTTTGGCGGATTCTAGGATGGCATCGCAGACATATTGGGTGCCGAGGGCGTTGCGGAAGTCGGGGTAGGCTTTTTCGGCGCTTGGATCATCGAGTGATTTCATGAACTCGACGGCTCCGTGGACGAAGGAGTGTTCGTAGCCGAGGCAGAGGCCCGGGACCCACCAGTTTCCGGTGTAGGGGTGGTCGCCATCTGAGACGTGAACGCTGGACCAGCCGCGGGTTTCGCCGGGGACGCCGTGGTCGAAGTACGAGAGACGGTTGAGGTCGTGAAGGTCCCAGGAGAGGGATTTGTCATGGCCGTTGATCTCGAAGGTTTTGAGCGACTTATGGCCTCGAGCGTAGCGGGTGGATTCGAAGATGGCGGTGGAGCCATTTTCAAAACGAGCGAGGAAGGCGCAGGCGTCGTCGATCGTGACGGGGTGAACTTCTCCGGTTTCCTGGTGGACGCGCTCCTTGATGAAGGTCTCGGTCATGGCGGAGACGGAGGTGATGTCGCCATTAATCCAGCGGGCGCAGTCGATGTTGTGTGCGAGGAGGTCACCGGTGACGCCGGAGCCGGCGGTGGCGGCATCGAGACGCCAGAGGGCGGCTCCGCCTTGGGGGAGTTCCTCGGACATTGTCCAGTCCTGGAGGAAGTTCGCGCGGTAGTGGTAGATTTTACCGAGGTCACCACGGGAGACGATTTTCTTGGCGAGGGTGACGGCGGGGAGGAAGCGGTAGTTATACCAGACGAGGTTTGGGAGGCCGGCGGTTTCGATTGCTTTGACCATCTTGAGGCCCTGCTCGCCATTGAGGGCGAGGGGTTTTTCGCAGAGGATCATCTTTCCGTTTTCAATGGCGGCGAGGGCGATGTCGTAGTGGGAGTCGTTTGGCGTGCAGATGTCGATCGCGTCGATGTCATCGCGTTTGACGAGTTCGCGCCAATCGGTCTCGGTGTCGGCGTAGCCCCACTGCTCGGCGAAGGCTTTCACTTTATCCTCCGAGCGCCCGCAGATGACCTGCTTGACGGGGACGTGGTCAGTTTCAAAAAAGTGCTCAAGCTGGGAGTAGGCATTCGAGTGGGTGCGGCCCATGAAGCCGTAGCCAACGACGCCGATGCGGACAGGTGTTTTGCTCATCTACCTGACAGGTTAGAAATGGGAGAGAGGGCGGCAAGGGGAATGTGGCTAGTAGCTGGCGCTTCGCCTTAGTCGGATGAGCATCTGAGGCTCTAAGCTAGCTCAATTCGTTTTCGATAAACTCAAGGACGAGGTCGACAAGTTCTTCCAGTCCGGCGGCGAGTTCTTCTTCGATGCCGGCGAGGTGGTTGGATTCGGTATCGGTGTAATCATTGCGGTCCTCGGTGCGGGTTTCGCACCAGCGGCTTGCGTTGATCGGGTCGACGAGGGAGGTGGCGTCGATGAGTTCGAAGGAGTTGATGATGCGCTGTGTGCTCAATCCACTTTGCCAAAATTCGTGGAGGCAGTCATCACTTTGAAGAATGGGAACGGTCTCGTAGATGTCCATGAGAGCCCGTTCTCCGCGAGTGAGTTTTCGGTCCGCGGAGTCGCTTTCCAACTGATCGATGAGGATTTCGATTTCCTCGGGCCATTCTATCGTTTCCTGTGAGAGCATCGGGGGTGAGATAGAATGGCTTAGGAGGTCTTGCCAAGCGAAACTGTGGGCTTTTTAGAAAATAGGGTGGATGACATTTTTGTCCGCTTTGTTTGAGGAGCTTGGTTGCGGAGAAGCGGGCAGGAGTGCACCCGAGGGAATTTTAGCCACTTTCCTTATTTCTTACACCGCGTCGCGGACTTTGAGGATGGTGTCTAGGATGGTGTTCCAGGTTTGTTGCTCTTCTAGGAGTTCGTTTGAGAACATGCAGCCGTCCCAGCAGATGTGCTCGATCTTTCGATCGGCGTGGTCTTTGAGCCATTCAGCGGAGCAGGCGACGATGTCGAGTTTGCCATTCGGGTCATCGGCGGGGCAGTGGCGGCCGGTTTTGTCATGGGCGCCGGTGCCGTGGACGG
>JALZWA010000118.1 GCA_023299815.1 Akkermansiaceae bacterium
CATGGATCATTCCTGGAATGCGGATCGCATCCTCATTCCCCAGCATGCGCTTCTCGTAGATCGAGAAGTAGAGCAGCACCAGAAACGAGATCCCATCGAGCAGGGAAAAGAGCCGGAGGAGGCCGAGTGGGAATTGAAACATAACCTAAGCGCGCTTTTGACTGAGCATGATTTCGTTCCCCTCGGTATCGATGCAGAAGGCGAGATGGACCATCCCATCCTCTTCCTCCGGCTCGCGCACGAGTCCGCCGCCGTTGGATTTGAGCTTCTCCACCGCCGCCAGCACATCATCGCACTGGAAGCTCAGGCCGGTCCACGTCCGCTTGCCCTCGCCGCCGCCGTGAATCCCGATCGTGGAGCCACAAAGGGTGAGCTCGCTCCACACTTCCATCTCGAATTGAAGCTCCGCGCCAAAGGTCTCCTGATAGAATTTAATAGCGCGCAAGTGGTCCGCCGCCCACAGGGCATACTTTACCTTTAAAACTGTCATGCCGGAGAATCGCCCGAAGCGGGCAGGGGACAACCCCAATTTTACGAGAATGAAAGATTAAGGACCCGACAGTTCGATTGATCAACCGCAGATGGATGGGATTGACGCAGATTTTAGGATTCTGTTTGTCCGGTCCAGTGCGGAGATTTTTAGACTCTTAAAGTGAATCTGTGTTCATCCCATCCATCTGCGGTTCATTTCTCTTCAAGTCTCCCTAGCCAGAATGAAACATTTCCCTCACTTGGCAAACCCACACATTTCCTGTAACCCTCGCCCGTGGATACGAAATTACTGGTCGCGGACTTTGAAGATTGGCGCGATACCGTCACCGAAGCGGTGGCACTTCTTGAGCAAGGCGAAGTTGTCGCCCTGCCAACCGAGACCGTCTACGGCCTCGCCGCCTGCGCTTTTAACCCCGAGGCCGTCGCTAAAGTCTTCGAGGTCAAAGAGCGCCCCTCATTTGACCCGCTCATCGTCCACATCGGCCGTGAAAGTGACCTCCGAAAGGTCGCCATCATTCCTGAGGAAATTAAGGAACTCGTCAATGAGCTCATCGAAGCCCACTGGCCTGGAGCCCTCACCCTTGTCCTGCCCAAGCACCCCGATGTCCCCGATCTCGTCACCAGCGGGCTCGATACCGTCGCGGTCCGCTTCAGCGCTCACGAAGTCATGCAAGAGGTCGCCAAGAACCACGGCCCCATCGCCGCTCCCAGCGCGAATCGTTTCGGCCGCCTCAGCCCCACTTCCGCCCAAGCTGTCATGGACGAACTCGGCGGAAAAATCCCACTCATTATCGATGGTGGAGCCTGCCGCGATGGGCTCGAAAGCACCATCATCGCTCCCACCATGACCGAAAAAGGCCCGGTCCTCCGCCTCCTCCGCCCCGGTCCCGTCTCTAAAGAAGACCTCCGCCTCATCGCGAAGGTGGAAAAGGTGCGCAACAAGCCCGGCGCGCCCATCGAAGCCCCCGGCCAGATCGGGAGCCACTACGCGCCCGCCACGCCACTCATGATTGTCGAAAAACCCGGCCAATTCGTGCCAGAGGACGGCAAAAAATACGGCCTCCTCACCTACCGCGGATCTGGCGGCGCCTGCCTCATTGATCTCACCGAGTGGACCGCCACCCAGACGCTCTCTCCTGGAAAAGGAAAGCTCACCGAGGCTGCCGTGCGCTTCTTCTACTGCCTCCGCCAGCTCGATGCCGCTGGGCTCGACCTCATCGTCGCCGAGCCGGTCGCAAATGTCGGCGTCGGCGTCGCCATCATGGATCGCCTCAAGCGCGCGGCCGCCGCCCATCCTACCGAAAAACCTTCTCCCTAAATTACTCCCCCTATGAATAACAGCATGCTTAGAATGATCGTCCGGATGATCCCAAACCGGAAACTGAGAATGGCGCTCACCATCGCGCTCGTCGCCGGTGTTTTCATCTTCAACAAATACCAAGGCTGGAGTGATACCCAGTCAGGACCGCGAGATGGCTCCATCACCCCTGCCGAAGAAGGCGCCTTTTCCGCTAAGTTCACCCCCGTGGAAACCTCCGGAGCAGGACTCGAACTCCTCAGCAAATGCAAGCTCATCACCGGGCGCAATAACGATGGCGACAGCTTCCACGTGAAGCACGAAAAGGGGCAGACCGAGTTCCGCCTCTACTTTGTCGACACCCCCGAGAGTGAATACAAGACCTACGGCGGCGGGGAGGACAATGGCAAGCGCCTCGACCAACAAGCCGCCTACTTCGGCATGTCCTCACGTGATGAGATCACCAAGGTCGGAAAAGAAGGCAAGGTCTTCACCAAGAATATTCTCCTAAAAGGCGACTTCAAAATCCTCACCAAGTGGGAGGACGTCGTCCGCCCCGGCCGCAGCTACTGCCTCGTCATCGTCGAGTGGGAGGGGAAAGAAGTCTACCTCCACGAACTCCTCGTCACCCAAGGCCTCGTCCGCGTCCACACCGATGGCTGCGATCTCCCCCAAGGCCGCAACAAGCGCGAGCAGCGCAAGTATCTCGAAAAATGGGAAAAAGACGTGAAGGCGAAAGGCATCGGTGCTTGGGGAATGTAGACAAAAACTCCTGATAGGGTCGCTCCACCTTAGCGATGAGCTGGGAGCTTTTTCGGGAATCACTCTCCGGAGAAATCTGTGTCATCTGCGGAAATCAAAACGTGTCATCAGGATCGGAAAAATCTGTGTTAAAAATTCCTAGTCCCTGAAATTTTTCTTACGAATAAATACTCTTTAGTAAAATCAGCATGCGAATCTCTCTTCTCCTCCTAAGCCTCATCGTTTGCTCTTGTGACAAGAAGTCTCCCGAAGAACCTGAGCAGGGTATCTCGGTCGCTAAACATGAGTTTCTGGCTCCTGAGGATCTGAACATCCAGAAGCAGAGATTTACTGCACGTCCCAATCAGGATCAGGTTGCAATATTTCGATCAAGCCACCGCTCAGCGATCGATCCACTCAATCATCAGACCTACGACCAGATTATGTGGACGAAGGGTGAAGAGGCTCATAAGGACGTGGTCATTGCTGATCGAACCTTCTATGTCGACTTTCCTGAACCTGAGCCCCAGACCTCTGAGAATAGATTCCGTCGTAGTTGGAGATTGTGGGCCGGGGGCTATAGTCACAACATCAACGACTACGGATTTGTCCGTTCATCATGGGGTAGCAAAGGAACTGAGGCCACTGGGCAGATCGTTTACACCAAAAATACTGAATCCAAGACCGAGGATCTGATCTTCAATTTTAGGATGTTCGTTGTCAGCTTGGAGGAGGCAAAGACACTCCACCCGGAGTTGGATGTCGAACGAGAAGAAGGAACCACCGGTTGGGAAGCAGCCTACTTGGTAGACGAAACATCGGAATAAATCGCGGGTGCCAAGCGAGAGTGACGCTGTGGGTTACCTTCCCTCTGGCTTGATTGACTCCGCGCAGGCCTATCTATAACGTGAGCGGATGAAGTTTCTCGCGATTCTATTTCTGAGCATCTTATTAATAACTCCCCTGTTTGCTGGCTCGGATGGAACGGCTGTCATCAAGGGGAAGAGTGGCACGGGCCGCACCCTTCTGGAGCTGCATACCAGCGATATTGGTGATGGAGTCAAATACCTTAAATTCACTATCGACGGGAAATCTTACGAGGTTGACGTCCGCAAAGACTCAGAAACGTATGGCTACGTCATCCACGACCACAAAAACAAAGTGTTCACCGTGGTCGTTGATAATAAGAAAATTGATTTCAAGTTTTGGATGATACCCGAAAAACAAAAAGTGACGGAACAGAAAGGGACATCCGAAAAATGGGAATTCGATGCCTATCTAGAAGCTACCGACCCAAGGGGATTCACCGATGAAACTCGCAATCGTCCGATGTCTCCAAGGATCTACCTTCACTGCACATTGGACTACAACCTTTAAGCGAATCAAATGTCTGTCTCCAAAGCCTATCACGAATGAAAACAACACTCCTTAAAATACTCAGCCTGATTCTCATTCTAGTCTCTCCCGCTCCAGCCGAGGAGAAAAAGGAGCCTTGGGTCAACCTACCTGCAAAATATGCGTCAGAACTTCCGGATTTTGACCGCATCGAAGTTTTTCTACTCAGTGGTGGTGTTCAGGAAGAGGGCGGGGAAGGGACATTTCCCATTCGGCCATACGGTCAGTTTTCGAAGATCCAGAAGAAGAAAGAACTCAGAGGTGAAGAAGCTAAGAAGCTTTGCGAAACATGGCGGAGTTTGACGTTCGACATGTGGAGTCAAGCATGGTGCCACTTTCCAATCTACGGATTACGCTTTTACAAAGGTGAAGAGCTAAAGTTTGAGACGAGCGTCTGCTTTAAATGTTCCAATTTCTATTTTCCTCGTGAAGGGGGAGGATCATCATGGCATGGGTTTCGTAAGAAAGACGCTGCCGGAAAAGACCTGATCGACAGCCTTTCCAAGATTATTCCTCGTCCCGAAAAATAGAGTCTATGAGATGCACAGTCGATAAGGTCGGGCGCTTTTGTTGGATCGCTTACCTAGTCATCATCTTTCCCGCATGTGTCATCTGTATCGGGATTGTCGTTCTGATGTTGCGAGAGTTTTTTGTTCCCGTGGCAGGTGTGAGTGAGACAGCTCCTCAATCTCTATTCGAATCGATGGTAGTGATTTCCAGCGTCGTCGCTTTACCGATATTCTGGCTGCTCGGAGTTGCCATTGCTCATCGTTTCAATCGGCGCTGGCATGCAGTCATTCCTTTTATCGCTCATCTCATCCCCGTCATTGTTCTGACGTTGGATTTCTCCCCTTATCCAGCGAGAGAAGGGAATGCCGGGTTGGAGTCCATTTTCGGATATTTTATTTTCGCAATGGCACTTCTACTTCTCGGTTTGGCCTCTGTGATTGTCGCGGCGACCCAATCGAGTGGTGAAGAAGGCTCCACTCCCAATCCATGACTGAACTTGAGTTTGTCGAAGAGTTTTGTATTTTGTATGAAAATTACCGTTTGAACATCATTGGGAAGCCCTGATCATGGATTTCCTGTGTCAATAGTTTGAAAGTAAGCCTATGGAATCATTTAAAGAATTTTTTTATGACTTTGTCGCAGAGTGGCATTCGGCAGATCTTCTCATTGTCAAATACTCAAACAGGCCTACTGGGGAATCCTTGGTTCTTCTGGAAGAAGCGAGTCATGATGAAGCTCTCCAAACCATGCCCTAAGCTCAAGGATGCTGTAAAGTTTTCCTTCGCGCTCCAGATTCCGCTTATGTTGCTGGCAGGATTGGCGACAGATGGTGGGATGATTGGGCAGATCTGCTTGTTCGCATTTGTGGGCTTCAACTCGTATCTCCTGTCGGTGCTGATCTTCCGGCCTCATTCGCCGACGAAGTTCGACCTCTTCTTGGTCAGGGTTGGCTTTCTCCCGTCGATCATCCTGGCGGGGTATCTAGCCAACTACATCTGGGATCTCCGAGGTTACTAGCCAATGCTCGAATCCCAGAGATCCATTGACTGCCCCTTGAGTTCACCGGAGTGGTGTGTAGTCTGAAGATGTTCCACCGCTTCCGAGTTGTCAGGTCTTCTGTCAGCGACTGGTGGGATTGAGACGTTCTACAAATAAATGAAGACGGAAACGAAAAAACTCTGGATGCATTCGGTATCCGCTTCAGTGGTCGCCGTGTTTCTGAGCCTATTCGGTTATGCATTGAACCATACCGGGCTCAACGAGGCTGTATTTCTCTTCGTTCCTTTTTGCACCGGACTGGCAATCGCGTTCATGTCGAAGGGGAGAAAAATCGTCGCGATTACCGCGATGACGTCACTCCTCCTGTCGGTATCAATTCTCGTGTTTTCAGGGTTGGAAGGGATTGTCTGCGTGATCATGGCTTTCCCAATCTTGTTCCTTGGGATTGGCATAGGTGCAGGGATCGGATTCCTCATTGGGAAGAAATTTATTAGCCAGTATGGTAACATCACGGTCATCGCCTTGTGTGTCGGCTCAATGACTCTCGTAGGGTGGACCAACAGGAAAATGGCCAAGCCTGAATTGTTAGTTGTGACGACGAGCATGAATTTTCACGCGCCGATGGCGGATGTCTGGAGTTCCGTGAGAGCGTCAGGAAAAATCGAGGGCGACGACACTGCCTTGAGAATGCTTGGGCTCCCTGTCCCGCAATCCTGCATTCTTTCGGAAGACGGCACACGAGTGTGCTATTTTGATCAGGGAAAGATGGTCCAGCAGGTGACGTCTGATGAATTTGGCAAGACACTAGAGGTTGATATCGTCGAATCCTTGAATCTCCGTGACTGGATTTCCTTTATCGCTGCTGGTTATCGTTTTGTTCAGAAAGAGAGCCACGTTGAAGTGATTCGCACGGATAGAATCGAATCGACGCTCCGGCCTAGGTGGTATTGGCGGTGGTTCGAAGAGAAGTGTGTTCGGATCGAACACAAGTATGTCATGACGAGCATGAAGACGAAAGCTGAGCAAGGTGGCACAGACCAACTCGCTTCGACTCCAGAGGTAAAGTCTGAG
>JALZWA010000119.1 GCA_023299815.1 Akkermansiaceae bacterium
TGAGGAGGTGTTGATTATTGGGACCAAATTGGTCTCCTACGTGAGCGGAGACGCAGGGCTTGATTCCACCGGATCCTACGCAGATGAGTGCGAGTCCGGCAAAGAGCCACCAGCCAGCAGAACCGCTGATTCCCATGAGGGCGAGGCAGCCGTGGCCGACGCAGTAGACGACACTGAGCCACATGATGACGCGATATTTTCCAAAGAAAACATCGGCAAGGAGGGCTCCTAAGAAGGGCGTGGCGTAGACCCATTTGTTAAATTTATGGTAGTTCTCGCTGGCGACAACTTCTCCCATTTGGTCGGTGGGGGCGTCACCCATGAGCCAGAGATACTGGGTCATGAAGACCACGAGGATAGCCTTCATTCCATAGAACGAAAAGCGCTCGGCGGCTTCGTTTGCGATAATGTAGGGGATGCCTTTTGGCATTCCTGATGTGTCGGATGGAGTCGTGCGGATGTCTGAGCTCAAAATGGCGTGATTTGTTTCAGCCATTTCACCCGCTTAGGCGGCGGGGTCAATCTCAGAGGTCACGTAATTACCATTCGATGGCTGCCGCGGCCCAGGTCATGCCTGCTCCGAAGGCGACCATGACGATCTTGTCACCTCTCTTGATCTTGCCGGTGTGGTTCGCTTCATCCAGTGCAATGGCGATGGCGGCGGCGGAGGTGTTGCCGTATTTGTGGAGATTGACGAAGACTCGGTCATTCGGGACCGCCAAGCGATCTGCGATGGCATCGATGATGCGGACATTTGCCTGATGGGGGATCACGAGTGCGATGTCCTCCGGCTGGAGGCCTGCGCGCTCGATGACGGTGTTGGCGGAAGTCTTCATCCGTCTCACGGCGTGCTTGAAGACTTCTTGGCCGGACATCGCGAGGGCCGCGAGGCCTTCACCAGCATTCTTGACCGTGGTGGGGCAGGCTGAGCCACCACCGGGGATGTTTAAAAGGTGGGTCTGAGCGCCATCGGTCCCGATATCAGTTGCGATGATCTCGCCTTCACCTTCTTCTGATTTTCTGAGCACTGCAGCTCCAGCACCATCTCCAAAAAGGACGCAGGTAGTGCGGTCTGTCCAGTTGACAAAGGCGGAGAGTTTCTCGGCTCCGATGATGAGGGCATTGGTGGATGCTCCACCCTCGATCATGCGCTTCGCGATCTTCATGGCGTAGAGGAATCCCGAGCAAGCGGCGGAGATGTCAAAGGCGACTGCTTTTTTCGCACCGATGTTTTCCTGCACGTAGCAAGCGGTGGCGGGAGTGAGGGTGTCGGGCGTGATGGTGGCTACGATGATGAGGTCGATATCCTCGGCCGCGATGCCGGAGTCCTCGATTGCTTTTTCGGCGGCCTTGGTCGCGAGATGGGAAGTGAACTCGCCTTCAGCGGCGATTCGGCGCTCCCTAATTCCGGTGCGAGAAAAAATCCACTCATCGTTGGTGTCGACGATCTTCGAGAGGTCGTCATTGGTCATCACTTTTTCGGGGAGGTAGCTCCCAGTTCCGGCGATCGTCACAGCGTTGCGCATGCGCGGAGTGAAGAGCAGGAACCTCCTATCCGCAAGTCCCGAAAAAGAATCTCGCTCTCTCACTTGCGACAGTGAGAAAGCGGCTTATTCTCGCGAATGCCTGATCAATGCGCCGGAAAGAACGGCCAAGCACCCTGCTGGATGATTTCGGTGCTCCGTTTGGCGGGCATTTACAATATTCTCTTCGGCATCTGGGCCGTGGGTTGGCCGGGGGAGTGGTTCCGTATTTCGGGGATGGAGGCACCAGCTTACCCCTTCCTGTGGCAGTGTGTGGGAATGATCGTCGGCGTCTACGGCATCGGCTACCTCTGCGCTTCTTTTTCCCCCCTAAGGCATTGGCCGATCGTTTTAGTGGGCTTTTTAGGAAAGGTCTTTGGGCCAATCGGCTTTGTCTTTGCTGCTTCGCAGGGCGAGCTTCCCTGGGCCGCGGGTTGGATGATTGTCTTTAATGACCTGATCTGGTGGATTCCCTTCGGCATCATTCTTTGGCACGTCGCTTGCCTTGCTGTCGGCCGACCGGTCAATGGCGAGCCGATGACGCTCGAAGAAGGATTGGAAAAATTTCAACTCTCATCAGGGACGTCGCTGCAAGAAGCTTCCGAGAAGCAGACTCTCGCCGTCGTCTTTCTTAGGCACTTTGGTTGCACCTTCACGCGCCAAATTTTGAGAGATTTGGAAACGATGCAGCGGAAGGCTGATGAAGAAGGCGCGCGGCTCGTCTTCATCCATATGCTGCAAGAAGGGGAGGAGACGGAATACATGAGCGATAAAAAAGTCTCCCGCATCGCCGATCCATGCTGCGATCTCTATCGTGCTTTTGGTTTAGGAAAAGGGGGCTTCTTAGAGCTCTTCGGACCCCGCGTGTTGCTGCGAGGATTTATCGCGATCTTCCGCGGTTGTGGTGTGGGCCACTTGGCGGGTGATGGACTTCAGATGCCGGGAGCTTTTTTGGTGAAGGATGGAAAGATCATCAGTGAACAAAAGGCAGCCTCCGCAGCGGACCTTCCTGATGTGGAGGGTTTATTTACTGCGTGATCTCTGATTTGCTCTTTGCCGATGACGAAAGTTGAGCGACTGCAGAAAAATGGCCTGAAGGCTGGGATTAAGAAGTCTAAAAAAGAGGGGCACGTCCTCACGAAAGAGGAGCTTCTTAAGATGAAGGTGCAGGTAATGCCTTCTCCGATTCGGTGGATCTCTGGCATTTTGGGACTTGCTGTCATGGGGCATGGGATCTTTGTCGGCGCACTCTCGATCCTTCTCATTCTTGTTGGACTTTTTCTTCTCGTTTGTGGGATTTTCGGTTATCGGAAGAGCTTGTCTAAGATTATCGATAACATGGGGGCGGTGAGTGGTGAAGTTGCTTTGAGGTTGATCTGTGAAGGCATGGCTGTGGCAGTGAGCTCGATCTTTGATTAAAAAAAAATCCCCCGCGATTGCTCGTTCGTAATCTCGGTGGCCTTGACCGATTTGTGAGCGTCGTTTTAGAGCTGCCTCATTCTTGAGGGCGATCAAGCTAAGGATTTCTCGCGAGAGTTTTTCAGAAGTGATTTGCGCAGATTGGTTGAGGGGCCAGGGCCGCAGGAAACCCTCAGCAGGAGAGCGTGAGAAATAGAAAAGATCCGTGGTCACCCTCCCTCATTTCTGAGTTTTCGCAGGTTGCGCGCAGGGGAATCCGGCTTACTATGCGCCGTTCTCATGAATAAAAAACCACTCTTGATTGGCGTTCTCGTGATCGCATCCCTCTGGCTCGCTGTCTGGGGAGTGACCGAATGGACCGCGAACCGTAAGGCGACCGCCGTCCGCGTCGCGGAAATGATCGAGGAAGCGAGTTTCGATGACTGGTCTGAGCAGCTCGATGGTGGCGCAGAAGATCGCACGCGCCGCGAGCGCTTGCAGGACATCGCCACGGTCTTTAATCGTCTCGACCTTCGCGAGCGCGAGCGCCTGCAGGACAGCCGCGCAGGATTCAATCTCTTCAAGCGACTGAATCCCTCGGAGCGCATTTACTTTCTCGAACTCACCCTCACGCAATCGATGCAGCGCATGATGGAAGCCTTTGATAAAATGGACCCCAAGGAGCGGCAGCGGCTCGTCGAGAAATCCCTCCGCGATATGGAGGGACAAGGCGGTGAGGACTTAAATCGTCTCAAGGAGGACGATCCTGAAATCATCGATAGCATCGTGAAAGAAGGCCTCGCCTCCTACTACCAAAATGCCAGTGCCGAGACCAAAATGGACCTCGCGCCGCTCATGGACGCCTTCGGCGAAATGCTCAATGGCTTTGCCCGCCCTGGCGTCAATTCTCTCTAGCATCTCATGAAACGAGGTTTCACTCTTACCGAACTTCTCATCGTGATTGTCATCATCGGGGTGCTGGGAGGTGTGGCCTATCCTCTAGCGAATAAGGTCAAGAAGCGGGCCCAGGGAGTCGCCTGCATGAGCAAGCTTCGCAATATGGGCATCGGCCTTGAGGGCTACCTTTCTGAGAACAATCAAGTCATGCCGCCGCTCTTCCTTGGGCGCAATAGCAAGAACGAAGACGCCGATGTTCTGGAGGTCTTGCTCCTGCCTTATCTCGGGAATGACGAATTCGCCTTCAAGTGTCCCTCGGATCACGAGCACTTCGAAAAATCCGGCTCATCCTACTTCTGGAATGAAAATCTCAGCAATATCCGCAGCACCCGTCTTACTTTCCTAGGCGCAGATGTTGATCGCTCGGTCATCCCGCTCATCTTTGATAAGGAAGCTTATCACGGTGACAAGAATGGCGTGAACTTCCTTTACGCCGATCAATCGATCTCTAACAAAATCAATTTTAAAACAAGCTCCCGTGACTGAACCCATCCTCCGCGTCCACGATCTTAAAAAACGATTCGCCGGAAAAGATGCGCTCAAGGGCGTCTCCTTCGAGGTCCAAAAAGGCGAGATCTACGGACTTCTCGGCCATAATGGCGCGGGGAAGTCTACCACCGTGGGCATTATTCTCGGCATGGTCTCGGCCGATGGCGGCGAGGTAGAAGTCGGCGGAATTTCGGTCCTGAAGGATCACACCAGCGCGCTCAAGAAAGTGGGCGCCATTTTTGAAGCGCCCGCATTTTATGACTACATGAGTGGCTGGCAGAACCTCAAGGTCCTCGTCGGCTTGAGTGGAAAGTTTGATGCAAAGGCGGCCCGGGAAGTCGTCGAGAGCGTCGGTCTCACGGATCGTATCAACTCGAAGGTCGGCTCCTACTCCCACGGCATGCGCCAGCGCCTCGCGCTCGCCCAAGCCCTCCTACCTGAACCCGAGATCCTCCTCCTCGATGAACCCACTGACGGGCTCGATCCTGAGGGGATCAAGT
>JALZWA010000120.1 GCA_023299815.1 Akkermansiaceae bacterium
TCGAGAAGCGGACGAAGCGGCCTGCGGTATTACCACGCTGACCGCCGGAGCTTTCGCGCGCTTTGCCGATGAAGATGGTTTTGGCGACCTTTCCTTCTGGATCAAGAAGGCTGAGTTGGCGTGGACGATCAGCTTCATCCTCAGCTTCGAGGTTGAGGCCGAAGCGATCCCAGTGCTTGGGCTCGGCAGGGAGGCCTTGCAGGATCTTAAGTTCGCGCACGATATCGAAGGCGCTGCCGAGGGTCTGCAGGTTGACGGGGTAGTCATTTTCTTCTGCGACGACCCAAGCATCTTCCTTCTTCACAAGGGTGGATGTGTTTTTTGAGTCGGTGAATTTGAGGCCGGCGTAGCCGCGGAGGTCGTTACTCGTGATGGGGCTGTCGCCTTGCTTGAGGGAGGTCTCGGCGCTGAGCGCTTCCCGGTTTTTGCCTTTGGTGGAGATGACGATGATGCCGGCCACAAGGGCGAGCACCCAGAGGATCAGGAGGTGAATACGTGACATGGTTTTCTTGGGTTAGAAGGTAACGTTTTAAATGAAATGCTGACTAGCGAGCTTGGGTCGATCTGCTGCGGAAGATAAAAATGACGAGGCCGAGAACGAGCACGATGATGGGCACGGTGAGGAGAGATTTCCAGAAGACGCCCGCTTTGATCGAGTCGATCTTCGCTTGGTTATCTTTCGCGAGTTCACGAATGCCTTTTCTGGCATCCGCTTCCTTTTCGCGGAGGCTCTTGAGGGCTTCTTGCTGCTGCTCATTGAGGAAGGGCGAGCGGCTGTCTTGACGCTGCGCTTGGAGCTTCTGGATTTCAGCAGAGGCTTCTTGCTGCTGCGCACGGAAGTCCTCCATGGTGTCGGCTTCCTCTTCTTCTAGCCGTGACGTCATTTCTTGGAAGACGGTGAAAGGACGCCAGTTCGGGGTGCGCGCGCGGGCTCCCACGAGGTGCTTGGAATTGGTCGCTTGGTCTAGGATGTTGAAGATGAGAGGGCCGTTGTCCGAGATCTGTTGTGGGATCCCGGTGTTGCCGACTGCGAGGAGGCGGTAAGCCGCGCCATCAAAGAGAATGTCAGAGTCCGCGAAGAGGTAGACGTGGCCTTTCGCTTCTCCTGTTTTCAGTGACGAATCGGCGGGGGCTTCCACGGGCTTTATCTCATCGCCCTCGCCCTCGCCTTCTTGCTTTGGCTTGGGAGTGGGCTTGGCGGGGTTGCCATTCGGGAAAGCAGTTTGAAAGTTTCCACGAAGGGCAAGAAGGATGTCGTATTGCGAGTCATCCGAGCGGCGATTGAAGCGCAGATTTGCGATTGCTCGAGGATTGGCGGCATCCGCTGCGGGGATGAAGCTGGACTGGCGCGAGCTGCGCATCAGGCGAGCGATCTCAAGGCCGGGGCCAGTGACCTCACTGAAGCCACCACCGTAGCCGATGAGGATGTCGCCGATGGAAGCGAGGGCGATCTCGTCCTCCACTGGCATGGCGTCCCGATTAAGCTTAAGCATGGCAGGGTTGCCTTGAAGGCCATAGGTGCCATCGGTGAGGACCTGAGTTTCATCAAACTTGACGCCCCATTTTTCAAAGAGTCTCGGGAGGGTCGAGGATGTCGGAATACCGGGCTGCTGCTGCTGCGGAGGCATCCCGGGCCTTTGCGGCTGGGGTTGCGACTGCTGGGCTGCGAAGGAGAGGGGGTCCACACAGGCGATGGCAGTGCCGCCGCGGAGGAGGTATTGGTCGATGTGGAATTCCGCTTCCGGGGTGATTCCTGCAGGGTGGATCACGAGGATGACGGGCACCTTTTCAGGATCAAGAAACTCGGGGGAGTCGCCCCATTCATTCTCTTCATAAATTGCTGAGAGCCGATCGGTCACACCCATACCAAGGTTAGCCACGTTGTAACTCCGTCTCAGGAATTGGGCGAAGATCCAGCCTTTGCCATTTCTGCCACTCGTCGTGACATCAAGCGGCGAGATGAGGCCTACGGTAGGCTTATTCTTCGCGGAGACCTCGGCGATGGCGCTGATGAGGTCGAACTCGAGCTGCGTCTCGTTGTCAGGATTGAAGTAGGGGATGACGGTCTTTTTATCCCAGCTGGAGATCGAGGCTCCGAAGAAAAGGTTCTCGGTCTGCGAGACGGGGATCTGCTGAATTTCATCGAGCGCAGCGGCGTCTTCCTCATCGGTGTTCGGTTTGGGGTCTACGAAGTTGACACTGATATTCCCGTCCTTCGAGAGAGCGGCAAACTCTTCGAGGAGGTTGTCGATGCGAGGGATGTAGCGCTTCAGGTCTGCTGGAGTGGAGCGGAGGTCACGGGTGACGTAGTAGTTGATTACGACAGGCTCGCTGAGCTCGCTGAGAATGGCCTTGGTGCCATCGGTCAGCGTGAAGCGATCATCCTCGGTGAGGTCGATGTTCTTATGGCCCAAGTTCGTCATGCCGAGGAGCTGGGTGATAAAAAAGACGAGTCCCGCAAGAACCGCGGTGCCAAAAGCAGCGCGGATCGTCCGGCTTTCTGGGATGAGGCTCAGCGGCACCAGTGCGAGGAGAAGCAACCACCAAGTCAGCGGAGCAAGTGATTCTACAAAGAAGGAGATGATGAAAAGGAGGAGGGCCACGGCGGCGACTCCTAAGAGGATCGGTTTCAGAGCTTTCATAGTCTAAAGAATAAGAGGTTAGAAATTAGGCGCGCTGGGATTTGAGGACAAGATTGGTGCCGATGAGACAGACCGTGATCAGGCCCAGGAAATACAAGAGGCTGGAGACGCGGATGAGCCCGCGAGCGGCTTCTTGGAAGTGCGAGTAGACACCCACAGAAGCGAGAAGATCTACGCTCTCCTTATTCCATGAGCGGCGAAGCTCATTGATGACTTGGTCGATGCCGCAGATCGTTAGGAGGAAGCAAATCGTCACCGAGACGATGAGCGCGACTACTTGATCACGTGTGAAAGCAGAAACGAGCGAGGTGATCGCCAGGAAGGTGCAGCAGACGAGGAAGCTTCCGAGATAGCCGGAGAAAATGGCCCAGTTGTCCGGCGATCCCAGCCAGTTTACTGTGACGACGACGGGGAAGGTGAGCGCGAGCGCTACCAGCCAGACAAGTGCCGAGGCGAAGAACTTCCCGAGGATCGCGCTGCGCATTGTGACCGGCAGGGTGCCGAGAAGCTCGATGGTTCCGGAGCGGTGCTCATCAGACCAAAGCCGCATGCTCACCGCCGGGGCGAGGATCATGAGGATGAGCGGGTGCCACCAGAAGAAGGAGTTGTTCAAGCTGGCGTCTTGGAAGTCCCAGAAGCGGCCGAAGGTGAAAGTCAGCCCGATGGAAAGAA
This sequence comes from Akkermansiaceae bacterium, assembly GCA_023299815.1. Lineage (GTDB taxonomy): Bacteria > Verrucomicrobiota > Verrucomicrobiia > Verrucomicrobiales > Akkermansiaceae > SW10. Next base: position 3,315 of record JALZWA010000120.1, read on the forward strand.
GACTGAAGATGACGATGATCGCGTAAGCAGTAGGCTGAGAGAAGTAGCTCGAAAGCTCGCGTTTAAAAATGGTCCACGTGTTCATAAATGTCGGAGATGTTTAAGCTGCGGGAGTTTCAGAGGTGGTGACTTGGTGGAAGAGATCGTAGAGCGATCCGCCGCCTTTTCGCGTAAGTTCTTCAGGAGTGCCATCGGCTACGATGGTGCCTTGATCCACGATCACTGCGCGGGTGCAGGCCTCGGCAACCTCTTCGAGGATGTGGGTCGAAAAGAGGATCGCTTTTTCCTTCCCGAGATTGCGGATGAGCTTACGCACCTCCCGCTTCTGATTCGGATCGAGGCCGTCAGTGGGCTCATCGAGGACGAGGACTTCAGGATCGTGTAAAAGAGATTGGGCGAGGCAAGTGCGGTGGCGGTAGCCCTTGGAAAGAGTATCGATGGACTGGTGTGCCACGCTCTCGAGGAAGCAGGTTTCGATCGACTTCTCTACCGCTTCCTTCCGGCGCTTGCCGCCGAGTCCGCGCATCGAGGCGCAGAACTTGAGGAAGCCTTGGACGGTCATGTCATTGTAAAGGGGGGCAGACTCAGGGAGGTAGCCGATCTTTTTCTTAGCTGCCATCGGGTTGTGGATCATCGAGACACCGTCGATCTCGATGGTGCCGTCGCTTACCGGGATGAATCCGGTGACCATGCGCATGGTGGTGGACTTACCGGCGCCATTGGGTCCGAGGAATCCGAGAACCTCGCCCTTTTTGACTGAGAATGAGAGATTATCGACTGCGACCTTATGGCCGAATCGCTTGGTGAGTGAATTGACTTCGATCATAACCCAGAGAGTGTTTTGTATGCACGATGTAAGCGTCGAGCGCGCTCAATTTGTCAGTAAATTTTAATTGGAACGGAGTTTTTTCAAGATGAAACCGAGTTGCGGTCATCAGTGTCTCATCAAGAAGCCTGTGGGACTAGTGGTGGATTTGGACTAGGTATTGAGCTGGGTAGGATTTCACGTTCGAAAGACCTAAAAAAATGTCATGGTAGAAGCGGTTGATTCCATTGGATCTTTAGTTAAGGCATGTTAAGCTCTCACCGTGAAAGCACTTTTTGCCCTTCTTCTCCTTGTTCTTCCTTCATTTGCCGACGGGGGGAAACCTACCAGTCTTGACGAGGGATTACGCCTCCAGATCTTCCTTGATCAAAAATGCTTTGGCCCGGGGTTTCTTGATGGAAAGCCGGGTAATTTCACCGAGGGAGCAGTCTATGCTTACAATCGTGCGCAAGGACGCTCGCCCGGCGATTGGGACGCCATCATGGCCGATGCCAGAAATGAAGTCCCTACCCTCTATGCCACTGCCACGGTCCCGAGTTTTGCCGCCAAGTATGTGAATCCCAAGCTTCCGACTGATCGAAAAAAGCAAGCTGAGGAAAAGATGATGTCTTACCGCTCCTACCTCGAATTCATGGCGGAGCGCTACCATACCTCGGAGAGTTTCCTCATTGAGCTCAATGGTAAAAAGAAGGCCTACAATCTCGCTCCTCGAGCCATCCTTAAGGTTCCGAATATCGAGCCTTTCCAGATTGAAAATTTCGCCTCCGGGCGTTCTCACAAATCAGACACCAAGCTCAGTGCTCGAACTGTCATCATTGATACCAGTATGAAGAAGCTCTTCATCTATGATCCTGCCGGTGCGGTGAGGGTCGCTCCCGGGCTCGCCGTCGCGGTGGTCGATGACGAAGAAGAGGCGCCCGTGGGCCAGCTTGTCGCGATGTTTCCCACCACGCCCGGCCAAGAGAAATTTATCCATCGTGGGCACTGGGAAATCCGGAACTGTGTTGAGCTCCCTCAGTGGCGCTACGACAAGCAGCTTCTTGAAAAAGGAGTGCGCAGTGACGAATACCTCCAGATTCCAGGTGGGCCGAACAATCCCATCGGTGTCCTCTGGGCAGGCCTCACCCGTGCCGGGATCGGCATTCACGGCACTTCAAGCCCTCGGACGATCGGTCGCGCTCAGAGTGCGGGCTGCTACCGCCTCTCGAACTGGGATGCTGCTCGCTTCCTGACTTACGCTCGTCCTGGAGCGAAGGTCATCGTTCGTTAGAGCGTTCTTTTTCACCTGCTGCCCTTCGCGCGCGGTCATAAAAAAATCCCCCTCTGCGCAACACAGAGAGGGATTTGTAAAAGCAGTTGTCAGGAGTCCTGAAATCTAGCGGCGACGGCGAAGGAGGCCGAGCGCTGCAATCGCACTGAGCAGAGCCGATGATGGCTCAGGAACGGTGTCAAAGCTGATCGAGCGCAGTCCAGCGATCGAGTCAACTGAAGAGCCGCCGGTCGCGAGGGTGATCGCGAAAGCGGTCTGACCACCTGTTGACTGGTCAGACATTGCGAAGTTCTCACCAAGGCTCACTCCTACGAAATCGAAATCGACGTTGATCGGAGTATCGCCACGAAAGGCAACGAACACGTTCGTGCCGTCTCCGAAGAGAAGCGAGTTGATGGGATCACTGGAGTTGTTCGTGAAGTCCTGTGTGACAGGAGAGCTCGAAATTTGTCCAGGAAGAGAAGCGAGGTTGTCACCTGCGATCACTTGGAACTCAACATCGCCATAGCCAGGAACGTTGACCACGATCGCCTGGCTCGCGATGGAGATAGGAGAGGTAGTTAAATCAACTCCGAAGGTTGTGGCAGCATTGAGATGCTGAGTAAAATCCACAGTAAATGCGGATACTGATGAGATACCTCCGCAAATCAATGCAGTCAGTAAATGTGGGGTTTTCATGTAAGGGTAGGCAAATTTTTAACAAGTCATCCTCAATTAGCAATATTTTTTTAGAAATAAATTGAACGAACTGATAAGGAAACCTTTATTTTTTATAATTTCGAACAAGGGATTCCCCTCTACATTAAGTGGAGAAAATCGGTCTAGTTAAATTGAGTATCGAAGTAGGGCACGAAAAAGCCGGACGCTCCTGAGGAGTCGTCCGGCTTTGAAAGATGAGCGACGGTCACAGACCGACGCTACAAGTTGATTACATCATGCCGCCCATGCCGCCGTGGTCGTGACCGTGGTCACCGCCGCCTGCGGGCTCTGGCTCGGGGAGGTCGGTGATGAGACACTCGGTGGTGAGGAGGAGTCCGGAGATGGACGCTGCATTCTGGAGGGCAGAACGAGTGACCTTGGTAGGATCAACAACACCAGCTTCGATGAGGTCGGCATATTCTCCAGTGGCGACGTTGTAGCCTTCGTTTCCGGAAGCATTACGAACCTTCTCGACGATGAGTGCGCCTTCGAGGCCTGCATTTGCTGCAAGCTGACGGAGGGGAGCTTCGATCGCGGCTGAGATGATCTCTGCACCTGTTGCTTCGTCTCCTTCGAGACCAAGCTCACCAACACCGGCTTGGGCGCGGATGAGTGCGGTGCCACCTCCTGGGACGATGCCTTCTTCAACCGCTGCGCGGGTTGCGTGGAGGGCGTCTTCAACACGGGCTTTCTTTTCCTTCATCTCAGTCTCGGTAGCAGCACCGACGTTGATAACAGCAACTCCACCAGCGAGCTTAGCGAGGCGCTCCTGGAGCTTCTCACGATCGTAGTCAGATGAGGTGTCCTCGATCTGCTTACGGATCTGGTTCACGCGGCCAGAGATGGCCTCGGATCCGCCACCGCCTTCGACGATGGTGGTGTCCTCTTTGGTGATGGTAGCGCGCTTGGCTTCGCCAAGGTCTTCGAGCTCGATGTTCTCAAGCTTGATGCCGAGGTCCTCGGTGATGCAGCGTCCACCGGTGAGGATGGCGAGGTCTTCGAGCATGGCTTTACGGCGATCTCCGAATCCTGGTGCCTTGACGGCTGCGATGTTGAGGGTGCCGCGAAGCTTGTTCACGACGAGAGCAGCAAGTGCTTCACCTTCGACATCCTCAGCAATGATGAGGAGTGGGCGACCGGTCTTGGCGATCTTTTCGAGAACTGGGAGGAGGTCCTTAAGGTTGGAAATCTTCTTCTCGTTGATGAGGACGTAGGCGTTCTCAAGGTTACAATCCATGGTGTCTGGATCGGTGACGAAGTAAGGAGAGAGGTAGCCTTTGTCGAACTGCATTCCTTCGACAACGTCGAGGGTGGTTTCGATGCCCTTAGCTTCTTCTACGGTGATGGTGCCGTCCTTGCCGACCTTGTCCATGGCTTCGGCGATGATGTTGCCGATTTCCTTGTCCCAGTTCGCGGAGACGGTAGCAACCTGTGCGATTTCCTTGGAGTCAGAGACTTCCTTGGAGATCTCAGCGAGCTGAGCGGTGATCGCTTCGGCTGCCTTCATGATGCCACGCTGGAGGCTGATGGGGTTTGCACCTGCGGTGACGTTGCGGAGACCTTCTTTGTAGATGGCTTCAGCGAGGACGGTCGCGGTGGTGGTGCCGTCACCGGCGATGTCGGATGTCTTGGAGGAGACTTCCTTGATGAGCTGAGCGCCCATGTTCTCGTAAGGATCTTCGAGTTCGATTTCCTTAGCAACGGAGACACCGTCTTTGGTGACTGTTGGGGAGCCGAACTTTTTGTCGAGGATGACGTTACGGCCTGCAGGCCCGAGAGTTGCTTTGACTGCGCGAGCGAGCTTGGTGACACCGCGGAGGAGTGCCTGACGTGCTGCTTCGTCGAATTGGAGTTGTTTAGCCATATTAGTAGGTTTCTATTTTAGAGTTTAAATTTTAGGTCCCGAATTCTGGACTCTGAAGTTTAGGATTTCAGAATTTAGAAATTAGGATTTTAAGAAGTTAGTCTGTGAGGACACCGAGGATGTCAGACTGAGTGAGGATGAGGAGGTCTTCGCCGTCTACTTTGACATCGGTGCCGCCGTATTTGGAGATGAGAACTTTGTCGCCGATTGAAACATCGAAGACGATGTCCTTACCGTTGTCATCAGTGCCGCCGGTGCCGAGAGTAACAACTTCAGCTTCCTGTGGTTTTTCTTGTGCAGAGTCAGGAAGGACGATTCCTCCTGCGCTGACTGCTTCTGCTTCGAGACGCTTCACGAGGACGCGGTTTCCGAGTGGTTTGATACTAGCCATAATATTTAGTGGTGTTGTTTTAGTTTAGGTTGGTTGCGGCCCGGGGTTACCGGGCCGCGTGATTGTTAGAATTACTTATCAGAGTCTTCTTTGACCTCTGCGTCTACGACTTCTGCGTCTACGACCTTTCCTTTTGCTTGGCGAGGTTCGTCAGAATCTCCCTCGGCAGGTTCTACGTCTGGTGCGCCGCCGCCCATGTCGGGCATTTGCGCGCCAGCGGCTTGAGCTGCTTGGGCGAGTTCTGCGAGTGACTTTTCAAGGTCTTCGGTAGCGGATTTGATGAGGTCGAGGTCGTCGGCCTTGATTGCGCCTTTGAGGGCATCGAGCTTGCCGGTGAGCATGTCCTTGAGTTCCGCTGGTGCGTCTTCAGGGAGTTCTCCGAGTTGCTTCTCGACTTGGTAGACGACGTTCTCGCCCTTGTTCTTGATGTCGACTGACTCGGCACGCTTTTTGTCTTCCTCAGCGTGTGCTTCGGCGTCGCGCTTGGCTTTTTCGATCTCGTCATCAGAGAGTCCGCTGGAGCCTTCGATGGAGATCTTCTGCTCCTTGCCGGAGTTTTTATCTTTCGCGGAGACGTGGAGGATTCCGTTGGCGTCGATGTCGAAGGTGACCTCGATCTGGGGCATGCCACGCTGTGCTGGCTCGATGCCGGAGAGCTGGAAGTTCCCGAGGAGCTTGTTGTCTGCGAAGAGCGGACGCTCTCCCTGACAGATGCGGATGTCCACTGCAGGCTGGTTATCAGCAGCGGTGGAGAAGGTCTGGCTCTTTTTGACGGGAATGGTGGTGTTCCGGTCGATCATCGAAGTCGCACGGCTTCCCTCGGTCTCGATGGAGAGGGTGAGGGGAGTGACGTCAAGGAGGAGGACGTCTTTGACATCTCCCTGAAGAACGCCGCCCTGAATGGCTGCGCCGATGGCGACCACTTCATCTGGGTTGACGCCTTGGTGAGGAGTCTTTCCTGCGAGTTCATGTGCGGTCTCGACGACCTTTGGCATGCGGGTCATGCCGCCGACGAGGACGAGTTCGTCGATCTCTCCGGTGGAGATGTCAGCTTCCTTGAGGCAGTCGGTGACGGGCTTCTTGGTGCGCTGGAAGAGGTGGTCGGTGAGCTGCTCGAGCTTGCCACGGGTGAGGCTGAGCTGGATGTGCTTAGGACCGGTCGCATCTGCGGTGATGAAGGGGAGGTTGAGGTCGTAGTTCTGGGAGGAAGAGAGGGCGATTTTCGCCTTTTCTGCTTCTTCCTTAATGCGCTGGATGGCGTCGGGTTGGCCGGAGAGGTCGATGCCCTCAGTGGACTTAAACTCAGCGACGATGTGGTCGATGAGGGCGTTGTCCCAGTCATCACCACCGAGCTGGGTGTCACCGTCAGTGGCGAGGACTTCGAAGACGCCATCGGAGATTTCCAAGACGGAGATATCGAAGGTTCCACCACCGAGGTCATAAATGGCGACCTTTTGGTCGGTCTTGGAGTCGAGTCCGTAAGCGAGTGAAGCTGCGGTGGGCTCGTTAATGATGCGGCGGACCTTGAGGCCGGCGATCTCGCCAGCAGCCTTGGTGGCATTACGCTGGGAGTCATTGAAGTAAGCGGGGACGGTGATGACGGCTTCGGTGATGGTTTCACCGAGCTTTGCTTCTGCGTCTGCTTTGAGCTTGCCGAGGACGATTGCGGCGATCTCTTGAGGGGAGAAGGTTTTCTTCTCGCCGTCGATCTCGACCTGAATGTGAGCATCGCCGTTGTCCGCTGCTACGATGTCGTAAGGGACGCGCTTGTCATCAGCGGTCAGCTCCGAGAACTTGCGGCCGATGAGGCGCTTGGCGGAGTAGACGGTGTTTTTAGCATTGGTGACAGCCTGGCGCTTAGCCGCTTGTCCGACGAGTCGCTCGCCATTTTTCGCAAATGCGACCACTGATGGGGTGGTGCGTGCGCCTTCTGAGTTTTCGAGGACTGCTGGTTCTCCGCCTTCCATGACGGACATGCAGGAGTTGGTGGTGCCGAGGTCGATTCCTAAGATTTTAGCCATAATAGTATTTCTTTAAGTAAGTGGGTTAATGAATTTGCGTTTCTATTGGCAGGTAGCGTGCCAATGGTGTGGATTCCTGTAACTACAGGGATGGGGCAGTCTTGAGAGCGCGCTGGGTGACAGGATGACGCGCTCGGGAGTGAGTCGGAATGACTCAGTGAGACAAGGTGACGCGCTACGATTAGGTGGAATTGTTAATAAGTCTTGAATATCAACGAGAACCCAATAGAGTGTGGGCCCTCGCAATGATGTTACTTGCCGTAGGCTCACTTTTTTAGATATGATGAAATTTAGTGCTCTCACATTCTGTGTTCCTCTGCTCTTCACTGGGACAATGTATTCTCAAGTGTTGGTTGATCCGGATTTCGAGAATGGCACTTTTAATTTCGCTGAGGGAATAGTCGGCCCCCAGTTTGTGGAGAACCCAATTTTCACAGACTGGGATCAGAGTGGGAGCACGACTTACGCCGTGAGTGGTGCGAACACGAGTGGTGCAGTGTCGCTGATGCTCCGTGAGGGAAATCAGATATCTCAGCTTTTCGACTTCACTGCTGACGGCGGTTTTGAATTCGCGATCAGTAGTTACGTTTTTGAAGCGGATGTAGGAGGAGCTGGTTTTTCGGTAGATGTTGAGAATGCCGCGACGGGTCAAAACGTCTTGTCAGAGTCGTTTCTCTCAGTGTTAGACGATCAGGCAGAATTTGCGGTGGTGGCGGTGACGTCTCAGTCATTCACGGTTCCAACAACAGGACAATACAGGATCACGCTGACCGGAGATATGGGCGCAGTGGGTCTTGATTCGGTGAGCTTCGCTCCAGCGGCAGTTCCTGAACCATCGAGTGCGATGATCCTCGTTCTTGGTGCAGGGCTGATGATTGGCAAGCGCCGTCGTTAGAATTCCATCTACTCTTTCAGAAACAAAGCTCACTGACATTTGTCGGTAGGGCTTTTTTATTTCGGCCATCGTCGCTTTTTAGCAAAATCGAGGGCCTGTTTTTTTGATGAAAAGGCCCGGTAGGTTTTGAGTTTCCTGGGGATGAATCAAAAAATGGGATGGCGATTCGACTAGACTCTATTTTGCTAAAGCTGCGAAGAGCATCCTTTGTAAGGACACTGGTGAAACGACTCGGCCTACAATAGCGAAACAAAGTGCTATTGGCCACGCCATCCGAAGCTTTAGCGAAGGATGGCAACCCGTAGGGGAGTCGAACCCCTATTGCCAGAATGAAAATCTGGAGTCCTAACCATTAGACGAACGGGTCACAGT
>JALZWA010000121.1 GCA_023299815.1 Akkermansiaceae bacterium
GGGCGGGGCGGGGATTTAATGGCGGAGCGGCTAGGAAGCAAGAACTTTGATGCGAGGATGAGAGGTCATTTCGAGCTGGAGTTTTTGGTCAAAATCTGGCGAGACTCCTGCGCGAGGTTCCTCTCCCCCCATTATGAGCCTATTTAAAAAGTCGTTATTGTGTGTAATGGTCGTGGTCGTTTTGACCTTGGTCGTTTTTTCTGTGCTTAAAAACCAGGGTTACTTTGAAGATCCGGCGGTGGCTCTGCGCGAGCTAAAGAGGGCTGGTGTTGTGGCCTCAGATGTCGAGGCCCGTAAGGCGGTAGCTGCGAATGATCTGGTTCTGTTAGAGCGTCTCGGGCGTGCGGGAGTCGATCTTTCTGGTCGAGATGAGGCGGGGCGTTCGGCGCTCCAGGTGGCCTTGGAGGTTGAGAATTTGAAGGTGCTTCCTGTGCTGGACCGCTTCGGGATCGAGGTGAATCGTCCGGATGAAGCGGGGCGCTTGCCGCTGGAGGAGGCTTTGGAAAAAGAAGGATTCGATTGGGCGCAGGAGTTGGTGAAGAGGGGGGCGAAGGTCGATTTTCTGACCGGCGGTAGTCCTGCGGCGCTTGTTTTTTATGACACGGAGAGGTGGGCGGATCTTTCCTTTTTGATCGATGAGGGAGCTTTACCCAATCCGGTGGATGGGAATGGCGTGAGCCTTTTGAAGCGCACGATCAAATCCGGTGATGCCTTTTGGCTGGAGCGTCTGATCACGGCGGGAGCTCGAGTAGAGGGGGCGGAGGATGCTCTCGCGGGAGAGGCGCTGGAAATGGGGCGAGCAGATTTAGTGCTGCCCCTTCTGAAGGCGGGGGCTGATCCGAATCAGGTTTCACCCGGAGGGCGCGGGAGCTTGATTCATCGGCTTTGTCAGGATTGGCGCGTGCTGGGATATTCTGAAGAGGATGCAGCGGCGGTGTTGAATGAACTCATGACGCAAGGTGCAGATCTTGAAACGAAGAGTGATGAGGGGCTCCGACCGGTCCAGGCGGTGATAAAGTATCCATTTCCTGCCGGACAAGCTCTTCTCATTCCTACGGTGGCCGATGTTTCGTCTTGCCTGGGGTTTGCGATCGAGCATCAGGCTTGGGCGTCGATGGAAGTCCTTCTCAAGCGAGGAGCTGATCCTGATGAGCGTATCGTTAACGAGACAGCTCTCTTCACCATGATCAAGGCCGGTAATGTTGAGATGATGGGAAGGCTCATTACACATGGGGCTTCTTTGGAGGTTCTTGGCGCTGAGGGGCAGCGGCCACTTGCGACGGCGGTAGCGACTAGCAATGAGGACCTCATCTTAGCTCTTCTTAATCACGAGCGGAAACCAGAACTTAACGTGCATATGGAATTTCCAGTGAGCCTTGAGTTCCGAGATCTCTTCGGAAGGAAGGGTCTCCTTGATTGGTATTGCCGGAACGAGCGCCATCTGCAGCCGATAATGGTCGCAGTCATGCTTCGGCAGCTGGATGTGGTGCAGCGCTTTCTGGATCTCGGAGTGGATAAGTATTCCGTGACGAAGAATCGGGTCTACCCCATCCAAATGGCAGCGAGCCGTGCGGATGTCAAAATGCAGCAGCTTCTTATCGGAGTTCCCTATGGGGATGACGAGCAGGAGCGCTCCTTCATTGTGGATCTGTCCGACCAGAAGGTTCACTACTTTAAAGGTGATCAGCTCATCAAGACTTCGCGCTGCTCAACGGGGACGAAAAAGAACCCCACGCCGACGGGCAACTTCGTCATCACTGATAGGACTAAAGACAAAGTCTCGAATCTTTATGATGATGCCAAGATGCCTTATTTTCAGCGCTTCAGCTGCAGTGAGATCGGCTTTCACGAAGGGGCGACCTACTCTGGATTCCTCTCTCACGGATGTATTCGCCTGCCGATGAGCATGGCGAAATATTTCTGGAGCGAGGCCAAGATCGGCGATCGCGTAACGATCCGGAAGTAGAGAGCTGATATTTCAGCTTCTTCATGTATGACAAGGTGGAATCTTTTCTTCGGAGAAATATTGTTCTTATCCTGATTTAGAACTAGTAGAAGATCTTTCAACTCCCTTTATTGTAATATGCGCATACTTGTTACCGGCGGTGCTGGATTTCTTGGCTCCCATCTGATTGACCGTCTCATGGCCGCAGATCACGAGGTCATTTGTCTCGATAATTTTTTCACGGGACGAAAGTCGAATGTGGAGCACCACCTCGAGAGCTCCCGCTTCCGGGTCATCGAGCAAGATGTCTGTGATCCGATCGACTGTGAGGTGGATCGTATTTTCAATCTCGCCTGCCCCGCGAGCCCTCCGCATTATCAAGCGGATCCGATCCATACGGCGAAGACGAGTTTTCTGGGCGCGCTCAATGTGCTGGAACTGGCGAAGCGCTGTGGGGCTCGCGCTTTTCAGGCATCTACTTCTGAAATTTATGGAGATCCCGAGATTCATCCTCAGCCAGAGAGTTACCGTGGCTGTGTGAATCCTATCGGTATTCGCTCCTGCTATGATGAGGGGAAGCGCATTGGTGAGACTCTTTTTTCTGATTACCAGCGCGTGCATGGAGTGGAGACGCGCATTGTGCGGATTTTTAATACTTATGGGCCGCGCATGCTGGCGAGTGATGGCCGGGTGGTCTCGAACTTTATCGTGCAAGCCCTCCGTGGCGAGGATCTCACGATGTATGGCGAGGGTCTTCAGACGCGTTCTTTCTGCTTTGTCGATGACCTCATCGAGGGATTTTTGCGACTGATGGATCATCCCGATCAGAGCACCCCAGTGAATATCGGAAATCCCGGTGAGTTCACCATGCTGGAGCTTGCCGAGACCGTCCTCCGTCTCACGGAAAGCAAGTCAAAGGTCACCTTTCACCCGCTCCCATCCGATGACCCCCGCCAGCGCAAGCCGGACATTTCCCTCGCCCGTAAGGTGCTTGATTGGGAGCCAAAGATCGCCCTCGAAGAAGGGCTGGGCAAAACGATTTCTTACTTTCGTAACAACCTCTCAACTTAATCATGAAACTCACAATCATCGGGACCGGATATGTCGGCCTCACCACCGGAGCTTGCTTCGCAGAAGTTGGCCATGAAGTTACTTGTGTGGACAATAATCCCGAAAAAATTGCCATGCTTCTCAAAGGAGAAATTCCAATTTTTGAGCCGGGTCTGGCTGAGCTAGTGACAAAAAATGTCGCAGCTGGTCGCTTGAAGTTTTCCACCTCTACTGCTGAAGGAGTCGAGAGCGGCGAGGTCATCTTTATCGCCGTGCCGACCCCCCCGATGCCTGATGGCTCGGTGGATCTTTCTTTTATTGAAAAGGTCGCTCGGGAAGTCGCCGAGTCGGTGCAGCCTGGTCAGGGATTTAAGGTCGTCGTCGATAAGTCGACGGTGCCTGTCAAAACCGGGCAAAAAGTCGCGGAAACAATCAAGCGCTACGGCCCGGAAGGGGTGGAGTTTGGTGTCGCTTCCAATCCTGAATTCCTACGTGAGGGCTGTGCGATCGATGATTTACTCAATCCAGATCGGATTGTCTTCGGCACCCATGACGAACGCACTGCGGATGTCATGCGTCGGGTCTACTCACCCTTCAATGCTCCTGTTTTGGCAACCGATGTGGAATCTGCCGAGCTGATCAAGCATGCTGCGAATTCCTTTTTGGCACTGAAGATTTCCTACATCAATTCCGTTGCTCGTATTTGTGAAAAGTCGGGAGCTGACATCGAGATGGTCGCAGAGGGTATTGGAATGGACGAGCGCATCGGACGTTCCTTTTTGAATGCCGGACTCGGCTACGGTGGCTCCTGTTTCCCGAAGGATATTAAGGCCTTTATCTCGATCTCTGAATCGCTGGGCTATCCCTTCGAGCTCTTGAAGCAGGTCGAAGAAATCAACGACTCCCAGCTGGATCACTTCCTTGCTAAGATTCGTGAAAGCCTTTGGGTATTTCGGGAAAAGAAGATCGCGCTTTGGGGCCTCGCCTTTAAGCAAAATACTGATGATGTGCGCGAGTCTGTCGCGATCAAGTTAGCCCAGAAGATTCTCTCGGAGGGCGCGAGCATCTCAGCGTGGGATCCTGAGGCGGTTGGCACTGCCAAGAAGTTTGGAAATCTTGAGGGAGATATCACCTACGCAGAGGACCAGTATTCCTGTCTTGATGGTGCTGAGGCCCTCGTCATTGCGACCGAGTGGCCGCAGTTCGGAAATGCTGACCTTGCTGAGATCAAAAAGCGGATGCGGAACCCGATCATCTTTGATGGGCGTAATCTCTTTGATCCGGCGACGGTAGCGCAGCAGGGGATCGAGTATCACTCGATCGGTCGCTTACCCGTGACTTAATTTGTTTTCGTCCGGTAAGCTTGATCGCGAAGCTTCCGAAGGTGGTCGTGGTAGCGAATGCGGGCCATGAAATCGGGGTCGGCCTTTTTGTTCACGAAGGGATTGTTCGTTCCGTAGAGCGCCCATGGACCGCGCGGGACTTGTGAGAACTCGATGAAGCGCCAGTGGACTTTCACCATATTTCCGACGCCGAAAAAATCGCGCACGGCAGGGGAGATGTCGATCCCCGCGCCCTTGTTCTTGGTCGTTTTCGGTTTCGCAGTTCCGAAGACGTAAGCGTAGTCATCGGTCGTGAAGGGGCCGCAATCTTCCCACTGGGCGTAGCAGACTTTGTTATTACAAATAATCTGAACCCAGCGGCCTTTGCAGACTGACTGGCCGGCGCGCGGCATGTAGCGCTTGAACCAAGGAATGACGCGTGAGGCCTCTGGCTTGTGCATCGCATGGTTCACGCAATCGTTGTAGGGGAGCGCGATGTAGAAAGGGTTCTGTTTCGGGGTGAAGCCCACCGGCAAATAGCCGTTGCGCTTGTTAGGGTTGTCGTAGCCCCCGAAGTTCTGCTGCCATGCGGTATCCCAAGATGACTTGTGATTTGGAGTAGGGTTGTTCGGAGTCGGCTGCTCACCCACCCAGAAAACCGTCGCGGTGATAAACTTTTTCCAAGGATAAACCGTCTTCTGATATTTGTAGGGATTCGGCGGCGTGGGCGTGACTGTCACCTTCGGCCCATCCTGCCCAAAGAGCGGAGTGACGAAGAGAACCAGGAGTGGGATGACGAGGTGTGAGGTCAACGGAAGGATCATAAGCCTATTTGACAAAAAATTCCAACTTACATCTAAGCTTGCCCGCACCCGCATCTGGGGAGAGATTGGCTCTAGAAAAGGATGCGCTGTTTTTACTCTCCAGATTTTCACCTCGATCTCCCCGTAGGGCATCCTTTCCCGATGGAGAAATTTGAGGTCTCGAAAAACATGCTGATCGATAGCGGAGTCCTCCGTGGTGAGGATGTTTCCGAGGTCCGCGCGGCGGATGCGCACGTCCTGCGTCGCGTCCATGATGCTGATTACCTTGCTAAGATTTACAATGGCCACCTCGATCGTAAGGAGCAGATCAAGCTCGGCCTCCCAGTCACCCCTAAGCTCTACAGCCGCAGCGCCACTGAGGTAGAAGCTACTCGTAAGGCCTGCTATGCCGCGCTTCAAGATGGAGTCGCCGCAGTTCTCGCGGGCGGAGGTCATAGCGCTTTCAAGGACCGCGGGGAAAAATACTCCGTCTTCAATGACATCGCCATTGCCATCCGCGATCTCCAAGTCCAGCGCCCAGGGATTAAGGTCATGGTTGTCGATACCGATGCCCATCAGGGAAATGGCACCAATGAAATTCTTGCCAATGACCCCTCGGTCTTCACCTACTCCATTCACGTCGATCGCCATTCCTCCTCTGAGGTCAGTGGCTCGATGGATGTCGAGACCGTTCGCTACGTGGAGGGAGACATGTATCTCAAGCAGCTTTTCACCTCGCTCGCCGCAGCGCTCGATGTCTTCTCACCCGATCTCGTGATCTGGATCGCGGGGGCGGATAACCACCGCAATGACCGCCTCGGCCTCATGCAGTTAGATTTAAAAGACTTCATGCGTCGTGACGAAGTCATCCTCCGGGCCTTCATGCGGAACCGGATCCCCGTCGCCATTCTCTATGGAGGTGGCTACAACCGTCAGCAGGAATACACCGCAAAGATTCACCGCAATACGATCGCCACTGCGGTGAAGATTGCTAAGGAAGTGAAGTGATGAAGTCCTTTGCGATCGTGGGAGCCGGCGCGGTCGGCAGTTATTATGGCGGGCGCTTAGCGGAAGCGGGAAATGACGTGCGCTTTTTGCTTCGCTCGGATTTTGAAGAAGTCAGCGAGCGCGGACTGACCGTCGAGAGCATCCACGGCGACTTCCATTTACCAAAGGTCACCTGTGCGAGAACTCCGGAAGAGATCGGGAAGGTCGATGTCGTCATCGTCGCGTGGAAGACCACTGCGAATGAGCATTTTGAAAAAGTCATCGCTCCCATGATGCACGAGAACTCCGTCGTGCTCACCTTGCAAAACGGCCTCGGAAACGTCGAAGCCCTCAGCGAAATCTTCGGTGCTCACCGCGTCCTCGGAGCGCTCTGCTTCGTCTGTATTAATCGTATCGAATCCGGCCTCATTCGCCACACCGGCGGCGGCCCGATCTCCATGGGTGAAGCCAACCCCGGCCTCACGCCCCGGCTTCAGGAACTTGGTGCGATTTTTGAAAATGCGAAAGTCACCTGTGATCTCGCCCCTAATCTTAGCGATGCCCAATGGCGCAAGCTGGTCTGGAACATCCCCTTCAATGGCCTCTGCATCACCGAGGGCGGCATCGATACCGAAGTCCTCCTCGCGCTTCCTGATGGTGAGGAAAAAGTCCGCGCCCTCATGGACGAAGTCCTCCTCGCTGCCCGTGCGCTCGGCCACGAG
>JALZWA010000122.1 GCA_023299815.1 Akkermansiaceae bacterium
GGGCGCCGGGGATGGCGTGCCAGAGGTGGCCGTTGACGGTGTTGATGAAGAAGAGTTCGCCGTGCTCGTCCCAGTCGAATCCCCAGGGGTTGGTGGTGCCGTGGCAGAGGACTTCGAAGGTTTTGCGGGTGGGGTGGAAGCGCCAGATGCCGCCCTCGATGGGGACGCGCATTTCTTTGGCGGTGCCGGGGGTGCCGACGAGTCCGGGGCAGGATCCGCCGCAGCGTCCGTAGAGCCAGCCGTCGGGACCCCAGCGGAGGCCGTTGGCGAGGTTATGGTAGTTGCTGTGGGCGACGGTGAAGCCATCGAGGATGACTTGGGGCTCGGAGTCGGGGATGTCGTCTTGGTCGGCATCGGGGACGAAGAGGAGCTGGGGCGGGCACATGAGGTAGACGCCATCTTTTGCGAGCTCGACGGAGGTGAGCATCTGGAGGTCATCGGCGAAGACCTTGCGGGTGTCGGCTTGGCCGTCGTGGTCGGTATCGTGGAGGATGATGAGGCGGTCGCGGAGGGTGAGGTCGAATCGTTTTCCTTTTTCGGCGTAGGTGAAGTTTTCGGCAACCCACATGCGGCCTTTGTGATCCCAGGCCATGGCGATGGGGTTCTGGACCTGGGGCTCGGAGGCGAAGACGGTGGTTTGGAAGTCCTCGGGGATTTGGAAAGAGGCGGCGGCTTCTTTTGCCGAAGGCGGGTTGGCGGATTTGTCCTTCTCGCTGTTGTAGGGGGTGGGAAACTCATCAGCTTGCGCGCAGCTGAGGCAGGCGAGTATGAAGAGTGAGGTGATTTTTTTGGAATCGAGCGAGAAGAAGTTCATGCGGACGGATTCAGCAATCATCCACACTTTGAGGCCGGATGGGAGTGTCTATTTTTAGATAAAAAAAGGACGGTGGCATCATTGCCACCGTCCTGAGATAAATGTTGGATCGACAAAGAATGAGCGAGGACGCTCTATTCTACCACACGTGGTGGCTCAACTCTGAGGAAGAGCTCCGTTGCTCCCGGTGAGGGGTTCGGGAAGGTGAAGGTTGTGGTGCCGTCTTCTCCGGTGATGTTGTTATTCACGAGGAGATCGAAGGCTTCGAGATCCGGAGAGGCATAGATGGCATAGGGAGTATCCAACTGAGACAACCAAGTGATTGTCAGAGTGTCATCAGAATTCAGAACGATTTGCTGAATCTCAGGACCTGTGAAAGGTGCGGCTGCCGTAATCTGAATCTCATTGAGATTGCTGCTTCTGGGACCCTCACGGTTATAGAGCACTACGAAGTTAGTATCCGAGGTATCTGCGGTCAGATCTGCGGTGATGCTGATGACGTTCTCAGGAGTATTCGCATCACTGATGGTCATGGAAAGGCTTCCTTCACCATCATCAATGATGTTGAAGAGGTAGACTCCATTCGTGACGAAGTTCAGCGCTCCTTCAATCACTTGGTTCGTGACCGTGTGATCACCGTTTCGGCTGTTGATCGATATGGTATCGGCCCTTGCTTCAAGGTTGAACCTCACTCCGCTATTGACCTCACCAAAGACAACCCCAGGCATCGCGTCACTGCGAGTGGTGATGCTGAAGATATCCTGGTCGGAAAGGAGGGTGACTTGACCGCTGATTTCAAGACCGCCCACTACTTCGGGGTCAAACTCTCGGGAGGTGTGGAGGTATCCACGACTTTCAAACAGCAAGCTTCCTTCCGTTTCGGTGACGTTGCCACCTCGGAGAGTGCCATCGAGGTCCTGGGAGATTGTTCCGGTGATGGTCTTCCAGGTCGTGAGGTTGATGCTGTCATCCTCGAAATCATCGATGATGGGCAGGAATGTCGGCGTCACGAAGCTATCAATGTCTGTGGGGTCAGTTCCTAGGATGATTTCGGCGCCATCGTCGAATCCATCACCATCGGTATCTGGGAGGTTAGGGTCAGTTCCAGTGTCTGTCGCTGAGAGGAAGCTCAGGGCGCCATTGTTTGTTTCCACTCCGTCGAGAAGCCCGTCGAAGTCTGAATCAGGGTTGAGGGGGTCAGTGGCGTTGTCGATTTCTGCGCCGTCGAGCGAGGTGTCATCGTCAGAGTCGTCATCGTTCGGGTCAGTGGCATTTTCTTGCTCCGCGAGGTTTAGGAGAAGGTCGCTGTCTGGGTCACCTGTGGCACCGTTGTTGACGTCGGTTGTGCCGTCATCGAAGGGGTCGAGTTCGGCGTCGATTTCCCATACGTTGAACAGGCCATCGTTGTCGGAATCAGCGGTAAGGTCTGATTCAAGAGGATTAGTGCCGGTTTCGCTGAGGGAAACGAATTCTCCGGTGTTGGTCTCGTGTCCGTCTAGGAGTCCGTCGCCATCAGTGTCAGCGACCAGTGGAAGCGTGCCGTTGTCGATCTCTTCCTGATCGGTTGCGAAGTCGCCATCAGAGTCAGCCTGAATGGGGTTGGTGCCGTTGGTTTGCTCGTTGATGTTGATCAGGCCGTCGCCGTCGGGATCTCCGTTGGGTCCGTTGTCGGGGTTTACGGAACCATTATCATTGGGGTCGAGACCAAATAGCTCTTCCCAAGCGTCTAGGAGCCCGTCGCCATCAGTGTCATCGGTGCTGAGAAGTGAGGAGAGAGCTTGGCCATTCAGACCTGAGCTGTAGAGCTGGCTAATTTCGGACGCAGTGAGAGGGCGGTTCCAGAGTGCGACGTCATCGATGCCTCCATTCCATGCTCGATTGGAGACTGGGGTGGCATCTACATTTGCATCTGGGTTTCCTCCAATGTAAAGGAAACCTGACTCGTTGTCGGTGATGGTGGGAGCACCGCCGCTGGCGATGAGCACTCCGTCGATCCAGATTCTTGTGCTGACCCCATTTTCGGAAATAGCGACGACGTGGTGCCACTCTCCGTCATTAATCTCCGTGGAGTTCCCACCTCTTCCTGGGATGTCTCCGGTGCCGCCGGCAAAGCCTATTCTTGATTCGGCCTTGAGGCGGCTCATCCGCCAATCGGAACCTTCACCGTGAGCGATGAGCGCTTGCCATTGCTCATCAAAGCCATCGACTCGGAACCAAAGGGAGATGGTGAGGTCTTCTCCGGATGCGTCGAGATCAGCACTGTTCGGGATGGTGACGAAGTTTGCGGCTCCTTCTCCATCTCTTTGGAAATCTCCGTAAGTGCCTAGGGGGCCATCGGTCGAGAAGACGACGGAGGCTCCTCCTGTGCCATTATCGGCGACGGTGCTTGCGGGGCTGAAGTTGGTAGCGGTGTCAGAGAAGTTATTTTCGAAGTCCCAGTAGCTGAGGAGTCCGTCGTCAATTTGAGCATGGGCGCTTCCAATGCTGAGCGCAGCAGAGACTGCGGTGATAAGCGGTCGGGCTACGAGTCGCTTTGGTTCAGGTTGTAGTGATGTGTTCATGTGTGTAATGATTTTTATTAATCAAATAATTTATGGTGAAAATCTTCAGGAAGGAGAAGCAGAAAATTGTCAGACAACAGGAACTTTTATTTTTTTCCTGATCATTAGTGAATGATCAGTGTTTGCACTGGGAAGGCGGATTCGGCAGAGTTTACTTAATATGATCAAGGGTTCATTTCTTTTCTCTGTCTGGTTGTTGACCGGTGGGTTGGCGGGGGCAGCTCCGGTGGTGCCGGGTTTGCATGGGAAGCATCCGCTGGATGAGGCTCAGAAGGGTCATCTTTTAGCGAAGGAGCTGCGGTGTGCGGCTTGTCATGATGGCTTTAGTGAGGAGGGGATGAAGGCGGCTCCGGATTTAAAGGCGGTGGGGACGAGGGTGAATCAGGGCTATCTTGCGAAATTCATCGCCGATCCGGCGGGAGTTCATCCGGGGACGACGATGCCGGATGTGCTAGCAGGCTTGGCTCCTGAGGAGAAGAAGCGGGTGGGTGAGTCGATCAGTCATTATCTGGCGTCGCTGAAGGGGGACGGTGAGCGGAAGGAGCGGAAGGAGCCGCCGGTGGGGAATGCGAAGCTGGGGAAGCAGACTTATCATGAGATCGGCTGTGTGGCTTGCCACTCTCCAGGTGATGAGGAGGGGAGTGAGTTGTTGAAGGAAGGTGTGATTTCGCTGACGCATCTTCCGGGGAAGCACCAGGCGGGTGCTTTGGCGGAGTTTCTGATGAATCCGCTGAAGGTTCGGCCTTCTGGGCGGATGCCGGATATGGATCTAAGTTCGCAGGAGGCGGCGCACTTGGCCGCTTATCTGGAAGAGGGTCCTCGCGAGGGTGGATTTCGCTTTTCGAAGGATCGGGTGAGCGAGGGGCGGAAGAATTTCCTGAAGTTCAACTGTAATTCTTGTCACGAGGTGGAGGGTCCGGGAGCAAAGACGGGGCCTGCTTTGGCGGAGATGAATTTCTCGAACGGGTGCTTTTCTGAAACACCGAAGGCGGCACATTATCAATTCGATCAGGGGCAGGTGAAGGCGCTGCGAGCGGCGCACGAGAAGCCAGCGGAGTTTACCAAGGCAGATCATTTGAAGATGAAGCTGACGCAGATGAACTGCATCGCTTGTCATGAGCGGGATGACTACGGTGGGGTTTCACTGGAGCTGGATTCTTACTTTCATTCGACGGAGGAGGCGCTTGGTAATGAGGCGCGCATTCCGCCGCCGCTGACGCTGGTGGGGGCGAAGCTGAAGCCGGGTTGGCTTGCGAAGGTGCTCTACGATCGAGAAAGGGTGCGGCCTTATATGACGACGCGGATGCCGCATTATGGCACGGCGGGGCTGAAGGGGATGACGGATCTCTTCGATGAGCTGGATCAGATCGAGCAGGTGGAATTAGCGGAGCCGACCCGTGAGACGCGGCCGATGATCAGCAATGGCGGTCACCTTTTATTGGGAACTAAGGGACTGAATTGCATCGCCTGCCATAACTACAATGGGAAGGAATCTCCGGGGATGAAGGGGCTGGATTTGACGACTTCTTTTCAACGTCTGGAGCCGAGTTGGTTCGCGGCCTTCATGAGGAATCCGGGGGCGCATCGGCCGGGGATTATTATGCCGAATTTTTACCCAGGTGGGAAAGCGGTGCAGAGTGATATTTTAGAGGGAGATGCTCAGGCTCAGCTGGAGGCACTTTGGTTTCAGTTCTCGCTGGGGAGATCGGCGCGTGACCCTGCGGGCTTGAGGACTGAGCCATCGAAGTTGGTGGTGAGGGACAAGGTGAAGGTCTATCGCGGCCGGAGTAAGGTGGCGGGTTATCGCGGGATCGCGGTGGGTTTTCCGGGCGGGATGAACTACGCCTTCAATGCGCAGAACGGCGCGCTGACGGCGATTTGGAACGGCGAATTTGTGACGGCGAATTGGAGATCGCAGGGTGCGGGGGATTTCAATCCGGCATCGAAGTCAATCGCTCTCGCTCAAGACGTCGGTTTCTTACAACTAAAGAGCGCAGGGGAAGCGTGGCCGCTGAGTCCGGTGACGACAAAGGAAGCGCCCGAGAATCCTGATCCGCTTTATCCAAAGAATCACGGCTATGCCTTCAAGGGTTATTTTTTCGATCCGACGGGAAATCCGACGCTGATGTATCGCTGCGGAGACGTGGAGATCGAGGAGAAATCGGTCGCCGAGAAAGGAGTCTTAAAGCGGACCTTCCACTTAAATTCTCCAGCGAAGACGCAGGTGTTTTTCCGAGCACTGACAGGGAAGATCGAAGCGGTTGATGATACGACTTTTTCCAATGGAGAGCTTAAGGTTTCGGTAGGAGACGCCAAGACGATGCTGAGAAAATTTGGAGATGAAAAAGAGCTCCTAATTGAGCTGAGCCTTCCTGCTGGAAAAACTAACTTCACGATCAATTATGAACTGCTTCGCTAAAATTATTCAAGGTGGCCTGATTCTGACTTCTCTGCTGGGTGCGGAGGAGGTGGGTGAGCGCTGGGGGACGGCGGACCGTGAGCGGGAATATTACCGGGTGGTCGATGTGCCGATTCCTAAGGGAAAGGTGATCGAGGCAGGAGCCTTTGAGGAACTTCCTGATGGGCGGATTGCGATTGGGACGCGGCGGGGCGATATTTATTTTGTCTCGGGCTTGGATGCGGAGAGACCGGAGCCAGAGTATCATCTTTTTGCATCGGGGTTGGATGAGATTTTCGGGTTGGCGTGGAAGGATGATGCTCTTTTTGTGACCCAGAGTGGGGAGTTGACGAAGGTGCTCGATAGCACGGGCGATGGCCGCGCGGATCGCTTTGAGGTGGTCTCAGATGAGTGGGGCTACGGGACTTATCATGAATATGCCTTTGGCTCGAAGTTTGACCCCGAGGGGAATCTCTATGTGGCACTGGGCCTCTCGAAATCCTATAATTCGTGGCAGCTACTGCGCGGGTGGGGTCTTAAAATTACGCCTGAAGGAAAGACGATCCCGATCGCAAGTGGGATGAGGAGTCCGGGCGGAATCGGGTTCGATGAGAACGGGGCGCTTTTTTACATCGAGAGCCAAGGGCCCTGGAATACGGCGTGCAGTCTGAAGTTTGTGAAAGAGGGCGGCTTCATGGGGCATCCTGCGAGTTTTAATTGGTATGACTTCGTGCCGAATTTTGAGGCTCCTGAGGTGCCTAAATCGGGGTCGAGCATTGTCATCGAGAAAGAGCGGGTGAAGGAGCTTGTGCCTTATGCGATCATCTTTCCCTACATCCGGATGGGGCGCTCGATTACGGGGTTTGTGCTGGATAAGACAGGGGGGAAGTTTGGGCCTTTTGAGAATCAGATCTTCCTGGGTGATTATACTCAATCGCTGATTATGCGGGCGACGACTGAGCAGGTGAATGGGGTATGGCAGGGTGCTTGCTATCCGTTCCGTGAGGAACTCTCGACGGGGATTCTGAACATCCAGTTCACTCCTGATGGGAAGCTTTTGGCTGGCGGGACGAACCGTGGGTGGCCGGTGCGGGGGCTGAAGCCATTTGCACTGGAGCGACTGGAGTGGACGGGGAAGATGCCGTTTGAAATTGAGCGGGTGACGATCACGCCGGATGGCTTTCATCTGAAGTTTACCAAGGCGGTATCGAAGGAGTCAGGAGAGAAGATCGCAGCTTATGAAATGGCGACCTTTACTCACCGCTACGGCGCAGGATATGGTGGGCCGGAGATCAATCAGACGACTCCGGTCGTGGAGGCGGTGACGCTGGCGGAAGACGGGATGTCCGTGATGCTGAAGCTGAACCAGCTTTTGAAAGGGCACGTGCACGAGTTCGATCTTGCCGGTCTGAAGTCCCGTGATGGTGAGGCGCTTCTTCATAAGAATGCTTATTACACCGTGAACGAAGTTCCGGTGGGCGAATAGGATCGCTTATCGGTCGGGCTGGCCTTAGATCGCTCTATGAAATTGGAAGAAGGACAGATTTGGAAGCTCGAGAAGGGCTTTGTGTTGATCGTGGTTTGGGAACGCCTCGCGATTGAGTATCAGGAGTTGGTTTCTGCTGACGCGACCGAGGGAGAGATCCACCGGGTGACGAAGAAGGAGTTCTGCCGTCTGATCAAGCATGGAGAGATGGTGGGAGTGCGCTCAGACGATGTGCCAGCTCCTGCAGAGGGAGAGTGAACCGCGGTTTGACGTGAATCTCTGAGGCTGAGATGGGAGGCGACTACACTTTGTATGGGAGCTGATTGAATAGAGCTTTTGTTATTTTTTTCTGACTTTGATTCACAAATTTTTCCATCCAGAGGATGAGGTTCTCAGCCGCCACTCGGGGCGGCCTAACGTGGCTTTGGGCAGCGCTCTAAGTTACCGGGCGGTGGGTTCCGACGTTACGAATGATTTTCTCGCAGCCCGTGGTTGGAAGCCGGAGCGGGTGGGGTTCGTCCTGCGGGTAGCCGATAAATCTGCGAGCTGCTGGGCTCGGCCTTGAGTCTTTGGGGGATGGGTGGCCCCAGGCGGCGCTTTGCTCTGTCTGGGGCTACGTTGGGTCGCGCCGAGTGGGGCTAAGAGCTGGCGAAAAAGGGCGGGGTCGCAGGATTGTTGGTGTTGGGAGATTCGGGTGGGTGTTTGCCCAGGGTCGGCTTGGTTTTACTTCAGCTCCTTGAGCTTGATGTTTTTCCAAGCGGCGGTGAAGGGGCCGGCTTTTTTTCCGATGCTGTGGACTTGGAGGCCGATGTTGCCTTTAGCGTGGGTTTTGTAGATCTCTTCATCGGTGAGGTCGGAGATGAGGTTGCCGTTGACCCAGGCTTTGATGTTGGCTCCTTTGGCGATGATGCGGAAGTGGTTCCACTGGCCGTCTTTGAAGTGCTTGTGGGGGATGAGTTGGTCCTTTGGGGTGAGCCAGCCGCGGCCGGTGGCTTCGCCGTAGATGTAACCTGCTTCAGCGCCATTTTTTCCTGATGCTTCTGCTTCGACTTGGGGGCCGTAGAGGCGGCCGCCGTATTTGTCTTTCTTGATGTTCTTGAGGTGGCAGCGGATTTGGCATCCGGAGTTGAGGCTGTTGTGAATCTTGGTCTCGAACTGGAGTTCGAAGTCACCGTATTGCTTGTCGGTGACGAGGAAGGTGTTTGGGCTGCCTTTTGCGGTGGTGCCGATGATGGTGTCGCCGACGATCTTGTAGGTGGCTTTGCCGCTTTTGATGGACCAGCCGGTGAAGTCTTTGCCATTAAAGGGGTAGGTCCACTCGTCGAGGTTGAGGACTTTGACGACTTCGTCAGCGAGCATTTTGGAGCCTGCTGGGGTGTAGTGGACGTCGGCTTTTCGCTGGATGTCAGCGGCGTGTTTTTTGGCGAAGGAGAAGAGGTCATGGATTTCGATGCCTTCTTCTTTCATGATTTTGGCGGCGATCTCGTTGTATTTTGCGGAGTCACCGACGACGCGGCCTTTTGCTCCTTCAGGAACGGGAGTGGTGTTGCGCCAGATGAGACGGGCCTCGGTTTTCTTGAGGCGCTGGACGAGTTGAGTGAGGTTCTTCGCGTAGTCCTCTGGACCGACTTGCTGATGGCTCCCCTTTGTGTCGACGGCGGTGATTTTGTCGCTTTTTCCACTGATGTATTTGAGATCATGAAGGCCCCAGTTGAAGTGGATGATGTCCCACTTTTTGTCTTTTCCGCCGGTTTCAAGCCAGGCGTCAATCTTCTCTAGACCTTTGTGGGTGGGGCCGCAGTTAGTGAGTGGGCGGTGGACGTTGGCTGAACCCTGGAGGCTTTTGCGGACATCGACGGTGTAGCCGATGGAGATGGAGTCGCCGATGAGGAGGATGCGTGGGAGGTCTTCGATATCGGCGACGGGTGTCATGGGCTTATCCTGATTTTGCGCGAACAGGTTTCCTAGAAGGGCGATAGAAAGAAAAGAAAAGCGAAACATCTGTGGTATTTTGAACGTTTCGTAATGATCTAGCGATACAAAATTTAGCATCATGAAATCATTTATTCTCTTTTTCCTCTTCGGTTTGTTGACCGTCTCTAGTCAGGCTACTCAGAAGCCGAATATCCTGTGGGTCTTCTCGGAAGATCTCTCGCCTTACATGGGTTGTTATGATGATCCGATCAATCAGGGGCACACGCCGACGATTGATCAGTTTGCTAAAGACGGGGTTCTTTTTAAGCGGGCGTTCATGCCTGCGCCGGTGTGCTCGGCTTGTCGCTCAGCGATGATGACGGGGGTGATGCAGACGACGACGGGGACGCACCAGCATCGGTCGAGCCGCTGGGTCAACGGTGAGTTGGTTCCGGAGGAGGTGCGCATTCACTTGCCGAAGGGAATGAAGACGATCCCAGAGCTGATGCGAGATGCGGGCTACTTCACCTTCAACTGCGGGAAGGATGACTACAATTTCCACTACGATCGTCGCGCTCTCTATTCGGTAGGCACTGACCCAAAGTATAAAGTGGGGATGAATGGCTGGCAGGGAAATAAGGATCCCAACCTCAAAAATTGGACGAAGTCCACTTGGCGCGCGGTGTCTGATAAGGATCAACCTTGGTTCGGTCAGATCATGATCTGGGGAGGAAAGGCGCGCTCGAAGCATGTGCGCAAGGGCGAGCTGCTGAAAGCAACTGAGGTTCCGCTTCCTCCTTACTTTCCAGATACCCCAGCTCATCGCGCTTCGTGGACTCAGCACTACAATGCCGCGCGAGGTGCGGATGCACGGATTGAGGGAATTTTAGCGCAGCTGAAAGCGGACGGTGAGCTTGAGAACACGCTCATCTTTTTCTTCTCAGATCACGGGAACAATCAATCGCTGCGTCACAAGCAGTTCTGCTACGAGGGCGGAGTGCATGTCCCTCTCATGATGAAAGGCGACCATCCCGCGCTGAAGGCGGGGACGGTAAGAAATGAGCTCGTCTCGGGACTCGACATCTCGGCTACGACGCTGGCCTTTGGTGGGGTGAAGCTGCCTGATTATTTAGATGGCCGGGATCTTTTTGCAGCGGATTACAAACCCCGCACGCATGTTATCTCAGCGCGGGATCGCTGTGATTACACCATCGACCGCAGCCGAACGGTGCGGACTGAGAAGCTCCGCTACATCAAGAACTACTACCCAGAGCGCGCGATGCTTCAGGCGCAATATCGCGATAAGGCAGCAACGGTGAAAGACCTTTATCGTCTGCATAAAGAGGGGAAGCTGACGCCTTACCAAGATAAGCATTGGTTTGGAACTCGGCCGGTGGAGGAGCTTTACGATATTGAAAAAGACCCTCACCAGGTGACGAATTTAGCAACCGATCCTGCCTTTAAGGGCGAGCTTGAGAGGCATCGCAAGATCATCGCGGATTGGATTGTGACCAGCGGTGATAAGGGGGAGATTCCCGAGTCGGCGGTGAGCCTTAAGCCGACTTACGATCTCTGGAAAGACCTTCCTATTTTTAAGAATGCGAAGGTGAATCCGGAATACGATCAGTTCCGCTAGGGCCTACTTTTTCTTCTTCTTTTTCGCCCTCGATGCCTCCTTTTTATTGGGGTCGTAGTTGGCATTCTTGGTAGGCATTTGTGCGCCCACGGATGTTCTCCACTCGTTGAGCTCTGCGAGAAGCTCGGCGGCCTTCTCGGGATTCTTGGTGGCGAGGTTTGTGGTTTCTCCACGGTCTTCTTTGAGGTTGTAGAGCTCTAGT
>JALZWA010000123.1 GCA_023299815.1 Akkermansiaceae bacterium
GAAGAAGGCCACCCCGGTGCTGCTCTCTTCGAAGACGGTCAGTTCGTCGACGTCCTTGGTGTTACCAAGGGTAAGGGTTTTCAAGGTGTCGTTAAGCGCTATCACTTTCAAGGTCAACCTGATGGTCACGGCCACATGATGCACCGCCGAACCGGAGCCATTGGTGCCGGATCGACTCCCGCTCGTGTTTGGAAGAACCAGAAGATGCCAGGTCGCCACGGTGTTTATAACCGCACCGTCCAGAACCTCAAAGTCGTGCAAGTCCGCGCGGAAGATGGAGTTCTTCTTATTTCCGGGGCCGTTCCAGGTCACAATGGTGCTTACGTCACCGTCCGCCCAGCCATCAAGAAGGCTGGAAAATAATCTCATTTGCTTAGAAAGGTAGAAATAACATGTCTGCATTCACACTTAAAGACGCCGAGAAGGCGAACATCCAAGTCGTCGCCGACGCTTCCAAAGGAAGCCAGGCCGTTCACGACCTCGTGGTTGCCTATCAGGCCAACCGTCGCTCCGGAACTGCTCAGGCCAAAACCCGTGGTGAGGTCAGCGGAACCGGTAAGAAGATGTATCGCCAGAAGGGCACCGGTGGCGCACGTCACGGTGACCGTAAAGCCCCGATTTTCGTCGGTGGTGGTGTCGCCTTCGGCCCCCGCAATCGTTCTTACGCAAAGACCGTCACTAAGAAGGTCCGTGCACTCGCTCTTCGCCGAGTTCTTGGTGATAAGATTAACGAGGACGCTGTCATCTCTGCTTCATCATTCGCTGTTGCCAGCGGAAAGACCAGTGACTTCGTAAAGGCTGTAAAAGGCATCACGGATGCCAAGAAAGTTCTCATCGTTGGAGCTTCCTTCGAGGAGAAGACCTACCTTGCCGGACGCAACGTCCAAAAAGTCCAGCTCGAGACCTCTGAAAATGTCAACGTGGAACAGATCCTCCACGCCAATATCGTGATCCTTGTGGATGACGCCCTCGAAACCCTCGCTAAGCGCACCGCTTAATTTTGCCATGAGAGATATCTACCAAGTCATCGATACAATCCGCATGTCGGAGAAGGCTACCCTTCTTCAAGAAGGCAACAATCAATACACTTTTAAAGTTGATCGTCGCGCAAACAAGATCGAGATCAAGCATGCCGTCCAGACGCTCTTCGGAGTCAAGGTCGTGTCTGTAAACACCTGTAACTATGACGGGAAGGCCAAGCGCCGCCGCCGCGCTGATGCCGGTCGCACTGCTAGCTGGAAGAAGGCAATTGTTCGCCTCAAAGAGGGAGACTCCCTCGACCTCGTTTAACCCCCCCCACGATTTTCTAACGAAATCAGTCTGAAAGGAATTTTCCCATGCCACTGAAAAGTTTTAAGCCCGTAACTCCCTCTAATCGCTACAAAATGTGGCCGACTTACGAGGAGATTACCACCAATAAGCCAGAGAAAAGTCTCACCACACCTCTTAAAAAGAGTGGTGGTCGGAACAACCAAGGTCGTATCACTTGCCGTCACATCGGTGGTGGTCATAAGCGCAAGTATCGCCTCGTCGATTTCAAGCGTAACAAGCTCGACCTCGTTGCTAATGTTCTCACGATCGAATATGATCCTAACCGCACTTGCCGCATCGCACTCATCCAGTATTCGGATGATGTGAAGAGCTACATCCTCGCCCCCGCCGGTCTCACGGTTGGAGATAAGGTTGTCTCCGGTGAAAATGTCGAGCCAAAGCCCGGCAACGCAATGCCTCTTAAGAACGTTCCTCTTGGAACGGCCATTCACAACATCGAGCTCCGTCCTGGATGTGGTGGTAAGGTCGCCCGCGCTGCTGGTCAGCAAGCGGTCCTTGCTTCACGTGATCAAGGTTATGCTTCGGTAAGAATGCCTTCTGGTGAACTTCGTCGCTTCCACGAAAACTGCTTCGCAACCATCGGCACCGTCGGTAACCGCGATCACATGAACGAAGTTTCCGGTAAGGCTGGACGTTCACGTTGGAAGGGTATTCGCCCGACTGTCCGCGGAATGTGTATGAACCCAGTTGATCACCCCAATGGTGGTGGTGAGGGTAAGTCCAAGTCCGGTGGTGGTCGCCAGCACCTCAAGTCTCCTTGGGGACACGTCAAGGGTCAGAAGACTCGTAAGAAGCACAATCCTAACGACGCATTCATCATTGAACGTCGTAAGAAGAAGCGCAAGTAAACCACTTTAGTTAAACACTGACCATTTCTACCCATGGCACGCTCACTTAAAAAAGGCCCATACGTCGATCAAAAGCTTCTCGCTAAGATTGATGCCGCCACCGAATCCAAGAACAAGAAGCCGATCAAGACCTGGAGCCGTCGCTCCATGATCACACCCGACTTCGTCGGTCACACCTTCTCAGTGCACAACGGCAAGACTTTCGTCCCCGTCTTTGTCTCTGAGAATATGGTAGGCCACAAGCTTGGTGAATTCTCACCCACCCGGATCTTCAAGGCCCACGGTGGAATCGGTAAGAAGTAATTTTCTTGTATCTTTCGCACTTCTGAAGCAATCGCTCTTTCTCATCTCATGAACTCTCTCTCTTCCAGCATTCTCACCCTGACCGGAGCCTGTCTCCTTGGTCAGTCTGGGCTCGTTGCTGGGCAGGAGACAGTGGGGGAGCAGCTAGCGAATCTTCAGCGAGAGAACAGGACACTTCGTCTTCAAAACGAGACCCTTAATAAGGGTTATGCCTCTGCTCTTGAGCGTGAGGCAGCCAAGACCAAATCTCTTAAGGAGATTAAGGAGCACCTCGCTCTTTTTGGAAAAGGTTTCTTTGAAGGGGGAGATGACAAGCTTCGCTCTGCGGTGGCTGACTACCAAGTCGCCAGCGAACAACTCGCGAAGCTTGAACTTTCTTCGACCGATCTATTGATCATCATGCAAGATTATCTTCGCACGGTGGTCGCATCAGATCCTGAAGCCCGCGCCATGGTGGAAGCCAAGATGCGTCAGCTTCAAGCCGATTTAGGTCAACGCCAGCAACCACAACGTAAGGTCCGGCAGGGAACTGCCGCCGAAGCGACTGTGTTGAGCGTTGATTCAGAATCCGGTCTTCTCATTATCAACGCTGGGGACGTAGCCGACGTCCGCCCTGGAATGCGTTTCCGCCTCGAGCGGTCTGGCACTTATCTTGGTGACGCGGTCGTCGCCATCTCTCGGGCCGATGTAAGCGGCCTGCTTATCCAATCTCTGACTAATCCAGAAAACCCAGTGCTCCCGAAGGACACTGCTCTTATCATTCTCGACAACTCCGAACAGACAAACTGATGCAAGTTCGTTCCACCACTAAATACGCCCGGATCTCTCCGAAGAAAGCACGCGACGTCGCTCGTGAAATCCAGGGTCTTCCTGTTTCCGACGCCCTCGATGCGCTCACCTACACGCCTAAGAAAGCCGCTCACCTCATTGGCAAGACTCTCAAGAGTGCTATTGCTAATGCTGAGAATAATCACGAGCTTTCCGCTGATGAGTTAATCATCCAAGAAGCAACAATCGGCGACGGTCCTACTCTCAAGCGCTTCAAGCCACGTGCTCGTGGTTCCGCAGGTGCCATTCGTAAGCGTAGCAGCCACATTTTCATCACTCTCACTGACGAGTTCGAAGCTCCTGAGGAGAAGAAGACTTCCGGTAAGCCCAAAAAGCGCGACACCATTAAGTCACTCTTCACCGGTAAAGCTGCTGCGGCAGTCGAGGAAGAAGTTCCCGCTGCTAAGGAAGAGGCCGCTTCTGAAGAGAAGTCAGCCGCTGACTACGATCTTGGTAAAGTTTACGACGAAGCTCCTGACGAAATTGACGACCTCAAGGTCATCAGCGGCGTTGGTCCAGCTCTCGAAGCAAAGCTGCATGGCTTTGGAATCTACACCTACGCACAGGTTGCTGCCTGGAATGAGACGAACATCACCGCTTTCGATGATCTTCTCTCCTTCAAGGGACGCATTGAGCGTGACAACTGGCTGCAACAAGCTGCCGACCTCGATGCCGCAAAGGGCGCAGCCGAGTAAATCATTTCTAACTTTTTAAATTAAAGAATCATGGGACAGAAAGTAAATCCAATTGGATTCCGCCTCGCGGTCAACAAAGACTGGCGCTCTAAGTGGTATGCCGAAGGCAAAGACTACACCAACAAGCTTCACGAGGATCTCACCATCCGTAGGTATATCAAAGGCCGCCTTCAGGGCATCGCGATCTCTCGCGTTGTGGTCGAGCGTGCTTGGAATAGCGTCCGCATTACTCTTCACACCTCACGCCCCGGCCTCGTCATTGGACGTAAGGGATCTGAGATCGAGAGAATGACGAACGACATCGGCAAGATTTGTTCCGGTTCCCAAGTTAAGATCGATATCATCGAGATTCGTAAGCCTGAACTTGATGCTCAGCACGTTTGTGAAAACGTCGCTGTTCAGCTTGAGCGCCGGATTGCATTCCGTCGCGCCATGAAGCGTGCCGTTCAGACAGCCATGGAGTTCGGTGCCAATGGTATCCGCATTCGCTGTGGTGGCCGTCTTGGTGGAGCTGATATCGCTCGTGCTGAGACCTATCGTGAGGGCAAAGTGCCTCTTCAAACTCTCCGTGTTCCCATCGACTACGGCTTCGCAGAAGCCAAGACCGTCTACGGAATCATCGGTATCAAGTGCTGGATCAATAAGGATGCAGACGCTGACAAAGGATCACGCCCTCCAGGCACTGATCGTCCACGTCGTGGCGGTCGTGGTGGTGATCGTGGCGGTCGCGGCGGTGATCGTGGCGGTCGCGGTGGTGATCGTCGTGGACCTGATGGTCCTCCAAGTAACAATTCTGACAAGCCAGCTGGAAGCACGGACGCAAAGCCTGCATCCTAATCATCAGCCCAATTTAACACTAAATTTTAGGAGGACAATATTATGCCTTTAATGCCCAAAAGAACCAAATTCCGGAAGACCCATCGTGGTAGCCGGAGTGGTAATGCCCAGCGGGGAACTGATGTCAGCTTCGGCGACTTCGGCCTGCAAGCTCTTGGCCGTGCTTGGATGACAAACCGTCAGATCGAAGCCTGCCGTGTCTCTATTAACCGTTTCCTTAAGCGTAAGGGAAAAGTCTGGATCCGAGTCTTTCCTCACAAGTCCATCACCCGTCGGCCACCCGAAACTCGGATGGGTAAGGGTAAGGGATCTGTCGATGCCTGGGTAGCAGTCATCCGCCCCGGCACCATGCTTTTCGAAGTTGCTGGTGTCCCTGAATCACAAGCTCGTGAGGCAATGCGTCTCGCATCTTATAAGCTCGGCTTCGAGACTCGTTTCGTAGCACGTGGCTAATTCTCAATTTTAACATTTTACTAGGAACATCTCGTCATGCCCCAGACCAAAATCACCGAACTTCGTGAGCTCAGCTCCGATGAACTCCAAACCCGCCTGCGCGATCTTAAGCAGGAGGCCCTTAATCTCCGTCTTCAGCAGGCCACTGGTCAGCTTGAAAACACCGCTCGCCGTCGTCACGTTCGTCGTGAGGTTGCCCGCGTCATGACCCTGCTCACAGAGCGTAAATCTGCGTCCTAAGCAAAACACCATTTAACCTATTTACGAGACCATGAGTGAAGCGTCCGATAAGAAAGAGTTTGTGCCTTCCGAGGCCGGCCAAAATAAAAACACAAAGGTCCGCGTTGGGCTTGTAAAGTCGACCAGTATGGACAAGACCATCGTCGTCGAATACATCAACCGCGTTCCACACCCTCAGTTCAAGAAAATCGTAAAGCGCTCGAAGAAGTTCTACGCTCACGATGAAGAAGGAGTTGCGGCAGTAGGGGACAAGGTCCGTATCCGCGAGACCCGTCCTCTCTCTAAGCTTAAGCGTTGGGAGCTCGTCGAGGTCCTCAGCCACTAATTAAATTTTAACGATATTTTACTGCCATGATCCAAATGGAATCCAAAGTCGTGATCGCCGATAACACCGGCGCTCGTCAGGCTAAAATGATTGGCGTTCTCGGAACGCGCTCTAAAGCCGCGTCGATCGGTGACATCATCACCGCTCACGTCCGTGAGGCCATCCCGACCGCTTCGGTCAAAAAGGGTGCTGTCATCAAGGCCGTCGTCGTTCGCACCGCTTACCCTGTCCGTCGTGCTGATGGCTCCGTTCTTCGTTTCGACGAAAACGCAATCGTCATCATCGATAAGGACAATAACCCTAAGGGCACTCGCATCTTCGGACCTGTTGCCCGTGAACTTCGTGAAAAGAACTTCATGAAGATCGTTTCCCTCGCTCCCGAGGTCCTCTAATCACCTTCTTATTTTTACCATGAAGCTCAAAACTCACGTAAAGCCTGGTGACGATGTCAAAGTCATCTCCGGTAACCACAAAGGAAAGACAGGAACTGTTCTCTCCGTGAATGCTGAAAAAGGTCAGGTCATCGTAGAAGATGTCCGCAAGATCAAAAAGGCGATCCGCAAAACCGAGCTGAACCCAGATGGGGGAATCGAGGAGCAGGATGGCCCAATCCACATTTCTAACGTAAAGAAAGTCTAGTTAGATCTTCATTGATCTGACTGTGCGCTTAAGCAACCGCTGACCCGCCAAAAAATGAAACCAACACTACAAAAGCTCTACGAAGAGCAACTTGTTGCTACTCTCCAAAAGGAAGAGGGTTACAAGAACGTCAACGAAGTGCCACGTCTTGAAAAGATTGTGGTTAACTCTCACGTCGGACACTACGTCAACGAGCGCAAAGCCGCTGTTGAAGATGCCGTCGCTGAGGTCTCCAAGATCACCGGCCAGAAGCCTGCAGTCGTTTTCGCTCGTAAGAGTGTTGCGAACTTCAAGGTGAGGGAAGGGGAGCAAGTCGGAGCCCGTGTCACCCTTCGCGGTGCTCACATGTGGGAATTCCTTGACCGCTTCATCCACATCACCTGCCCGAACATTCGTGACTTCCGCGGTCTTCCCTTCAAGTCTTTTGACGGAAGTGGAAACTACGCCGTTGGTTTCCCTGATCAGTCGATTTTCCCTGAAGTGGAGCTCGACCAGATCAAGCGCCAAATCGGATTCGACTTTATCTTTGTTACGAGTTCCAAGACGGATGCTGGTTCCAAAGCCCTCCTCAAAGCCCTCGGCATGCCTTTCCGTGATAACGTGAAGGCCGAAGACGCCGCTTAACCCATACTAACCTAGAAAGAAATAGATTCATGGGAACTCTCACAGATCCAATCGCTGACTTTTTGATTCGCCTCAAGAATGCATCGCGTGCAGGTAATGATACCTTCACTGCGCCTCATTCTAAAATGAAGGTCGAACTCTCTCGCATCCTCAAAGAAGAAGGATACATCATAGACTACGAGGTCAACACCTCGGGACAATTTCCCGAAGTGCACGTGACCACGAAGTTCGTCGATGGCGTTCCAGCCCTCACTGACCTCAAGCGGGTCTCCAAGTGTGGTCGCCGGAAGTATTCCGCTTCGCAAGACATCCCTCGCGTTCTTAACAACATGGGTATCTCGATCATCTCCACCTCTCATGGTGTGATGACCGGAACTCAGGCTAAGAAGAAGAACATCGGTGGCGAAATCATCGCCTTCGTCTGGTAAACAACCCCTCGTAGAAAACTGAAACAATGTCACGAGTAGGAAAAGCTACCATCGCTGTCCCTGAAAAGGTGTCCGTTAAAATCTCCGGCGGCAACGTCGCTGTTGATGGACCTAAGGGGAAACTCAATCTTGATCTTCCAGAAGGTCTTGTTGCTAAAGAAGAATCCGGTGAACTCACCGTTGAGCGTGTTTCCGAGCTCCGCACACTGCGTGCGCTTCACGGCACCTTCCGCAGCCTTATCAATAACATGATCCAGGGCGTCAACGAAGGTTACGTCAAGGACCTCGAAATCCAAGGTGTTGGTTTCCGTGCTGCTGTCAAAGGCAAAGCGATTGACCTCAGCCTCGGAAAATCTCACCCAATTCTTCACCCGATCCCAGAAGGTCTCACCGTTACCGTTGCAGATAATACTAAGATCAAGGTCGAAGGAATCGACAAGCAACTCGTCGGCCAATTTGCCGCTGAAGTGCGTTCATACTATCCACCTGAGCCTTACAAGGGCAAAGGAGTCCGCTACGTTGGTGAATACGTCCGCCGTAAGGCTGGTAAGAGCGTGAAGTAACCTGAACTTAATCAATCAAAAAACTTCCCAACTTCAATGAGTACACTCAATCGTAAGAAAATCCGTCAAAAGGTGCACCGCCGCATTCGTAAGAAGCTCAGCGGCACGGCTACCAAGCCACGCCTCGCGGTTCACTTCTCGAACAAGAACGTCTACGCTCAGGTCATCGACGATCTCGCCGGAAAGACTCTCTGTGCTGCCTCGACTCTCGATAAAGAGGTCGAAGCCAACGGAGCCTCTAAGGCTACTGCTGAATCCGTCGGTAAGCTCATCGCTGAGCGTGCCAAAGGTGCCAAGATCGAAGCCGTTGTCTTCGATCGTGGTGGTCACCTCTTCCATGGTAAGGTCAAAGTCCTTGCCGATGCCGCCCGCGAAGGTGGTCTTAAATTCTAATTATCGCTCTCTATCATAATGGCAACTAACGAAACTCCTAAGCCAGCTGGCGACGCAAAACCCGCTGGGGATGCAAAGCCTGCAGGCGCAGCAGCGGCACCAGCAGGTGCAGCAGCACCCGCAGCAGCGGATGCGAACAGCCGTGGTGGCGATCAAGGCCGAGGCGGCCGAGGCGACCAAGGTCGTGGCGGTCGCGGTGGCGATAGCCGCGGTGGCGGATTCCGCGGTGGCGGTGGACGTGGTCCACGCCGCGAACCACCTCCCGCACCTACCGATAAGGACGGCAATGAACTCACTGAAAAAGTGGTCTTCATTAACCGCTGTTCTAAGGTCGTAAAAGGTGGTCGTCGCTTTAGCTTCTCTGCACTCGTCGTCTCCGGTAACGGAAAAGGCAGTGTTGGTGTAGGCTTCGGTAAGGCGAATGAAGTCGCCGAGTGCATCAAGAAGGCTTCCGGCATCGCTGGTAAGAGCCTCCAGAAGATGCAACTCGACGGTCCTACCATTCCTCACGAAATCTATGCAGAGTTCGGTGGCGGTAAGGTTCTCCTCAAGCCAGCATCACCCGGAACCGGCGTTATCGCTGGTGGTGGTGTCCGTGCAGTTTGTGAAGCTGTTGGTATCCAAGATGTTCTTTCCAAGTCCATCGGGTCCAATAACCACGCTAACGTGGTGAAGGCGACTCTTAAAGCACTGAGCGAACTTCGTAACCGCGACGAAATTCTTACCCTCCGTGGTAAGAGCAAGAAGGAAAAAGCGATCTAAAGGAAGATGGGGGAGGGCCGCATCGCTTCTCTCCCTAACTTC
Source organism: Akkermansiaceae bacterium (assembly GCA_023299815.1). Classification (GTDB taxonomy): domain Bacteria; phylum Verrucomicrobiota; class Verrucomicrobiia; order Verrucomicrobiales; family Akkermansiaceae; genus SW10. Next base: position 9,313 of record JALZWA010000123.1, read on the forward strand.
TCTCTCAATCCTCAATTTATCCATTTAAAATGAATCTCCATAATCTCTCTCCGAATCCCGGATCCAAGCATCGTCGCAAGCGTCTCGGTTGCGGTGAAAGCTCTGGCCAAGGAAAGACTTCCGGTCGAGGCCACAAGGGTCAGAAGTCCCGCTCCGGCGGTGGCGTCCGTCCTGGTTTCGAAGGTGGCCAAATGCCCCTTCACCGTCGTCTTCCAAAGCGTGGCTTCAGTAACCTTCAGTTCCGCGACACCGTCGCTATCGTGAACATCTCGCAACTTGAGACGTTTTTCGAAGACGGAGCCGAAGTCAACGAAGTCTCACTTCGTGACGCTGGGCTCATCAAGGGACAGGCAGACAAGATCAAGCTCCTCGGCCAGGGCGACCTGACCAAGAAGTTCAAGGTCACTGTCGATCTCGCCAGTGCTTCCGCTAAGGAAAAGATCGAAAAAGCAGGGGGCTCTCTCGAGCTCTAAGCAGCTTGCGAGTCACTCTCTCTTTGTGATCACTACCTCATCAAGCTTTACAACGTTGGGCTCGGTTCGCCGAGTCACAGCGTTTTTTGCGTTATTGCTCATTTCCCTTGGAATCACGTCTTGTAGTTCTAAGGAGTCCCACGAATCGCTCATGAAAGAGCAGGCCGGGCTCTATTTGGAAATGTCTGCTGTTCTTCAAGGAATGGCAGATGGGGGTGAGATTGCTGCAGGTGCTGAAAAACTCACCATCTTGGTGAGCGCTTTTCAGGATAACAGGTCTCGCACTGCGACTCTTCCTAAAATAGACGAGCAACAGCAGCTCCATCTTGCTCAACTTCCGGACCTTGCAGCCGGACACAAGGCCTACTTTGAAGCTCAAAGTGCCTTTTTTAGTTCCCAGTATTCGTCCCCTCGGATTTCAAATATCCTTACCGGACTCCATGAGTCGAAGCCCGTCGCCGGAGAAGGGCGCTCACAATAATTTTCACAGATCCTCAATCAATTATGATTTCAGCATTCGCAAACACTTGGAAGATCCCCGAACTTCGGGATCGCATTCTTTTCACCATGGCGATGATCGTCATCGTCCGTCTTGGAGTGGCTTTGCCGCTTCCAGGAGTGAACATGGAGGTGATATCGACCTGGCTTGATATCCAAGCCAAGGACGGCGAGGACGGCGCAGGTGGGGGAGTCGGAGCAATGCTCAACGTCTTCTCCGGTGGTGGACTCCAAGCGATGGGGCTCTTTTCACTAGGTATCATGCCTTACATTTCAGCATCGATTATGATGCAGCTTCTCAGCGCGGTCGTTCCTAAGCTGGCCCGCCTTGCGAAGCAGGACGGCGGACGTCAGAAGATTAACTCTTACACCCGTTACGTCACCATCTTGATTGCGGTGGTGCAGGGCTTCTTCCTCGCAAAATCTCTCAATAACCCGGAGAGTAACTTCCTCCTTCAGGGAATTGGTAAGGCGATTGATGCGGTTGGATCTGACCTCGTGCCGGACTACGGTCCCGGCTTCATCGCCATGACGGTGCTCATCATCGTCTCGGGAACCCTTTTCTTGATGTGGGTGGGTGATCAGATCACCGAGCGGGGTATCGGAAATGGTATCTCTCTCATCATTTCAGTGAACATCATCTCGGCAATGCCTGGTGTGATCGTCACTCTCTGGAACACCTTCGTGGTTCAGCGGGCAGGTAATGCTTTCAGCCCACTTTTGATTGTGGTTCTTGTTGTTCTCTTCCTTCTCGTGATTGCGGCGGTCATTGCGATCACGCAGGCCCAGCGACGAATAGCTGTTCAGTATGCCCGCCGGGTTGCTGGACGCCGTGAGATGGCTGGTGGAACTCAGTATCTTCCTCTCAAGGTGAACTATGCCGGTGTCATGCCCGTCATTTTCGCAACTGCGATTCTTCAGCTTCCTCCCACCATCATTGGTCAGATCTGGCCTGATAGTAAGATCGTGGCGACGACGCTTGAGGTGCTTTCTCCTGATAGCTTCTGGTTCTACCTGATCTCAGGCACGATGATCTTCTTCTTCAGTTTCTTCTGGGTGGCGACAATGTTCCAGCCGAGTGAAATTGCCGAGAACCTCAAAAAAGGCGGAGGTTACATCCCGGGTGTTCGTCCAGGTAAGCCTACCTCTGACTTCCTTGACTTCACAATGACTCGCCTGACCTTCGCTGGTGCGATCTTCCTGACGCTCATCTTCATGCTGCCTTACTTCATCGCTCTTGCGCTGAATCTACCGGCAGGTGGTATGGTGACTTCCTTCTTTGGAGGCACGAGTCTTCTGATTCTGGTCGGGGTGCTACTGGACATGATGCGTCAGATCGAGACCCATCTTCTGCAGCGCCACTATGATGGTTTCCTTCGTAAGGGTAAAATCAAGGGCCGCAATCAGCGTGGCTTAGCAACGGGTGCTCCACAGAAATCTAGCGCCTCAGTGATTTATCTCTGGACTGTTCTGGCTATCATCATCCTCGTGGCGATTGTAGCTTCGATCTACAACCAGTAGACTACTCCAGTGTCTCAACAATCCCTTGTCTTCCTCGGCGCTCCGGCATCGGGGAAGGGCACACAAGGCCGAAGACTCGCCGATCGTGGCGGGTTTTCTTATTTAAGCACCGGTGGACTCTTGAGGTCTGCGCAGCGCGATGGCACCGAGCTCGGTGAAAAGGCGCGTCCTTTTCTTGATCGTGGCGAGTATGTTCCAGACGAAGTGATGGTGCCCATGGTGATCGAGTGGTTCGGCCAGATTGAAGGTCCGGCCATTCTGGACGGCTTTCCTCGGACTTTAGCACAGGCTGAAGCGCTTGATGCCGCCTTTGAGAGCGCTGGTCTGCCGCTTCCGCATTCGGTGTTTCTAGAGGTTCCTTATGAGGAGCTTCGTCGTCGGGTTGCAGGGCGCCTTGAGTGTGAGATCTGCCATTGGGTGACATCGAGAGGGCATGCTGAGGAATGCTCAAAATGTGGGGGCGCGATGGTTACTCGTGCGGACGATAATGTCGTGCGCTTTGAGAGTCGGCTGAAGGAGTTTGAAAGGTTGACCTTTCCGCTGGTAGGCTTCTATGAAGAGCAAGGGAGATTGACGCTGATCGAAGCGCTGGGATCTCCTGATGATATTCACACTGAGCTTCGCTCGAAACTTTCACTGTAAGAACCCATGGGAAAAAGATCACGCATTCCGATTAAGTCGCCTCAAGAAATCGACCGCATGCGTGCCGCTGGCGCTCTGGCGAGTGAAGTCTTGCAAGCGACCGCCAAGTTTATCGAAGCCGGGAAAACCACGCTTGAGGTGGATCAATTTGCGATGGAAAAGATCGCGGAGTTGGGAGCTAAGAGCGCGTTTTACAAGTATCGCGACTTCCCTGGGCAGATTTGTATCTCGATGAATGAGGAAGTGGTCCACGGGATCGGGGGAGATCGAGTGATTGTTGATGGGGATTTGGTGAAAATCGATGTCGGCATTAAGCTTCATGGATGGATTGGAGACAATGCAGTCACCGTCCCGGTAGGGAAAATCAATGGGGAGCAGAAGCGTCTGCTTGCTGCGACCGAGGAATCTCTCTTTATCGCAATCAGCCATGCCCGCGATGGAGCGAAGCTTTCCGACCTTTGCGGATCGGTTGAGGAATATGTCATAAAGCATGGATTCACGGTTGTCCGTGATCTAGTGGGTCATGGGGTAGGGCGACAGCTGCACGAAGAGCCGCAGGTGCCGAACTATCGCCCTGCAGGAAAGTCTCCCATTCTCAAGGCGGGAATGATTTTAGCGATCGAGCCGATGGTGAATGCCGGAGTAGGCACCGTCGATTGGTTAGATGATGGCTGGACCGTAGTGTCCTCAGATCGTCGTCCTTCCAGTCACTTTGAGCACACCGTGCTCGTTACGAAAGGGGAGCCTGAGATCTTAACTTGGCGTCCGCGCACGGCACTTCCTGAGCAACTTGGGATACCACCGCTTAATGGTGTCATTTAAGTATATGTCTTTTTTGATGGACACTTTTTGAGAGGTGACCGTTATTAGAGGGATGAGGATGTTGTTGTGGCTGTGTTGTTGTTTTCCGTTATTGAGTCTAGCGAAGGGCCCGAAGAAAAAAGCGCTCGATGGAGTGTTTTTCTCGCCGCAGCTCTGGGATGTGACTCTGCAGAGTTTTCATCAAAAATATGGTGAGAGTAAAAAAGGGAAAAAGAAAGAGATCGATCCTCAATTACTTAAGAAGCTGAAAGAGCAGGGAGTAGACGTTTCGCAATTTAAGGTGGCGACTCCAAGTTTCGAGTGGCTTTCGTCTGATAAGAAGGGGCTTCGCGCAACAGGAGGGAAGTTTAGCCTTCTTGGGAAAAGCTTGGGGGAAGTCATCGTGCGTGGAGGTGGTGAGGGGCTTAGCGGGGCGACGTTCTCGATCTACAACAGAGGGGATGATGAGCAGATCAATCAGACGAAATATAATGATATTTTCAGTGAATGGAGCGCCGCATTGAGTAAGAAGCTGGATGTGCGTGCCCAAGATCGCAGCAAGTCCGGAGCGGTGGAGCTACAGGGACAGATGTGGCGGAAAGGAGATACCGCTTATTTGTTAGAAGGAAGTGTCGAGAAGAAGTCGAAGCGAGTTGAGTTTATCCGCTTGCGGGTGGCTTCGGCAAAATCGACTCACGGAAAGAAGCGGATCAAAAGTCGTTCTAGCTTGAGTGGAAACGTGGTCGAGAAGAATGGCGACGTTCTCATCGAGAATGTCCCGATGGTGGATCAAGGCCAAAAGGGATACTGTGTCGTGGCGAGTGTTGAGCGAGTGGTTCGCTATTTCGGCCTTGATGCTGATCAGCATGAACTTGCTCAGGTCGCAAATACGACAAGAGGAGGAACGAGTGGTGAGGCGATGGAAGAGGCCTTCAGTAAGTTGACTGGCAAGCTCCACATTCGGACGCTTAAATTTGTCGATTACGATTACAAGCAGGTGGAGAGAGACTACAAGGCCTACAATCGAGAAGCTAAGAAGCAGGGAAAGAAGAGCTTCGATATCGATCTGGATCGTTACATCATCAATGCTCAGGTTTTTTGGATGAAGCTCGATAAGGAGGTTTATAAAGAGGTCAAGGGGAAGGAGAGCCGCTACAAGGTCTTCACCAATAAGATGGAATCATTCATCGATCAGGGAATTCCGATCTGCTGGACCCTGAACTTGGGAATGTTTCCTGAAAAGGGATTACCGCAGAGCTTTGGTGGACACATGCGCCTCATCATTGGCTACAATGAGGAGAAGGAAGAAATCATTTACACCGATTCTTGGGGAAAAGGTCATGAACAAAAGCGCATGTCCACCGTGGAAGCCTGGTGCATGACGATGGGAGCTTATGCGATGATGCCGAATCGCTAGGCTCTCTCTTTTACATCCCGTTTACACACGGGGAGCGAGCTGCACGATAGCTTGAGTGGGTCATGAAAAGAACCCATCTGCTCTGCCTTATCGTTTCCTCGTTTATCAATCCACTCTTGGCGCATGAACTGCCTTCCGTGCCGGTGAAGGAGTCTAAGGTGCAGCTGGCCATTCTTCTCGACACCTCGGGGAGTATGAATGGGCTCATTGAGCAGACCAAGACGCAGCTCTGGAAGGTTGTGAATACCTTCATCGAAGCGGAGAAGGATGGTCAGGTTCCTTTTGTGGAAGTGGCGCTCTACGAATATGGAAATAGTCGTCTCGATTCGAAGGCGCAGTGGGTGCGCCAAATCCAGCCGCTGACTCGTGATCTTGATCAGGTGAGTGAAGATCTCTTTGGGTTGACCACTTCGGGCGGAGATGAGTTCTGCGGAGCGGTCATCACGCGGGCGATGGCTGATTTAAAATGGGATGCGTCTCCACAGGTTTACAAAGCGATCTTTATTGCCGGGAATGAGTCCTTCAATCAAGGGCCGGTAAACCCTCAGAAAGCCTGCCGAGAGGCCATCGGAAAAGGAGTCGTCGTCAATACGATCCATTGTGGAGCAGAAACCGTAGGCCTCAGCGGAGGTTGGAATACTGGACAGCTTCTCGCGGAGGGAAGCTTCCTGGTGATTAATCACAATGCTGCGGTAGCCCATATTCCAGCGCCTCAAGATGTGCAGATCATGAAGCTCAATGAAGCGATCAATGGGACCTACATTCCTTATGGGAAGTCTGGAGCAGCTAAGAAACATCAGCAGATTATACAGGATGGAAATTCGGTAAAGAAGGAGAAATCGGGAGCGCATGTGAATCGTGCGGTGACCAAGGCGAGCGGAAATTATTGGAATGCGAGCTGGGATCTCTGCGATGCCTGTCATGGCGGAACCTTTGATTGGACAAAGGTGAAGGAGGCAGACCTGCCGGAGGCGATGCGCAAGCTCGATCTCGAAGGTCGCAAGAAATACGTGGCCAGCTATCAAGCAAAGCGCACTGCTCTGCAGAAAAAAATCCAAGATCTCAATAAAGCGCGCGCTATTTTTGTGGCTGAGAAGAGCAAGGAAACTTCAAAGGAAAGCACGCTCGATGTCGCGATCAGCAAAACCGTGCGTGAACAGGCACGGGAAAAAGGGTATCAGTTCGAGAAGAAGTAAGTCCGTCCTTTGTTTGATGTCAGATCCTACGATTCTAGTTGTTGAAGATGATGCTGCGGTTCGCCGCGGAATCTGCGATGCCTTGCAGTTTGCCGGCTATCAGGTGATCTCTGCCACAGATGGGGCTGAAGGCCGAAAGATGGCGCTCTGTGCTCACTACGATCTTCTTTTGCTCGATCTCATTCTTCCCCATTTCACGGGATTTGAAATTCTGGAGGCGCTGGGGAAAGAGCGAGCAGGTCAGGCGGTCATCATCCTTTCCGCAAAGGGGGAGGAGAATGACCGGGTCCAAGGTCTTAAGATGGGAGCGGATGATTATGTGGTGAAGCCCTTCAGTGCACGGGAGTTGCTGGCGCGGGTGGATGCGGTGCTGCGCCGCGCCACGGAGCGGAAGCCAAAGGTGGCGAGCTATGAGATCAGTGGCCGTGAGATCGATCTCACGAGATCAGAAATTCGCTTTAAGGATGTGAAGGTCGAGTTGTCTGAGCGTGAGGTGAGCTTGTTGCGCTACCTGATGGCTAATCCAGATCGGCCCGTGCCGCGTGATGAACTCCTCCGCCACGTTTGGGGGATTGATCCTCATAAGATCGAGACTCGCACGGTCGATATGCACATTGCACA
>JALZWA010000124.1 GCA_023299815.1 Akkermansiaceae bacterium
AGATTTACCGAAACTTGGATTGATTTTGATTTCTTTGGGCATCAACTCTCGGCGCATATAAGTGTTAATATTCCAGAACAAGACTTTTGTGGGAAGGTGGATGATGTGCAAGTTCCGATACCTCATTTTGGTTGTATCTTATCGATAGAACAATTTGAAGATGTACAGGCAAAATTGGAAAAGGCAAAGGCGCAAGGACGGCCTGTTCTGTTTGTCACCGGCCATTTTGGCAACCACGAAGCGCCCCGTCAGGCGTTGGTCCATCGCGGGTACACCATCGGCGGGCTGTACCGGCCCATCGCGAACCCGTATTTCAACGCACATTACGAACAAAACATGCTCAAAATGTCCGGCGACGTGTTTGCCCAAGGGCGCAAAGGCACGGTCGGTTTCGTGCGCATGTTGAAAAAAGGCGGCATGGGCACATTGCTATTTGATGTGCGTGCGTCAGGTTTTCCGCACATTCCGTTCATGGGGCACCCTGCCCGCACAGCCACATCGGTCGCCGACATTGCCCTGAAAATCGATGCGCACGAGAGCGCGGATGCCGTCCTTGAGTTCCTTCACTAAAGAAAAATCGCATGTCGGTGGGGAAAGGCAATTATTTAAGGCTGCTTAAGCGCCCCTTGACAGATAGCCCTTTGGGTCAGAGTGTTGGCCCGTGGGAAAGGACAAGATTCCAGGAAAGACAATTTATCGGCTTTCCATTTATCATCGCTGCTTGCGGAGGCTGGAAGATGCCGAGACGACGACGATCTCTTCATCGGCGCTTGCGAAGGCTGCGGGGGTGAATCCTTCTCAACTACGACGTGATCTTACTTACTTGGGAACCTTTGGCACGCGGGGGCTGGGCTACTCGGTGCTGGAGCTGACGACGGCGATCGGAGAGATCCTGGGACGGGCGCATCTTCAGCCCGTCATTCTTGTCGGCGCGGGAAATCTCGGGGCGGCGCTCTTGCGCTACGCGGGATTCCATAAGGAGGGCTTTGAGGTGGTGGCTGCTTTTGATGCCGCTCCTGATGGGGTGGCTCAGCGGGGGATCACGGTGCCGGTGCATCATGTGAAAGAGATGCCGGAGATTGTGGAGAAATATGCGATCCGCCTCGCGATTCTTTCGGTTCCGGTGGAGCACGCCCAAGCGGTGACGAATGATCTCGTGAAGGCAGGGATTCAGGGGATCCTTAGTTTTTCACCCACGGTGCTTCAGGTGCCAGAAAATGTGACCGTCAATAGTGTCGATCTCGCGCTGGAGCTGGAGCAGGTTAGTCTTTTTGTGAAGTCAGGGAATTCCACAATTGACGACCCGCAATCGGAGTGACGCTCGCGCGCGGAAGCCAACCTTTTGATCCGCCTGGAATTTCTAGGAAGATCCAGTCGCTGCTGCTGCCGCGCATTTTTCCAATGCTCCCTGCGGGGATTTTTCGTGAAGTCGCGGAGCCATCGAAGGGCGCATCGTGGAGTTCCTTTTCCTCCATCACGAGCGAGAGTTCACGGAGAGGTTCAAAGCTGATGTCTCGTGGATAGTAGAACTCGGCAAGGAGCCAGAGTGCGCCCGTGATGACAGTGAGAGGGATGAGATAAGGAGCCCATCCTCGGATGTGGGCGATCAAGACAAAGGCACTGAGTCCGAGCCCCCAGAGACAGGCAAAACCGCACTGGCGGAAGACGGAGCGGGGAACGAGCGAGATCATTTCCATGCCCCGTGCTTGAACTCGGCGGATGGCACCCATCTGGCGAAGAAGTGGCTCTAGGGCGTCTCCTTTTCCGGCATAGGCTTCGTGTCGGTAAAAGTAGAGAGCTGCTGCGGGGGTGTTGCCGGCTTTTTCCTCGAGGAGGCCCAGATTATAGAAAGCTTCTGGGGTGGGATTGTTCTCGGCTTCGGTAATTCGAGTCTCGCGTTCGGCTTGCACGGGTTGAGGGAGCAAGAAAAGCGAGAGGAGAATCAGGGGAGCGAGCTGACGAAGAAGGGAGACGATGGCGCTCTTTTCCTTAGGAAGAATGGGCTCTTCCTCAGCGTCGGGACTGAAGCAGATTTCATCTCGGGTTTGGATGATTGCGGCAGTTTCTTCTGGTGGACCACTCTTGGGTGACCAGCGCTCGATCACCTGGCAGGCGAGGCGGTAGAACTCGCTGCGACTTTGCGCCTTCTGAGTTGTCTTGAGGTCACTTTCAAATTCCTTGCTGATCTGGCTCTGTTCCTGTTGAGCTTGGATTGCGGGTCGCAGTTTTTTGATCAGTAAAAAGAGAGCAATGAGGACAGGGATGATCTGCCAGAGCCATGCGGGGCGGGAGATCGGAGTCGCTGGGATGACGTAGGTTCCGGGCGTTAGGAATGCCAAGGAAGGATCTTCTGCCGCGGCCGTGGCTGCAGGAGTAGGGCGATCAGATGGCTTGACAGTGATTGGGAGAGCGGGGGTGCGGACGGTGCGATATTGCTTTAGAATGGGGTCAAAAAAAACAAGCTCATAGGACGGAAGTTTTGTAGTGACGCGTTCGGGTCGGATGACTTGGGAGAATTCGACGATTCCGGTGGCGCTGCGCCGCTCGTTGCCTTGGGGTTTTTTAGAAATATCATACTGCTTGAATGCGCCGTCTTCATCGAGAAGGCGGGGCGGTCCGAGTTGATCGAGATTTCCGGTGCCGTTGACCTGAAGTTCTATGGTCATGGGGTCGCCCACGCTGACCTCGAGCCCGCTGGGTCGGGAAGTGAGGTGGAAGTTTCCAATCGCTCCCGAGAAACCGTCAGGGATGGGTTTTGGAAGCGGCTGCACATCCAGCTGGAGAGGTGAGAAGTGACACTTAAGCATGTGTCGCTCCCAAAGAAGACGACCTCTCTGGCTGATCTTGAAGTTTAAAAGAGGCTCGGCAGAACCGGGCCCGAATGAGATGAGTCCCTCTCTCAGAGGAGTGATCGCACTGCGGTAAGAGATCGCGCGGAAGACATCGCCCTCCGATCGGAATCCACCACCTCCTGAGACAGGATCGAAGCGCCAAGCCACGACATCTTTTTTATCAAAGTCAGCAAAGCGTGATTCTTCCACCCGCATGGTGGAGGGGAAATAGAGCTTCGCTTCGATCACTTGAGTCTCGCCAACATAAGGACGAGGGTTGGCGACGAAAATTCCCGAGTAGTAGGGGACGCTCTGGCCATTGACCATGAGTGCTTCCTTTTTTAAATGATCCCTCTTCATCACGTGAAGAGTGATGGGGCTGCTTTTCGCGGTTCCCAGTCTGAAGGAGGGGATGGTAAAGGTGCCCGTCTTTACTGAGGAGAGTCGATAGGTGAAGGCTTTCGAAATCCGACCGTTGCTGATGATGTTTGTGAGACGCTCCTGTCGTAAGCTGAGAGGGCTGATCTGCGGGGTGGCAGGCCATCCGGTCACTTGAAGATTCTCCACCGTGAGGGTGAGTAAGGTTTCCTCGCCTTCGATGAGAAAGTGACTCTGGAGGCTCGCCTCCACGGTCGGCGTCTGCCCCCAGAGCGGGAGCGCGAGGACGAGGTAAAGGAAAAAGATGCGGAGCATGGAGTTCATCGGTTCTGATGAGGATTACCAATCCTTCTCGGGACGGCGGAGCACGCGGCGGCGTGAAGACGGCGGCCGATCTCCGAAGTCGGCTTGTTGATTCAGAATTCTGCGGGCTCGCTCTTCTGCGGTTTCCTCTTTTGGTTCTTCCTGATTTTCCTGAGCTTGTTCAGTCTGCTGCTCTTCGGGGTTCTCCTCATTGGGATCGTCTTCCTGAGGGGCTTCAGAGTTTTCGCCCTCCTCTGGTGATTCGTTCTCGCCGGATTCTCCTTGGTTTTCCTGCTCGCCCTCTTTTGGCTCATCTGGGTTTTCGTTCTCACCCGATTCACCTTCACCTTCGCTTTCCTCCTTCTTGTCGTCTGTTTCTTCTCCCTCTTCGGGCTCTCCTTCTTCACCCTCCTCGCCTTCTTGAGGGTCTTCGTTCTTTTCGTTTTCCTCCTCGTTGTTCTCGTCTTCGGATTTTTCTTGTTCCTGTTCCTTCTCCTCCTCCTGCTGTTCTTGTTTCAGGAGCTTACGGACTGCTTCGAGGTTCTCCTTTGCCGCTTTGGTTTGCTCAATTTTGAGGCTTTCTTCGAAGTGTGCAACGGCTCCTTTCCAAGATTTCTCCCGGGCTTCTTCGTTCTGCGCGCCGCGATAGAAGAGGGCGTTGGCAAGGGCGAAGTGTGCTTGGTGCCTCGTCTCGCTTTCCTCTGAAATAAGAGCCTGACTGAAGGAAGAAATGGCGGCGTCCCAATCGGCAGCTTGGCTTGCTGAGGCACCCGCAGCGAGATGGAACTTCGCGCGGCGCGCGCCCTCGGCGGCTTCGGCGGCACTTTCAAAGAGTTGATGTGCTTTCCCGTGCTCACCTTCTTGGTTTGCCCTCTTTCCGAGAAAGGAGTCACTCAGCTCGTTCGCTTCTACCGGATTGGGAAGGGTGATGCACGCGAGGAGAACCGCTAACGATTTGGCTGCGCTTCCGAGGCGGCTGACGATGACTGAGCTCATGAGTAAAAGGAGACTTGGAAGAAGAAACCATTGAAAGACCGGTTTCGCAATCCGTTGATGTCCGCCTTCTTGTTGGAAGACATCCATGCGGGCCACGGCAGCATCAAGCGATCCTAAAAAACGATTACCAACTCCTTGGGCATAAAGCCCATCGGTTTCGCGAGCGATGGTCTGGAGTGACTCCTCTTTGAGCTGGCTCAAGACACGATTCCCGCGTCGGTCGAGGAAGAAGCCACCACGCTCCCGGGGGTCTTTGATGAAGTCTCCTTTTTCTGAACCAAAGCCGAGAGTGTAAACGAAGATCCCATTTGATTTCGCCCGTCGAGCCGCGATTTCGATCCCTGACGAGTGGTCTTCACCGTCGCTGAAGACGATCATGACATTGTTCCGCTGCCCAGTGTCCACGAGGAGGTCAGTGGCATCATTGAGTGCGAGAGCGACGTTCGAGCCTCCGATGGGGAGGTCGAGCGGATTGAGTTGATTGATCGTTTGATTGAGAAAGGTGTGGTCGATGGTCAGCGGGACCGTCACTTGAGTTTCGCCCGAGAAGATGAGAAGGCCGATGCGGTCGGTGGGGAAGCGTTCTGCGATTTCGAGTGCTGCGGCTTTCGCGGCATCGAGTCGGCTTCCGGCTCCGGAATCCTCAGTGAGCATGCTTTGGGAGATGTCAAAACAGAGCAGAAGATTTCGGCTTTCAGTGCGCGTCTCAATCCATTCTTCTCCGGCTTCGGGCATCGCGAGTGAGGTGACGAGAAGGGCGAATCCTAGCATCGCAAGACTGAGTGCGACAAAGACTTTCACCCCCGAGCGTGGACGAACGAGTCGCTTCTCAAGTCGGGCTGCGACGAGCTTCTTCCACGCTTTGCCTCGGCGCATCCACTGCAAGATGGAGAGCGTGACCACGATGGGGATCACGACTAAGAGCCACAGCCAGAGGGGTTCTGCAAAGGTCATCGTTTAGGGAAGAGGGGTGGGTTTTAGGGCGGCGATCAGGAAGTAAAAGAGAAGCCCGATCGTGGTGGGCAGCAGGAACCAGGGGTAATATTCCTTCACTTGTATCCAGCTTGAGTGCTCGACCTCGGTCTTCTCGAGGTCGTTGATACTCTTGAATGCCTCTTCGAGGTCGCTGAGGTCTCTTGCTCGGAAAAATTCACCGTCGGTAGTAGCGGCGATCTTTCGCAGGCTGTCTTCATCGTATTCCTGCTGCGCCATTCCGTTGAGTCGGCCACCCTCGGTGCCGATCGCGATGGTGTAGATTTTGATGCCAAGAGCCGCCGCCAGTTCCGCGGCTTGCTCGGGGGAAATCTTCCCTGAATTATTGGAGCCATCGGTCACGAGAACGATGATTTTGCTCTTCGATTCCTTCTGGTTATCGAGCCGGATGCTTGCGGCATTGATGGCACTTCCGATGGCGGTTCCTCCTTCTTCGCGGCGGCCTGAGACGAGGACGATCTCCCCGATTTTGAGTTTTAAAATGTCATGCTCCAGCGTGAGCGGAGCGACGGTGTAGGGGCGGCCCGAGAAGGTCACGAGCCCGATCCGGTCGTCTCGACGCTGCGCGATGAAGTTAAGAATAACATCACGAGCGGCATCGATCCGGCGTGACGGGCGCATGAAGCGCGGGTCGGTCGATTGGAAATCGCGCGTGTCCATCGACTGTGAAATATCGAGAGTCACGAGGATGTCGATCCCGCTGGCGCTGCGTGAGGTGCGCTCGTTCTGCCACTGCGGTCGCGCCATTCCGATAATGGCGGGGATGAGCAGAAAAGGAAGAACCAGCGGGGCGAGCCGGATCGGGTTTTCCTTGGCTTTATAACCCAGAGTTCCAAGGACGCGGAGCGTGGGATAGATGACCCAGCTTTGCGCACCCAGCTTATAGCCGAGCCAGATTAGCAGCGGCACCGCCAGAAGCAGCAAGAGCCACCAAGGTTGCGCGAGGACGAAGTGATCAAGCCAACTCATGATTCCTGAGGAGAGAGTTGGGATTGGCGCACCTCTAGAAGGACCTCCGCCGCTTGCTCGGTGAAGCGCAGGGCTTTGACTTCATCGATGTTCTTGGAAGGCGCATACTTTTCGCCGCTAAGATCGAGTAAAAAGGAGCGGACCGAGGGTGGGACTCGGTCGAGGCTTGCTAAGCGGATTGCGATTTCTTCATCGGTTTCATAAAGGGCGGGGTCGTTAAGGACGTGTGCGAGGCACTCGCGGAGGACGAGAGAGGTCGCCGTAGCCACCTGGCCGATGGGGATTTTATCTCCCTGCTCTTTGAGTTTCTCAAGACGCTGCGCGGCGATGGTGTATTGATCGGAGTCGAAGTTCTTGGCCTGAACGATCTTCTTGCGCCGGGAGAGAAAAAAGAAAACTGCCCAGAGAATGCTGAGAACGATGAATCCGATCACGAGCCAGATCCAAAGCGGAGTCCCGGGGAGGTATTCCTCGGGAGAGCCGATGTCGTGCGGGAGTGTGAGATTGTCGGGGAGCATTCCTTAGTTTTTCCGCCGGGCGCGGCGTTGGAAAAGTTGGTGCAGGGCAGGGAGGTAGTCTCGGGTGGTCGAGACCTCAGCGTGGTCGATGCCTCGCTTGTTAAAGAAAGCGGCAAGGCCCTCGCGATATCTTCGAGAAAGTTTTACCAAGCCCATGCGGGCATTCGGGTTCGAGGTGTTGACCACGGTTGAGAGTCCCGTCTCGGGGTCACGGAACTGCACTTTTCCAACCGCAGGAATCTCTTCCTCAAGCGGGTCCACTACAGAGAGGGCGACGACATCGTGCTGCTGCGCGAGAGAGCCGAGAGTTTTCTCAAAGCCCCAATCGACAAAGTCTGAGATGAAAAAGATGAGCGACTTCCGCTTCAAGGTCTGATGGAGGAATTCGCAGGCTGAGTTGATCGAAGTCTGGGGATCCTCAGGAGCAGCCGTAAGCACTTCGCGAATGGCACGGATGACCGTCTTTCCTCCCTTACGAGGGGGGAGGTAGAGTTCGGGGCCATTTGAGAAGAGAAGAAGGCCGACCTTGTCGCCATTATAGCGAGCGCTGAATCCCATCAGCGCAGTGAGTTCTGCAGCTCGTTCTCTTTTCGAGAGTCGATCACTGCCGAAGTCGGTGGAGCCGGAGACATCGACCACGATGACGACGGAAAGCTCGCGCTCCTCGCGGAACTTGCGGACGTAGGTCTCTTGCATCCGCGCGGTGACATTCCAGTCGATGAAGCGGATCTCATCGCCCGGTTGGTATTCACGGAATTCATCGAAATCGAGTCCTGCTCCCTTGAAGGAAGAGTGGTATTCACCGGAGAAAGTCTCGCTTGCCAGACGGCGGGCACGGATCTCAAGACGGCGCACTTGCCGCATCATTTCTTCGATACTTTCCTCGTCTGTCATTCCCGGTGGGATGCTCTCGTTTTTAAGGAGAGTTTTCGAGAGGGAAGTTGGGGATTTTTAAGCAGCGTGCTTAACCCCCGATGATCCAGAGAATAGGCTGAGGGAAGATGCCCAAAATAACGATGAGGGCAGTCAGCGTCGCGATCACGTAGAAGGAAAGCGGGCGCACCTTGACTGGGCGGGTCTCAAGGGACTTTCTCCAATACATCGCGCGGATGATTTGGAAGTAGTAGTAGAAGCCTGCGGCAACTCCGATAAAGCCGAGGGCAATGGGTAACCAGAGGTGAGCGCTTACGGCAGCTTGGAAGGCGAAGAACTTACCGAAGAATCCAGCAGTCAAAGGAAGACCAGCAAGCGCCCCGACCACGATGGTGGTGAGGAAGGCGAGAGCGGGATTGCGGGACGAAAGCCCCTCGAATGCAGCAATCTCATCGGAGCCACTATCGCGGTGGATCGCAGCAAGGATGAAGAAGGCCGCGAAGGTCATCATAAGGTAGACCGAGAGATAGAAGGCAGTGACTTGGAAGGCGCTGAGTTCGCCGCCGTTGTTCCAAGAAGCGATCCCGAGAAGGATGAAGCCGGCATTGGCGATCGAGGAGTAGGCGAGGAGACGCTTGAAGTTGGTTTGTGGGATGGCTGCGAGGTTTCCGAGGAGAATGGTCGCACCTGCAAGAATGGCTACGATGAAGGTCGTCTTTTCAGCAGTTAGAGGGTTCGTGAAGAAGGGCTCAAGGACACGAAGCGCCACTGCGAATCCAGATGCCTTAGAGGCTACTGAAAGGAAAGCTGTCGTAGGAGTCGGAGCGCCTTGATAAACATCAGGAATCCAGAGGTGCATCGGCACCGCTCCGATCTTGAAAGCGAGGGAGATGAGAACGAGCGAAAGTCCGAAGAGGAGGTAGGTCGAGTTTTCCTCGGTCATTCTGGCTCCAATCTCAGCGAGGCTGGTGGTTCCGGTCGCTCCGTAGAGCCAAGAGATGCCGTAGACGAGGAAGCCGGTGGAAAGCGCACCGAGGATGAGGAACTTCACACCTGCTTCGAGTGAACCCACATTCCGGCGCATGTAGGCGACGAGGATGTAAAGGGTGATGGTAGTCAGCTCGAGAGAAACGAAGAGGGAGATGAGGTCCTTAGCGGAAGCCATCCACATCATTCCGGCACAGGCGAAAAGGATGAGGCAGTAATATTCGCCGGTGGAGTCCTCTGATTCAGGGTTTGCGGTGAACTTTGCGAGGACCTTTCGGTAGTCGAGACAGAGGATGAGGGCGAGAATGCCTGCGACGAGAGTGAAGCCTTTGAAGAACTTCGCTTGCGTGTCGAAGGCGTAGAAGCGGGCCATCTCGGCATTGTTTTCTGGAGCTTCTGCAAGGAAGAGGAGGACAAGTCCGAAGACGAGTGCACCGATTCCAAGACAGGCAATGAGGAACTTCTCCTTTTGAGGGAGGAAGGCTTCAAGCATCAAAAGAGCGATCCCGGCGAGGACGACGTAGGCTTCTAACCAGTGAGCAAACAGCATGAGAGTCGAAAGTTAAGAAAAAGGATTAGTTGTCAGCTTGTTCGGTGCTGGCGGGAACAGCATTCCATCCGCTTCCTTTAAGGAGGCTGAGTAGGCTGTTAGGATAGAGGCCGACGACCAAGAGGGCGGCGGCAAGAATGAGAGCGGGGATCTTTTCGCAGCACGAGAGATCAGAGACGCCGGTGGAATTCTCCACTGCAGGGCCTTGGAAGGTTTTGCGGAAAGCGCGGAGCATGTAGACGGCGCTGATGACGACACCCCAGAGAGCGAGGATGGTGGCCACTTGGACGCAGCCGAGCGGGCCACCTTTGTAAGCTTCAAATCCGGAGAGGAAAACGAGCACCTCGCCCGAGAAGTTCGCCAGTCCGGGAAGACCGATCGAGGCCATTCCGGCGAGGCCGAAGAGGAAGGCGAGCTTGGGAGCGGCTTTCGCGAGACCACCGAGATCGGCAAGTTCGAGAGTTCCGGTCCGCTTCTGGATCGAGTCAGCGAGGCAGAAGAGCATCGCGATGCTGATTCCGTGAGCGAACATGAGCACGACTGCGGCGGGAATGGCGATGCCATTGGCTGCTTCGCTTCCGGCATCGACCAGCGCGGCAAAGGCGAGAAAAATGTAACCCATATGCATCACCGAGGAGTTGCCGAGAAGGGTGTCGATGCGCTTTTGATTCAGCGTCACAAAGCCCACCCAAAGGATGTTCGCGAGAAGGAGTGGGATGAGCCAGCCGAGCCAGACCTGCATTCCTTCGGAAACCATCGGGTAAAGACGAATGAGGCCATAAAGACCGAACTTCTTAAGGACGCCAGCGTGGAGCATCGCGACCGGAGTCGGAGCAGCAGCGTAGGCCGGAGCTGCCCAGGAGTGGAAAGGGAAGAGTGAGACGAGAGTTCCGAATCCCACGATGAGGAGAGCGGCGATCCATTTTTGGTCCGCAGGGTTGATCTCGGAGGCGAGGAGGTCGGTGAAGAGCCAGCTTTCAGATCCCGAGGCGTTGACCAGCATGAGCAGACCCGCGAGGAGAATGATGGAACCAAAGGCGAGGTAGATCGTGATCTTCCAAGCGGCTTCCTTGCGCTCGCCTTTGCCCAGCATTCCGATCATGAGGAAGGTTGGGATGAGCGCGAGCTCGTGGAAGGCGTAGAAGAAGAAAAGGTCGGTAGAAAGGAAGGCTCCAATCGCTCCGGCTCCGATCAGGAGGCTGGAGGCATACCAAAGTTTTTCGCGTCCTTCAGGAGCACCACCGTGTAAGACTGCGGCGAAGAGAACGATCACGCTCAGGAGGAGCATGATGACGCTCATGCCATCGTAGAAGCCCATTGCCAGGTGAATACTCGGAGTCGAGAGCACCTGCAGTGACATGGACCAAATACCATGATCAAAGCTAAAGACCGTGCCGAGTCCCAAGAGGAGGGTCAGGCCGGAAGCGATGAGTGCAGTAAGACGAGCCTTGGCGCCACAAAAGATGGCGAGGGCTGCGAGAAGGGGAATCAGGACGAAGATAACACTCATGAGACGAAGACCGTGAGATAGATGACAAGGATGACCCCGACGCCGAAGAGGCTTGCGTAGGCCTGGAGGTTACCAGACTGCATGCGGGTGAAAAGACGACCGATACCGCCAGCGGCACGGGAGAAGCCTCCAACAAGAAGGCCACCGATGACGAGCTCATCGATAAAGTGGACGACAGCCGCGACAGCATCCTGAAGATAGCCGACGATCTTGGCGTAGAGCTCATCAAGGTAGAACTTGTTGCGGAAGACCTTAGCCACGCCGTTGTTGGCGAGCGGATCTTCATCGGCATTGCGGTAGAGGACGAAGGCTGTGACGAGTCCGACGACCAGAGCGCCAATCGAGGCGCCAAGTGCGAGGTAGTTTGTGTGGTAAGCCGCGGTGTCGCCGGGAGCGAGATCACGAGTGTAACCTGAAGCAATTGCCATGATAGCGAGAAGGATCAGCGGGATCAGCATGAGCGGACCAACTTCTTTAGCGTGCTCCGCATTCTCACTTCGGTTCTTACCCATAAAGGCGATGAAGAAGAGGCGGAACATGTAAAACGCGGTCAAGCAGGCTACGAGAACAGCGAGTCCGAAGAGCCAGTAGTTCCCTGCATGAAGAGTGGCTTCAAAGATTTGCTCCTTGGAGAAGAAGCCGGCAGTGAAGGGGACTCCGCAAAGAGCGAATGTGCCGATCGCGAAGGTGAGCGTCGTAATCGGCATCTTTCCTTTCAGTCCGCCCATTTTCCAAATGTTCTGCTCGTGGTGGCAGGCATAAATGACAGCACCCGAGCCGAGGAAGAGGAGCGCTTTGAACCAAGCGTGAGTGAAAAGGTGGAACATTCCCGCAGCGGGATCGAGAAGGCCAACCGCCATCACCATGTAGCCGAGCTGGGAAAGCGTGGAGTAGGCGAGGATTTTCTTAATGTCATCCTGCTGAGTCGCCATGAGCGCTGCGAGGAGAGAGGTGATGCCACCGATCCACGCGATGGTGTTGACGCCCCAGAGCGCACCAATCGTCTCGGTGCCAATCGAGGTGTAAAGGCGAGCCATCATGAAGACACCTGCGGCAACCATGGTCGCGGCGTGAATGAGGGCGGAGACCGGAGTAGGGCCTTCCATCGCATCAGGAAGCCAGACGTGAAGCGGAGCTTGAGCTGACTTACCCATTGCTCCCATGAAGATCAGGAGAACGGCGGTTCCGAGGAAGAAGGTGGAGTAGGCACCATTGGCAGCGAGACCGCTCTGGAGTTCACTGAAAGTAAAGGTTCCCGCGATGCCCCAGAGCATGAGGATGCCGATCATGAAGCCGAAGTCACCGATTCGGTTGACAAGGAAAGCCTTCTTGGCCGCCTCTGCAGCGGAGTCCTTCTCATACCAGTGCCCGATGAGAAGGTAGGAACTCAGTCCGACCAGCTCCCAGAAGATGAACATCATGATGAAGTTAGAGGCGAGCACGATGCCCGTCATTGAGAACATGAAGAGGGAAAGAGCGCCGAAGTAGCGCGCCTTTGCCGAGTCATCCTTCATGTAGGAGAAGGAGAAAAGGTGAACGAGAAAACCGACGCCGGTGACGACGAGCATCATGTTCTTCGCGAAAGAGTCGAGCTGGAGACCGATCTCGATATTCACGCCAGGGACGGTGGCCCAGTTGAAGGAGGAAGTGGAGTCCTCCGTGCCTACGAGGAGGATCGAAATGACGAGGATCGCACCTGCGATCGACGTCGAGACGATGGCCGAGACGGTTTGGAGTCGTTTCAGACCAAGATGAATCGTCGCTGCCGAAAGAAGAGGCAGCGCGAGTAAGAGCCAAGCGAGGTTGTCCATGGTTCGTAAAGGTTAGCCGCGCATTGAGGTGAGATCTTCGACATTGATGGTCTGCCGTGCCCGGTAGAGAGCCACAATGATGGCGAGTCCGACCGCTACTTCTGCAGCCGCGACGGTGATGATGAAGAAGACGAGCACTTGGCCGTCGTAGTCAGGGAGGCCATTGCTCATGTGATGACGAGAAAAGGCGACCAGGGTAATATTTGCCGCCGCCAGCATGAGCTCAAGGCACATGAAAATGACGATGATGTTCCGGCGGATCATCACCCCGGCAAGGCCGATGGCGAAGAGGAGTCCGGAGACAAAAAGAAAATCGTTGAGCGAAGCCATGTCGGTAAAGATCAGGATTTAGAAGATTTAGAACTGCGCTTAGAGAGAACGACGACACCGACGGTGGCGACGAGGAGAAGAATACCCATCACTTGGAGTGGGAAGTTGAAGCCCCGGAAGATCGTCATTCCGATGAGGTTCGTATCAGGAAGCTGCGGAGTGCTCGGATGCGTCATGATCTCGCGGATCTTTTCCTGTTTTACGAGATCAGGGCTTTCCGCAGAAAGGGCGAGTGATTCTTTGGTGATCGGAGTGAATTCCGAATCCTCGCCTGACTGAAGGACTCCCATCACTTGCACCACGAGGAGAAGAGGAAGGATGACTCCGGCGACAATGGTAGGGGTCTTAAAGCGCACCTTTGTTTCCTGATTGAGATCAAGAAGCATGATAATGAAGATGAAGAGCACCATGATCGCTCCGGCGTAGACCAGAATTTGAATGATGCCGACGAAGTAGGCATTCAACCCGATGAAGAGTCCGGCCATCCCCACGAAGGAAAGCACCATCGAGAGGGCACTTGAGACCGGATTTCGAAAAGCCACAAGCAGCACTGCGCCGATCACGGCGAGGGTGCTGAAAAGATAAAAAACAATGGTGTCCATGGTTTACTTAAGGTCGTTCCATTTGTTGACAAGGCCTACGCGAGTGCCGCCGATCTCGTAAAGGCGGTCTTTGTCGTGGACCATTTCTGAGCGGCTCGTGCCGACGGTGATGTAGTCTGGGCGGAGATAGATCGCCTGCTCAGGGCAGACTTCCTCGCACATGCCGCAGTAGATGCAGCGGATCATATCGATCTCGAAAGCCTTGGGGCGCTTCTCGACCTTGGCCCACTCATCGTCTGAGTCGATCTCACCGGGAGTGATCTTGATCGCCTTGGGAGGGCAGATGAATTCACAAAGCTGGCAGGAGACACAGCGTTCGCGCTGTTGCTCATCGGTCACGAGAGCCGGAGTGCCACGGTAGTATTCTGGAAGGTGCTCGTCCCACTTCTGCTCGGGATACTGCATCGTGATGCCCATTCCTGAGGAGGCGAGAGCGTCTGCGCCGACACTTTTCCCGAAGAGGGATTTAAAGGCGTGACGAAGGGTGATCAGCATCCCTTTGAAGATAGATCCGAAGTAGATCTTCTCACCTGTGGAGAGATCGGGACGTTTGACTTTGATAGTTGCCATTGAGATCAGGACAGAATTAACAGAAGAGACAGAATTTAGTTCTGAAGCTTAGGGGGGTGGTATTTGAGGAACTTCTTTTTAAACTGTAAGCTGGGTGCGCCAAAGTTGAGGAGAAGTCCGGTTTCGATGCCTGTAGCGGTGAGATAATTGACGAGCTGAACTTCGTGCTGAGTGTTCAGCTCGCGAACTGATTTGAGTTCGACGATCAGCGCTCCCTCGACAACGAGATCAGCCTTAAAATGCCCGACTTTTTGATCTCGATAAGAGACTGAAAGCTCTTGTTGCCTTTCGAAAGTGATTTCGGAGTGCTGCAGTTCGAGAGCGAGGGCGTTTTCATAGACAGATTCTAAAAATCCAGGTCCCAGAGTGCGATGCACAGTCATCGCACAACCAATGACTTGGCCTGCTAGATCGTATGTATCGTCTGGATTCATGAAATTTTGGTAATTTTGTAAATTCTGTCTGATGAATTTAAGCCGAAGGAGAGACGGTATAGGCAGAGGGTTTGGTCGCCGACTTGGCGATCTTGATCAGGAGGATCGAGACAATAATGAGCACGATGGCGGCGGGAATCGCCAACCAGCCAATATGAGGGCTGGTGTAGGACATCAAAATTGCCATCAGGAAGATGTTGATCAGAGCAGCTTCGAAAAAGACGATCCAACCAAGGTCCATGAGTTGATCGTAGCGGAAGCGCGGGACCGTCCAGCGGACGAGAACGAAGAAGAGGATGAAAATGGTAACCTTTGCGAGGAACCAGCCCATGTGAAGCAAGCTGACCCACCACACACCGCTAGGAAGCATCGCATCGAGTCCAAACCCGATGGACCAGCCACCGAGGAAAAGGGTGACAATGAGCGCTGACCCGACGATCATCGCGGCATATTCACCGAGGAAGAAGAGAGCGAACTTCATCGAGGAATACTCGGTGTGGTA
>JALZWA010000125.1 GCA_023299815.1 Akkermansiaceae bacterium
CCCTCTTCCTAGGAGAAGTGCGGGACTACTACGGACGCTTCTGGTGATGGGACGCCGCACTCCACGCCGGCTCAGCCATCGGCTTTGGCCTCCTCGGCTTTCTTGGCATCTTCATGCTCTTTGAGGGCGACCGCTACAAAGCGCCCCCCATCGCCATCACCGTCCTCAGCTTCTGCTTCGCCATCAGCATCGGCGCGGTCTGGGAAATCTTCGAGTTCGCCATGGATCAAATCTTTGGAATGAATATGCAAAAATCCGGCCTCATCGACACCATGTGGGACCTCATCGTAGATTGCATCGGCGCCATCGTAGGATCCCTCGCCGGTTTCCTCTACCTCGAAAAACGAGGAGACAGCAGCCTCCTCGTCGGCTGGATCGAATCCTTCGTCAGGCTCAACAAAAAGCTCTACCGAAAATCCGGCGATAGCTGATCCCCATAAAAAAAGCAGCAACCCTCAAGGACCACTGCTTTTGAAAAAATGAAACCTTCGCCGCTAAAAAAGCGCCGCAAGTTTCCCTGAATCCATCTTACTCAGCAAAAAGAAAGCGTGCTCCCCCTTGGTCCACTGTGTCGCAGCCCAGCCCGAGCTCTCACAGCCCGCGCATCGCTCAGAAGCAGAAGTGATCAGTGATGAGGAAGCATCCTCCAAGAGATCCTTTTTCATGATCACGAGGTGCACTACTGGACCATCATCGTGGCGATAACAAATCAGCGAAGCTCCAGTCTTGTCCTCACCAATTTCAAGATACTTACAGCCCACTCCTTCCAGACCTTGCAACCCATCCGGAAGCATGTCAGGAGCTGGGAGATCTTTCCCCTTCAACCAGCCATAAAGAGCGGCCTGCTCCTCATCCTTTAGATCGAGCGAGAACAATGGGTTACTGAGAAGATCGATGGTAGAATCCTGCACTTCTGCAACAGTCGTTCCAGCAATGGCATTCCCGCCACCAAGGGTGAAGACTGCGACAAGAGAGACTGCAACCACCGCTGCCACGGCTGATGAAATCCACTTCATCCGACCGACGCGACGACCAAACGAAGGACGTTCAATCTTCGTCTCCACTTCCATCGCAGTAAGGATCTGATCACGAAGCCCTTTCGGAGGACTCACTGAAACAAGAGCCCCCACAAAAATGGAATCGAAACCTGTCAATTCCACCTCACCACCTTCAAGAACGCCGAAAATCGCTTCCCGAAGATCCTCTGGGATCGGGAGTTCGCCCAGCGCCGAAGCAAAATCAGCATCGCTGGATCGCTCCACTGCAAGCCACTCACCGAGTTCACGATCTTGCGTCGCCAGCGAAAGCGCCTCAGCGAAATCAGCATCACCAGCATCAGCACCATCCGGCCGGAAGCTCTGAAGAATAAATTTTGCACGTTGGTTATCCATGGGTCTGTTTGAAAGTTTCGGATTGAAAATCGACGATCTTCTGAGGAGCACTGCTCGGCTCAGCCGTCATTTTTTTCCTAAGTTGTTCTTTGCCCCGAGAAATGCGGGACATCACCGTGCCAATCGGCACATCTAAAATGGAAGCAATCTCCTTATAAGAATGCTGTTGGAGGTAAAAAAGAGTGAGCGGGGCTCTAAAAGTCTCGTCTAACTTACCGAGAAGATCCACCGCCTGTTGAGCATCCATTTGGCGATCCGAACCATCCTCCACACCTGGAATCTCATGCTCTACCTCGCCAATCTCACTCTCAGGATGCCGCTGATTGCGGCGGGCCTGCCCGAGGTGCTCCCGGTAAAGAGTCGTGAAGAGCCAGGTCTTCGCCTTCGAGCGGTCCTTCAACTGATGCCCCTTCTGAGCCCAGATGCAGAAGGTCTGCTGGACTAGATCGGCCGCTCGATCAGGGTTCTTTGCCAGGGAAAACCCAAAGCGGTAAAGCGCTTGGTAATGGGTATCCACGAGTTCTTGAAATTCGTCCATAGTCGTATCGGTTAGACATTCATAAGAGTGAACTCTCCCAGAATTATTCCCAGAAAAAATCCCCGCTCCGGAATTACCAGAAGCGAGGATTGAGGGGAGCATTTTCCTAGGAGCGCTTACGGCGACCGATGAGACCCAGCCCAGCAAGACTCACGAGCGCGATCGAGCTCGGCTCTGGAACATTCGTGATCGTGATACGCCCGAGGATGGTGTTACCAACTCCTGCTGCATTAAAATCAAAGATCGTAGAGTCAAACCCAGCAGAAGTATTGGCGAAACTTCCGAATGGATCCGCTTGATCCACCAGAGAAATCACATCCGTAGTCGCAGTTCCATCACCTGGTGTCGCTGGCGTGGTGATTCCGATAATACCATTTCCTGGAGAATACATAAAGTCCTCTGCCTCAGTGCCCGCGTCATAAACACGGCCGAAATCAAAGGTGTTAGTCGCACCCAATCCGCCGGTAATAATAGAAGAAATATCGATCGCATTGTTATTTCCAATAAACCAATCATTAGAAGGAAGAATCATCGCAGCGAACGAAAGGAGCGTGTTTGTATCGGAAATATCAAAGGTCACCGTGTTGCTATTCCCTGGGAAAAAAGGACCGCCATTTGCGATCGTGACATTATCTGAACCAGCAGCGAGCGAACCCTGAAGAAGTGAAGTATCACCCACCTCCGCGAGAAGCTCAAGACCAGCTGATGCAGCAGATCCTGTATCGAAAAAATCAACGGAACCATCGTGGAAAGAGAGCAACGCCGGAGCAAGGCCGACATTTGAGGGGGCCTCAACCGTGATGCGAAGAGAAGCGGCATTTGCAGGACTGACGAGAGCTCCAAGAGCTAGGATTGCGGAAGGCGTGGTAGTTACTTTCATAAGCATAAGCATAAGCATAAGCGAGAGCTTCCCACGGCTTTTTTATTCCGAGAAAAGTTTAAATTTCATCTATTTTTTCGATTTGGAAAATATCCGGAATAAAACAACCTCGAAATACCCCCCTAACAAACTACCGTAGTGACTTTACGATGCGAATTCTACTTGGACTCTTTCTTTTCACTCTTCCCCTCAGCGCGCAGCTGAAACTCACTGAGGTCGACCGCACGATCCAAGTGACGGATGGCGAAAAGCTCATCACCACCTTCCGCACGGACAAGCAAGTCCCCTGCCTCTACCCCCTCATCGGACCCAGTGGCTCGAGTGTGACACGTCACTTCCCTTTTAAAAAAGACGTCCCCGGCGAGCAAAGCGACCACCCCCACCACATCTCCTTCTGGTTCACCCACGGCCTCGTCAATGGACATGACTTCTGGCACGAGGCAAAAGGCGCCAAACCCTCAAAAATCGTCCTCAAATCCTACGCCGACATCGGAGAATCCTCCTTCACCGCAAACCTCACCTGGGAGCACGACACCAAATCCCTCCTCACCGAAAAGCGGACCTACGCCTTCACCTCCACCAACACCGAGCTCATCATCGATCTCACCTCCACCCTCACCGCCCTCGAAGACATCACCTTCGGTGATACAAAGGAAGGCTCACTCGGTCTCCGCCTCACCCCCAGCCTCCGGCTCAAAGGCAAAGTTGCAAAAGGCTCCATCGAAAACTCAGAAGGTCACCAAAACAAAGCCGCCTGGGGCAAGCGCGCCAAATGGGTCGCCTACCACGGCCCCGACTCCCAAGGAAAAGCCAGCGTCGTCACCCTCATGGACCACCCATCCAACCTTCGCCACCCCACCTGGTGGCATGCCCGTGACTACGGCCTCCTCGCCGCCAACCCCTTCGGCCAGCACGACTTCGAGCTCAAAAAAAAGAAGCCTCATCTCGGCGATTATTTGCTAAAGAAAAATCAGTCTCTCGCGCAGCGCTACCGCCTCATCATCCAAGCCGGAGATTTCGACAAAACCACTCTCAAGAACCACTTCCAAACCTTCTCAAAATAATGAACCGCCGTAACCTTCTCCGCTCCTCCCTCTACGCAGGCACCTTCTCCCTCCTCGCCCCCCACGCCCGCGCCGCCGGAGCGAATGGCGAACTCCGCATCGTCGTCATCGGCGTCAAAAGCCGCGGCGGATCCCATATCAACTCCACCATTTCTCATAAAAATGCCCGCCTCGTCGGCCTCTGCGACATCGACACCGCCCAGCTCGACCGCAAAAAATCCGAACTCGAAAAACGCCACAAGCTCACCGGACTCAAGACCTACACCGACTACCGTAAAGTCTGCCAAGACCCCGATGTCGACGCCGTCTGCATCGCCACCTGCAACCACACCCACACCCTCATCGCCCTCAGCGCCGCCGCCCAGGGCAAGCACGTCTACGTCGAAAAACCCGTCTCCCATAACATCTGGGAAGGCGAAAAACTCGCCATGGGACAAGCCGACTACGGCGTCACCATCGCCCACGGCTTCCAGCGCCGCTCTCAGGAAGCTTGGATCGACGCCTTCGCCTGGGTAAAAGAAGGCCACCTCGGCAAGCTCACCCTCGCCCGCGGCTTCTGCTACAAACCCCGTAAACCCATCGGCAAGCTCCCCGCCCCCATCGCCCCGCCAAAGACCGTCGACTACAACCTCTGGTCCGGCCCCCGCGAAATCCTCCCCGTCCAACGCAAACAATTCCACTACGACTGGCACTGGCAATCCCCCTACGGAAATGGCGACCTCGGAAACCAAGGCCCCCACCAGCTCGACGTCTGCCGCTGGGCTCAAGGAGACCCCGATCAATACCCCGCCAGCGTCCTCACCGCCGGTGGCCGCATCGGCTATGATGATGATGGTGACACCGCCAACACCCAGATCCTCTACATCGACTCCAAGCCCGCCCCCATCCTCTTCGAAGTCCGCGGCCTCCCCAAAAAAAACCTCGACTGGAAAAACGGCATGCCGGACTACCAAGGCGTCACCATCGGCAACGTCCTAGAATACGAAGGCGGAAAAATCATCGGCGGCCACAAAAACTCCTGCACCGTCCTCGACCAAGACGGCAAAGAAATCAAAAGCTTCAAAGGCACCGGCGACGACTCCATCCATCACTTCATTAATGACGTCCTCAGCGGAAAACAAGCCCCCCTCCGCGGCGCAAAAAGCGGCCATCAATCCTCCGCCCTCGCCCACCTCGGCACCCACGCCCTCAAGCTAGGAAAAACGGCCGACCCAGATCAAATCAGCGCCGCCTTCTCCAAAACCCCCGCCCTCACCGATGCCTTCGCCCGCATGAAGTCCCACCTCGAAGCGAACGAAGTAAAAGACGCCATCACCCTAAGCGTCCCCCTCACCACAGATGGCAAAAAACTCACCGGAGAATTCGCCGCAGCAGCCACCAAGCTAGACCGCGAAACCTACCGCGAAGAATTCAAACTCCCAAATGCCTAAGCTGCTTCCACCCCCTAGACGCAATGACCAACAATCTATCCATCCAGCTTGCCTAGTTGCTAACGAGGTCCCCCTCTGGTAGCTTAGACCTAACCGAAGCTAACCCGCATCAATCCATCATCACCCTTCCAAAGAGCATCGAAGACAAACTCGCATCTCTTCCCCAAGAAGGAATCGAAGCGGCCCTCTTCCGACTTGCGGAAGAGCACGGACATGGCAAAGAGCGAGCCCTCGCCAATGAACTCCAGAAAGGCCTGAATGACCTCAAAAACGAACAGGTCACTCCTATCTCAACCAAAAAAGAGATGGACGACTTTTTCAGAGCAAGCCGTAAAAGGATTCTCGCGCAAACGGTTGAGAAGCATGCTTAAACTCGTCATCTCGCACCAAGCCCGTGCCGATATCGATACCATCGGCAGCTACACTCTTAAGCAGCACGAACTTGATGCCCTCAATCGCTACGAGAACCTCATTCGCGTAGCCCTCGAGAGCCTTCAACACGAGCCCAAACGAGTAGGAGTAAAATCCACCCTCAAAGAACTTTCAAAGCTTCACCTCGCATTTTGTAAGAATGAAGCCTCAGTAAATGGTCAGATCGTCCAGACCCCTCGGCACATCCTCTTCTTTCGTATCAGTGTCGATGACACCCTTCAGATCGTGAGAACCCTCAAAGACGACATGGACATCGAGAGACACCCCCTCACCAAATCCCTCATCCTCATCGCCGCCGCAGTCACCAAGCTCGACCGCGAAACCTACCATAAGGAGCTCAAACTCCCGAATGCCTAGAACCATCATCTAGCACAAAGGTGCTCCTCAAATCCTCCAAGTGCTGAAAGCACAACGGAACAAAGATCAGGGTTTCAGTCTGGGGGCTTTCGCGTCCCCACCATCCGCGAAATGCTCGAAGGAAAAACCACCAGTGACTTCGAGAAACACCTCGAACTCGGACCCATGATCGCCCGCAAAATGGCCCGCGGCCTCAACCCCGAAAAACCCTCCAAATTAAAAAAACCCGAAGCGTCTGGACCCGACTCGAGGTCGCCCCAGGAGTCGAAATCCACCTCGCCCGCAGCCTCGAGCCCCCTCCTCAAAAGAAGAAGGCATGGAAATTCGCGAGAAAACCTCCCTCGCCCCCCGCGACGAGTTCCAGCGCCGCCGCAAGCGCGCTCGTAAACATCCATAAAAGCTCCCACCCTTGGGAATCTAAGGGGAACCTAGACCGTGAAAATCGAATCCCCGATCAATGCCGCCTGGTCCCTCTTTTCCGTTGATCCCTTCCAACGAAATCTTAGGGAAAAAGTCTGACTCTGAAAAACAAGCGATCGAGATCTTTGCTCTCAATCCCGCTCTCCTGCTGCGGCCCAGTGAGCGTAATGTCATCAAAGCGAAGCCCCACAGTCGACGAACTCAGATTATAGCCATAGAGACGGAATTCGATCGGATCAGAGGAGGCAAAGTCCGTGAAGTTGATCACCTTTTGAGCCACAGGCGCATTGGTCGTCGCGCCGCTTGTATGAGTGCTCTGCCCCAGAATTGTCTCACTCACCCCATCCCAAGCACGAAGCTCAATCTGATAGGTCTCATTCGCGCTACTCGCTCCGGTGAAAAATGAGAGTTCCCCGTAAGTGACCTCTCCACCGACCGGGCTCACCGTGAATGCGAGATAGTTTGTCGGCGAAGAATCTCCGGCATTTGCAAAATTCAGACCCGCTCCCGGGGTATCGCTCGTGCTGAAAATAGTGAAATCACTTCCATCGGCAGCCCCCACGGTTCCCCCATCGATATCGCGAATGTAGAAGGAATTATACCCCCCATTGCTGTAGCCGCTATTTGAAAGGAAAGAGGTGCTGGTATCTTGATCGGCATCACTCGACGGGGCATTTGCGGCGAAAGCGCTAAAGTCGGGCTCCTTCTGCGCAGTCCAAGGTGGCCCCGTGAAATCAAAGCGTGAGATGACTTTTTGATTTGCTGACACTTGGATCGTCGCCGCGGTGAGCTTGATGTCATCAAAGCGGATTCCAAAACCTGCTCCGCCACTGTTATAAATATAGAAGGTCCAAGTAACATCTTCCATCGTGCTAAAGTCAGGGAAATCAATCTCCTCTAGAGCCACGGGAGCATTTGAAATCGCGGGGGTGAGCCCCTGGACCACAAAGACTTCACTCCCCGATCCGATCCGGTAGCTCACATCCACCTGACCGCTTGTGCTAAACTGATTCGAAAAGAAGCTCAGACTTTCATAGGTCACACTCTCGCTCACTCCCACAACGAAGGAGAAAAAATCACCCGCTGCGGCAGCAGCAGCTTGGTCGGCGGTATCGACATCTCCAAAATTGAACCCAGGCCATCCCGAATCACTATGACCATCAAAGAGAGCCTTATCTGACTCTCGATTCAGGATAAAGAGGCCTGCTCCCCCACCGGTGAGCGATCCACCTTGGGTCATGCGAGCGGCATTGGACACGGAATGAGTATCCGTAGAATCAAAAGCGACCGTGTTAAAATCACCATTAAGCTCAGACTGAGCATCGTAGAGGACAAAGGTCCCATCATCTTCCACCACCGGGGTGAACAAGTCATTAAGCCCAGCGGTCCAAGCCGTGGTGGTTGCTGGCTGCTCGTCTGCTAGGTAGTTACTCTCGGCAACGGACCACTTCATGAGATCTTGACTCACCTCGATTTGATAGCTGTTTCCCGGGAGACTCGGCCACTGCAAAGTAACATCCTCTCCCACTAAATCGAATTCCGTAATTCGGAAGAACGAAGACGGCTTGAGTGGATCAGTTCCTGCCGCAACTTCAAAGCCATCGTCCTGTCGATCTCCATCACTGTCTGCTAAGTTCGGATTCGTTCCGAGGCTCGTTTCGTCATTCAATAGAAGTCCGTCACGATCAGCATCATTCGCCTGTAAGGCCAGCATCTCCACTGCACTGGCTTCGCCGATCGCGACCTGCGCCGCGGCCATGAAGTGCACCACCCCATTCGAGTAGGTTGGCAATCCATCGGTGTTCACGAATCCTGTTTGATAATCTGGAATTGCTCCCACAGTTTCCTGCGCCTGCCTGACGACGTAAGGCCCTTCGCCTGCAGTCGTAACATTGGAATACTGACTGCTGGAAAGACCACTGATGAGGAAGGGAAAAGGGTAGCTACGAAGGCCAGTATCTACGAAGACATCAGTCCGGACTCGCTCAATGAAATCAATTAAGTTCGCTTCATAAGCAGCAGCATTCGCATTGAAAATATCGGCTTCTCCTTGCACCCAAAGCATGCCCGCAAGCTCGTAAGTGTGGCCCTCCGCGGTCAGCCCCGCGAGACCGAGCTCAACCGTAGTCAAAAAGGTGCCATAGTTCGTCCCCGTCGCTGACCACTGCGTGTGGAGATTTGTCCCACCATGCGTGTATTTAATAATCGCGACGTTTACGCCGGGTTGAGCTGCCGCGATATCACGCCCAAAGGAGAGCTCAGGACCGAATTCGCTATCATGACCTGCCGGGCTATTAACTCCATGACCGGAACCTGTTTGCAAATCGATCCAAGCGTCTTGAGTCAAAGTCCCATTCGGCGCGATCGTAGCCTGAGTCTTGTGCCAATAAAACCGCACACCCCCCTGCGGAGCATCCAAGCCTTCAGCATCTAAGGGAGGAAGTGAGAGCTCGGTAGAGTCTCCCCGACCGCTACCATTCGACTGGCCTCCAATCAGGTAAACTCGATAATGAGTGGCACTCGCGATCGTAGTGCAGAGGAGGAGTGCAGAGAGAATCTTTAAAAAGAAAATCATAGGGAAAGAAACAAGGAATTAAAAAAGAGTCTCAGCAAAAAAATCGTGACGACATTACAGACTGATAATCTCGTAGAGCTCTCATCTCAAGTAACAAAGCTTCCTTAAATATCGATCCAAAATTTAACCCAATCTAAAATCATACGACACCGAAAAATGGTGAAATCTACCTCGCTCTCCCAGACGAATTCCAGCGTCGCCGCAAGCGCGTCCGCGGCTAAAACCCCAGGCCACATTCTTGAAAAAACCCTCATTGATCCCACGTATGACTTACTTCACACTCCCCTCATTATGAAACGTCCAGCGCTCTTAGTCGCACTCCTCACCCTCCTTGGCTTCATCGCCATCCCCCTCCTTGCCCAGAACCAAAAAGGAAGCTCCCCTCGCGGAAAAGCTCCCAAGGGTTGGATGAAGTTCGACTGGCCTGAGAAGAATGAAGTCCTCCTCACCCACTTTGCCCCCACTGCAGCAGAGCTAGATCTCATCAAAAAAGCCACCCCCAAAAAACCCACCGCAGCCCCCTCCAAGAAGCGCCGCATCCTCGCCTTCTATAAGTGCAACTGGGCCCACTCCTCCATTGCCACCGGCCTCGAAGCCTTCCGCATCATAGGGCAGCAGACCAAGGCCTATGAGTTCACCGCCACAGATGACCCCGCCCATTTCACCTACGAGAACCTCGCGCAATATGACGCCATCCTTCTCAACAACTCCACAGACTTCGAGACCTTCCTCACCAAGGAACAGCGCGAAGCCTTCCTCGACTTCGTAAAATCCGGAAAAGGCCTCATCGGCATCCACGGTGGCTCCGATGCCTGTAAAAAATGGAAGGAAGGCGCCCAAGCCATCGGCGGCGTCTTCGGCTCCCACCCCTGGAGCGCAAGCGGTGAGTGGGCCATAAAGGTCGAATCCACCCTCCACCCGCTCAACGGCGCATGGGGAGGAAAAGGCGACCTCATCCGCGATGAAATCTACCAATACCACCCCGGCACCTTCTCCCGCGAGCGCTCACGCGTCCTCCTCAGCCTAGACATGTCCAAGCAGCGGAACTTCCAAGGCTCCGGCATCTCCAAAAAACAGGCCAAAGACCTCAAAGCAGACGGAGACCACCCCATCGCCTGGATTCACGAACTCGGTCAAGGCCGCGTCTTCTACTCCAATTTTGGCCACAATCACTTCACCTACTGGAACCCCAAAATCCTCCAGCATTTCCTCGATGGCATCCAGTATGCCCTCGGCGACCTCCCCGCAGACGCCACCCCCTCGGCCAAACTCAAAACCACCCTCATCAAGGAAGCTCCCATGAAAAAGGTCATCTTCCTCGCCGGTAAGCCCAGCCACGCCTCCGGCCAGCACGAGTTCCGCGCCGGCTCCATGCTCCTCGCCCAGCAGCTCAACTCCCAGACAGACCTCCCCGTCCAAGCAGAAGTCATCTCCGGCTGGCCGAAGGATGACACCGTCCTCGATGACGCAGCCTCCATCATCATCTACTGCGATTCCGACTCCGTCATGCGCAGCCACTACCCCCGCCTCATGGAGCTCTCGAAGAATGGCACCGGCCTCCTCCTCATGCACTACGGCGTCCACCCCAAAAAACCTCAGGATGGTAAAGACTACTACCTCCCCACCATCGGCGGCTTCATGGAGACCGGATTCTCCGTCAACCCCCACTGGGTTGCTGACCTCAAAGTCGCCAGTGGCCACCCCATCCGCCGCGGCTGTGAAAAGCCCATCACCATCCTCGACGAATTCTACTACAACATGCGCTTTGCCGACAAAGCCATCCCCCTCGCCACCGCCGTCCCTGATAAGGACAAAATGAAAACCATCAACCTCTGGAACGACCACGGCACCGCCGGACTCGGCAAACCCCAGACCCTCCTCTGGGGATTTGAAACCCCCTCCGGAACCCGCGGCGCAGGCTACACCGGCGGCCACTACCACCGTAACTGGGCAAACGATGGCGTCCGCACCATGATCCTCAACACCATCGTCTGGACCGCCGGACTCGAAGTCCCAGAAGGCGGCGTCAAATCCCAGACCCCCAGCGAAGACGAGATCAATGCCAACCTCGACAAAAAAAAGGACATCGCACGCATCGGACTCCCCCTCAAAAAGGCCGACCTCTACCTCCAAGAAATGATCAAAGCGCGCGCCGCCCGTGACGCCAAAACTGCCAAGAAAAAGAAAACCAAGAAGCCCACGGCAAAACCCGCAGCCAGGAAAAACACTGAAGAACAGACCAAGGAAAAGAAAAAACCCGAAGTCAAATCCCAGCCCAAGACCATGAAAGAGGCCAAGCCCACCTCTAAAACAAAGTCAAAAGCAGCGCCCAAGACCACCTCCACCCCTGCCCTCAAGTGGCGCAACCTCCTCGACTCACGCCTCAGCGACTGGGACATCTGGATGGGTGTCCCTCACAAAACCGTCACCATTCCTAACCACCCCGCCCCCACCAGCCCAGACGGCATGAAAGGCACCCCCCTCGGCCTCGACATCGACCCCCTCAACATCTTCTCCGCCATCGAGGAAGACGGCCACCCCGTTCTCAAGATCACCGGCGAGATCTACGCCGGACTCACCACCAAGGAAGAATACCAGAACTACCACCTCACCCTCCAAACCAAATGGGGTGAGAAAAAATGGGAGCCTCGTCTTGAGGACAAGCGCGACTCCGGCATCCTCCTCCACTGCGTCGGCCCCCACGGAGCCTTCTGGAACGTCTGGAAGCGCTCCCTCGAATGCCAAGTGCAAGAAGGAGATATCGGTGACTTCATCGCCCTCGCCGGCACCACCGCCGACCTCAAACTCGCCCCCGGAAAAAGTAAAAAATGGGAGCCAAAAGGCACCCTCTCCCCCTACCCCGGATACACCCAACACGGCCCCTCCGAAGAACGCCCGAACGGCGAATGGAACACCATCGACATCTACACCGTCGGCGACCAAATGATCTTCGCCGTCAACGGCAAGGTCAACATGGCCCTCCAAAACACCCGCCAAAAGACCGCCCACGGACCCGCCCCCCTCACCAAAGGCCAGATCCAGATCCAGTCCGAAGCCGCAGAGGTCTACTACCGCGAAATCAAGATTCGCCCCATCACCGAATTCCCCACCGCCTTCCAGCAATTCCTCAAATAAAAAACCCCATCCCTCACCGGCCCCGGAATCCACCCGGGGCTTTTTTTGTGCTTACAAAAAAACCGTAAAAGGATGGATCACCTCTTAACAAATTAAGCGCGGCGCTGGCGGAGGAAAAGAGAAGGAAGAACCAGAAGCATCAACACGGTTGTGCTGGGCTCTGGGACGGCATTGATATCGATAAAATCCTGAATTTCATCAGAATAGTTACCAGTGAAAGAGAAGATTGAAGTGTCGCGACTTCCAATATCTCCCCCTAAATCCACAGACCCGGACCCGGAGCCCAACCCTAAGAGAACCAACTCACCATTGACCTCAGTCAGCAGCGGTGAACCTGAGTCACCACCATTTAAATCGGACTCAAAAGCAGTGACATTGAAACCCGCATCGCCAACCTCATTTCGGAACGTCAGTAGAGCAATGCTATTACTGACTGCACCTATTATCGAGTTTTCTTGGACTGCTTCGACGGTATTAGTGCCAATCGTCAGACTAGTCGCATTACTGAAGCTAAGAGAAGGAGAAATCCCACCCAGAAAAACAGTAGGTCCATTATTAATCGCGATGGTAGAAGCTGTCGCTACAGTATCACTTACGTCCGCACCCGGAGCGAGGCTTGAAAGAAAGGTTTGCCCCAAAATATTGTCAGCGAGATCGAGGCTTTGTGTAGAAAATCCAAAACGGTTAATGGAACTAGGAAGAGCCCTATCAAAAATACCGATAAATAAGTCCGAATCACCGAGTTGCTGTCCTCCTGTCACAGTTCGCACGATAGCCGTCGAGTTAGGATCATTATCAGCAAAAAAAGTGACCTCCCCCGCGGCCCGGAAATGGTTAGCCGTCAAAAAAACATTATCCGAAATCAAGGTCGCAAAACGACCGGAGCCTTGAGTGGTCCGACCAATGCCCGAGAAGTCTAAACCAGCTCCCACAAAAGAGGGGTCATTGGCAAAACGGTCGTTCGTGAGCGTATCAAAATTATTGATCGTTGTTTGAGCTCGCACGGAGAGAAAGCTCAGGAGCAGAATTGACAATATTCTCATGTGAAAAAATAAGACGCCGCACCGCATGGAAAATTCCCCTAATTTCCAAAAAAAACAATCCAGTCAATAGCCGCTGGTCCCAGCACTCATCTGATCCCAATTTCAGAACAACCAGGCGCTAGCACAACGAGATCTTCACCGGAACCCTAGCGGTTCAGCCAAACCAACGAAGCCCCACGCGTGTGGCGATCACCCACAAATCGCCCCCCATTCCCTTCCGCCCAGTGCTTTAAGTAGCGCTGCGCCAGCGGCCCGATCACCGACTCCCGCCCTCCCGACCCATAACCATGAATCACCTTGAGGCAGGAATGATCGTAATAAACCGCATCATCAAGCGCCCGCTTCAGCTTCTCCAGCGCCAGCTCCCAAGTCTCCCCATTGTGCGCAATATCCACCGTCATCACCCCCTCCCTCGTCTCGCGGCGTGACTCCACGTAATCGCACTTCGGGCACGAACTCTCACCCATCGCCTCCAGAGGAAATCCGCAACCCACACACTCTCGCATTCATAGAATGGAGAACAAATCGACCCAGAAGAAAAGAGAAATGCAGTTCTCTCCCCCCCCTTCCCCCAAAGCCTCAAGGCCCATAGGACTTATCCCCTCAACCTCTCGTCCATTTCGTAAGTTTCGTGGTTCATCCCCTCCCAACCAAGCTCCTAAAAAAATCCCATTCATCCCATCCATCTGCGGTTTAAAAAATTCCCCAACCCAGCCCCCAGCCGCTTTTTCATCGAAATCCCCCTCAAAATGTGGTCTTGAACTCCCCACATCATGACTTCCGCAGAGATCAGACAGAGCTTCCTCGATTTTTTTAAGGAAAAGCAGCACACCACCGTGCCCTCCGCCTCCCTCCTGCCCCAGTCCCCCGGGCTCCTCTTCACCAATGCCGGGATGAACCAATTCGTCCCCTACTTCCTCGGCACCGAAAAGCCCCCCTACTCCCCACCACGCGCCGCCGACACCCAGAAATGCATCCGCGCCGGAGGAAAGCATAACGACCTCGAGGACGTCGGCTACGACACCTACCACCACACCTTTTTCGAAATGCTCGGGAACTGGTCCTTCGGCGACTACTTCAAGCAAGAAGCCATCGAGTGGGGCTGGGAACTCATCGTCGAGCGCTGGGGCTGCCCGCCCGAGCGCCTCTACGCCACCGTCTACTCACCTTCAGAAGGCGACCCCTCAGAGTTCGACCAAGAAGCCTATGACATCTGGGCAAAACTCTTCGAAGCAAAAGGCCTCGACCCCGCCAAGCACATCGTCAATGGCAACGTCGAAGACAACTTCTGGAAAATGGGCGACACCGGACCCTGCGGACCCTGCTCCGAGCTCCACGTCGACATGACTCCAAATGGCGACACCGGCGGCAGCCTCGTCAACATGGACTCCGACCTCTGCATCGAGATCTGGAACCTCGTCTTCATCCAATACAATGC
>JALZWA010000126.1 GCA_023299815.1 Akkermansiaceae bacterium
TCAAGATGATGATGAGGCCGAGAGATCGAACTTTCCGCTTCTCCCAAGACTTGCGGCCCCCGCACCCCGTCGCTACATCCCTTCCAGCTGAACATCACTTATCCAGACCTGCCGGTTTCGCGGCGGAGGGAGGAAATCCTCGAGGCCATGCGAGCTTCGCAGGTTGTTGTTGTGGTTGGGGAGACGGGTTCGGGGAAGACGACGCAGCTTCCGAAGATGGCTATTGAGTTGGCTAAGGAGATGGGCGCTGAAGGACGGATTGGTTGCACGCAGCCGAGACGACTTGCGGCGACTTCTGTGGCGCGTCGGGTGGCGGAGGAGCTGAAGGTGGAAGTCGGAAAAGAAGTGGGCTGGCAGGTGCGCTTTACTGAGGTCTGCTCAAAGGAGACGAAGGTCAAATTTATGACGGACGGAATCCTCCTCGCTGAGACGCAGGGGGATCGCTCGCTGAAACAATACAACACGATCATCATCGATGAAGCGCACGAGCGCTCGCTGAACATCGATTTCCTGCTCGGCTACTTGAAGCGGCTGGTGGAAAGGCGACCCGATCTGCGCGTCCTTATTTCATCAGCGACGCTCGATGCCGGTCGCTTCGCAGAGTTCTTCGGGAAGTGTCCCGTGGTCCAAGTCGAGGGACGGACTTTTCCAGTGGAGGACATTTTCCTACCACCTTGGGAAGGCGGCGAGTCACTAAAAGAGCACGTCTTACGCGGGGTCGATTTTGTGACGGACCTCGATCCCGATGGCGACGTTCTCGTCTTCCTCCCCGGTGAGCGCGAGATCCGCGAGTGCGCGGAAATGGTGCAGGGCCACGGCTTCGTGAACACGGAAGCCGTGCCGGTCTTTGCGCGGCTCTCGCTCAAGGAACAGGAGCAAATTTTCCAACCCAGCGGGAAGCGACGTATCTTCATGGCGACGAATGTCGCGGAAACCTCACTGACGATTCCAGGGATTGTCTCGGTAGTGGATAGCGGACAAGCGCGCGTGAGTCGCTTCCACCCGGAGCGGCAGGTGCAGAGCCTGCAGATCGAGATGGTCTCAAAGGCGAGCGCTCGTCAGCGGCGCGGACGCTGCGGACGGGTGCGCGAGGGAATCTGCGTGAAGCTTTATGATGAAGAGACGCTTGAGATGTCCTCGGAGTTCACTGACCCCGAGATCCGCCGCAGTGCGCTCTCGGGCGTGATCCTGCGGATGCTCTCACTCGGCCTCGGCGATGTCCGTAACTTCCCCTTCCTTGATCCGCCCTCGCCCAAAGCGGTGCAGGAGGGATGGAAGACGCTTGAAGAGGTGGGAGCAGTCGCAAAGAGAGACGATGGCAAGCTCACCGACACCGGCTGGCGCTTGGCGAAGCTTCCGCTCGACCCGCGCTTGGGCCGGATGTTGATCGAGAGTGAGAAGCGCGGCGTCTTTGAAGAAACCCTCATCATCGTCTCCGCCCTCTCGGCGATGGATGTGCGGGAGCGACCACGTGGAAAAGAAGAACGGGCAGATGAAGCGCAGCAGAAGTTCCTCGATGAGCGCTCAGACTTCGGCGTCTTCCTGAATCTCTGGCGCGAGATCGGCGAGTTCCGCGAGGGCAAAAAGATCCAGTCCAACCAGCTCCGGAAGTGGTGTGAGAAAAACTTTATCAGCTATCGTCGCGTGCGCGAATGGCTCGGGGTGAATGCCGAGATCCGCCGCTCGCTGCGAAGCAAAGGCCAGATCGAAAAAGACCTCGAGACACCGGGCGATGTCTACGCCGAGGTCCACAAATCAATCCTCACCGGAGTCCCACGCCAGATCGGGGTCTGGGATAAGGAAAAGCGCACCTACCACGGCGTCTCGAACCTGAAGTTCGCGGTCTTCCCGGGCTCGGGACTTTTCAAACAAAAGCGCGCGCTCTGGGTGCTCGGATTTGAACTCGTGGAAACGACACGGCTCTGGGCGCGCAAGGTCGCCGAGATCGATCCCAAGTGGGTCGAAGAAGTCGTCCCGCACCTCTGCCGAAAGAAATATTATTCGCCCTACTGGAATGAGCAGCAAGGCGCGGTCTACGGGCTAGAGGACGTCCTGCTCGGCGGGCTCAGCGTGGTGGAAGGACGGCGCGTCTTCTTCGGGCGCGTGAATCCCAAGGCGGCCTTCGAGGTCTTCGTGCGCGAGGCTCTCGTCGATGGAAAGATGCGCGGCAAGCATCCCGTCATCGAGAATCTCGCTTGGGTCAAAGAGGAAATCTTTAGCGCAGAGCGCAAGCTCCGGCGGGTCGGCTACCTCTGGAATGAAGTCTCGGCTTACGACTTCTTCTTCGAGCGCATCCCCGCCTTTGTAAACACCACCAAGGCCTTCATGGATCTTACCAAAATCGGTGAGGAAGCCGAAAAGCTCATGGTGCGCTTTAGCGATCTCATCTGGGAAGAAGGGATCGAGGAAAGGGTGCGGCTCTTCCCTGATCTCGTGCACCACGCCGAGCACGATTGGCCCGTGACCTACGTGAGCGATCTCGAAGCGGAAGATGATGGCCTCACCTTCGAAGTCGGGATTGAAAATTTACTGCGCTTCCCAGACCACCTCGCCAGCTGGGGCGTCCCGGGAATTTTGGCAGAGCGCGTCGAACTCCTCATCCGCAGCCTACCAAAAGACTGGCGACGCGATTGCCAACCCGTCGCCGAGCGAGTCGAGGGCTTCATCGAGTTCTGGAAAAATTGGGAGCCACAAGGCCATCTCGCCGATGCCGTGCTAGAATATCTTCGCGAGAACACGAAGCGCCCCATCGATGGCATCGAGCCAGACCGCCTCCCCACAAACCTCCGGCCCAAGATCCGCGTGCGCGATGAAAAAGGCGAGATTATGGCCTTCGGCGAAGACGTCACGCTCATCAAAGAACAACTCGCCGCCGAGCTCCGCGCACGTCGCGAAGCCGCCGCGAACGAAGAATGGGAAATGACCGGCGGCGAAGTCTGGAGCTTCGGCGAAGTCCCCGAGCAAGCCGATGGCGGCGTCTTCCCCGCGCTCGTCGATGAAGGCGAGACCGTCGGAATGCGCGCTTTCCTAGATCCAGAAGAAGCGAATGAAAGCCACCGCGCAGGAGTGGTCCGCCTCTTTCTGTTAGAACATCACGAGCACGGAAACTACGTGCGGAAAAACTTCCCCCTCAAGATGGCGGGCCGCTTCATGCTCCCGCTCCTCCCAGACGACACCGTGGAAGATTTCATCAGAGTCGCAGCTCAAGGCGCGCTCAAAGAAATCCCGCGCATCGAAGAAGAATTCACCGACCTCTCCGCCCCCGCCCGTGGTGAGTGGTTTGGCGCGGCCCAGCAGATCACCGAAGCCGTCGAGAGCATGGCCGATGCCGATGGCCGAGTCCGCGAGTGGATGGAGCGCAACCGGAACGACCGCCACCTCGGCGAAGTCGTCCTCCAA
>JALZWA010000127.1 GCA_023299815.1 Akkermansiaceae bacterium
GGCGAAAATTTGGGGGGTTTCCATGATCCAGAGGTCATCCCGCGAGACGGATTCGGTAGTGACGCCTTCCGGGGTGGCTCTTTTTAAAGTTTCGGTGACGCGACGGGCCAGCGCGGCAGCTCCAGATTCTTTTGCGGCTGAAAAGACGGCGCGAATGCTTTGAGCGGAGACGAGTGGGCGGGCGCCATCGTGAATCGCGACGTGTGTGATCTCGGAGCTGAGAGCCGCGAGACCAGCGGCGACAGAGTCTGGGCGCTCGCTACCGCCATCGACTCTTGTGAGCTTTTTTAAATCGCTGAGCCAAGCAAAGCGCTCCGCTGGGGTGACGACGATGACTTGGCTGACTTCCTCAAGCTGGGAAAAGGCGAGCACGCTGTGCCAGAGCACGGGCTTGCTATCGAGCTCGGCGGCGAGCTTATCAAAGCCCATCCGACGACTCGACCCGGAGGCTACGATGATGGCGGCGTGGCTCATTTCTCTTTACGAAAGATGCTTCATGACCTCGCTGGAGAGCGTCTTGCCATCGGCGCGGCCGGCGACTTTTTCCTGCACGATCTTCATGACCTTGCCCATGTCGGCACGGGAGGAAGCACCGGTCTCGGTGACGGCAGCGGCGACGATGGAGGAGACCTCTTCTTCACTGAGGGCGGAGGGAAGGTATTTTTCGAGGACGCCGATTTCCGCCTTTTCATTATCGGCGAGCTCTTGGCGGTCGGCTTTTTCAAACTGCTCGATGGAGTCCTGGCGCTGCTTGATCTGCTTGCGGACGAGAGCCATGGTGTCGGCTTCCGCGAGTTCGTTGTCGATGCCCACTCCGCCAGCCTGCGTCTTGGCGGTGGTAATCGCAGTCTTGAGGGCGCGCAAAGTGGTGAGGGCGATCGTGTCCTTGGCCTTCATGGCGTCTTTAATGTCGGACATCAGCTGGGTAGAGAAATTGCTCATGAATAGGTTGTCACCTTGATTGGGAGGAGAGGCAAGTGGGAATCACGTGTCTGTGGCTTGCAGGGGAGAGCTTGTGGTAGTAAATGACAGGCGTGAGCAAGAAGAGTATCGCTGGGCCAGTTTATCTTTGTCTGATCGGACTTGCGGTCGCTTTCATGGGGGCGCTTTTTATGGCGCTTCTCTGGAAGTCCTACAAAGGCGCGAAGGAGACCCGCAGCTGGCCCATGGTGGAGGGTCGTATCACGGAGTCAGCAGTGATGGAGCGCCATCTCGGTCCGCAGATTCCGCCGGAGTATTCGCTGGGGGTTATTTATGACTATGAGATGAACGGAAAGCAGTATGAGGGGGGCCATTTAACCCGCCGCGAAAATCCATGGTATAAAGAGAGGGCGAGAATCGAGATGGATCTTGAGCACTGGCTCCCCGGAAGCAAGGTGCCGGTCTTTGTGAATCCTGCCGACCCGGAGGAGGCCGTGTTGAAACACGAGTCAAAGGCCGGGGGGTATTCGATCTGGTTTCCGGGGCTTTTCGTGGTGGCGGGACTTGGGATTGTGCTGACGGCCTTGCGCAAAATCTTCTCTGGCGCGGAGAAAGGGATCGCCTCTTGAAAAAGACGGCTATAGCCCCGAGTATTCTTATCAGGATGAAATTACTTTTATTGAGTCTTGCTCTGGCATTCACGGGCATAGCGATGGCAGCTCCCGAGCATCAGCTCACGGAATGGAGCATCGGACGGGCGCTTTATGGGAGTGATGTATCGTTAGATGACTTGAACGGGCAAGCGGTCGTCATTTCCTACTGGAGTGCTGGATCGAGGGAGGGGGCAAAGAGCATCCCTCTTCTCAGTGTCACTCAATCCAAGTTTCGCGGTAAAGGCTTGGTGGTCATCGCAGCGGAGATGCTGCTGCTCAAGAAGAAGAGTCTCGATGCGGTGCTTGGTGGTAAAGATCCAGGATTCACGATCACTCGCGGAGCGCGTGGTCCGGTGGAGATTTCGAACTTACCACACAGCTTTGTTTTCGATCCAAAGGGCAATCTTTTATACAGCGGTCAGCCCAGCGATCCGGAGTTCGAGGCCGCGCTGGGACAAGCGCTTGTGAGCTCCAAGCCATCGAGCACTCAGAGGAAGCGCGCTGCGGCTCCCGCAGTGAAGGTGGATCTCATCCCAGAGCGGAAGTGGGTGAATCATAAAGGCGAGGATGTCACCGCCGCAGTGATCGCGATCAAGGGCGATAAGATCACCTTTCGGATGACGGATGGTCGTGAGATTCCCTATCTCATCAAGCAGCTCTCAGCGGCAGATCAGAAGTTCATCCGCGAGACGGCACGGAAGTAAGGCCTACTTCATCGAAAAGCCTTGGCAGTCCTCCAAGAGGGGGATCTCACTTACCGCAAACTCCTTGATGAGCGCGGCAAGATCGGACTCCTCGACGATCTCCTGCACGAACTCATCGAGCTCTTCGCTCTCTCCCATGATCTGGAGTTCCACGTCGCCAGTAGACATGTTGCTCACCCAGCCGATGACGTCAAAGCCCATCGCGAGCTGCTTCGTAGCATAGCGGAATCCGACGCCTTGGACACGGCCGGTAAAGGTGACTTTTCGTGCGATCATTTCTTAAGTGGGAGAGCGACATCGACGTGGGTTCCATCGATGTTGATGCTGCGCCCTTCGGTTTCGATTTGTTGGAGCCCCTCGACGAAAGACTGGGCGATTTCAGGTTGAGCAAAGACGAGCCGCCAGTTGAGTCTGGCAGCTTCAATCTCATAGCGATCACTGAGCCAGCCGGCGGCAATTTTATCCGCGGTCTCATTACCAACATAGGGCTCTAACAAAAGACGAAGCCCAAGAGCTCCGATGTTTGAAATAGGTCCCGCTTCCAGCTCTTCGTGATCGGCATCTGGGTGCAAGATCTCGAAGCTCGTCGCAGGTCGATTTTGAAAGATCGCACGGTAGGCGTCGCGCGATTGGCCGTAGGCCTTTTTGGCAAAACGATGACCCTCAAGATACGGGAAGTTGGCAAATCCTTGCATCGCTGGTGACAGCTGAAGAAGGAGAGCTTCACGTTCGTATCCACCCGCATCGTCTAATTCGATATCCTCGGTAGCCGTGCGTCTCAGCATGTAGCGACCTTGCACTCCTGATGCCGCACCACGATGAACCGCTTGCCAAGCTCGCGCTTCGTCTGGTGACTCCCATATCGCGGGCAACGGGTAGTTCTGCAGTTGGAGTTGCCGCGCCAGTTGATGAACGAGAGAGCCTGAATCAGGAATACTCACCGGGTCGAAGTCTTCCGGGAGAAGAATTTCTCCGCTCGTGAGATCGAAGAGGCCCCGCGTGTCGATGGTTTCTATCGCAATCCACTGTCCCCGAAGTGCGGTGTTTGAAGGAATGAGCCCAATAGTCTTCCAGGCTTCTTCTTCCAGTTCAATGGCACCTTTTCCGGAGAGAAGATTGAGGTTTCGCTCAGCCGCATTCCGCAAGACATCAGGGGAGGCGAGCTTAGCGAGAGGCGCTCTCAAAAAAACCATCCCGCTGTCCTTCTCGACAAACGAAATGAGGTCATCGGGAATCGCGAGTGATCCTTTTGCGAGGAGCGACCTGACTTGCGCAACTTCATCACGCAGCTCATCCAACTCACGGGTGAGCTCAGCATTCACTCCGCGAAGATCGCCCGAATGATCCTCCGCATTCGGAACAGCAGCTCTCTTCCAATACTGGCCAT
This sequence comes from Akkermansiaceae bacterium, assembly GCA_023299815.1. Lineage (GTDB taxonomy): Bacteria > Verrucomicrobiota > Verrucomicrobiia > Verrucomicrobiales > Akkermansiaceae > SW10. The sequence continues at coordinate 3,666 of JALZWA010000127.1, forward strand.
AAAGCCACGCGCCAGCAAGAAGGCCGGAGCATAGAAGGACCTGAAAAACTCTCTCGGCTTTCATGCGATAGCCTAACGATTGAGTTTTTCTTTAGTTTTCTTCTCCTGCTCAAAGGGGTTATCAACATCAGGTCGGAAGGACTTAGATGGATCGAATTTCTCTTCGTCATAGAACTCATCTTCCTTCTGCCCTTTTTCGGGAAAGACATTCTTCGCTAACTGACCCTTCTTAGCCACCAGTGAGATCGCTTTGCTTTGATTCCCATCCTCATCATACCAGTAGTAGATGCGGCGAACCGGCATTTCCTTCATCGTCCCGTCAGCCAGTGGCCTCTCGAATTTAATGCGCGAGTCGAACATGTCCTCAGCCACTAGGTAGCCCGTGTTCTTATTATAACCGTAACGCACTCGATAGAGAGCCACTCCCTGCCCGTCATAAATTCTCCCAGCGGTAAGAAAGCCACGGTCGTTTCTTTGATAGACCGCAGTCATCGTGACGTTGTCGTGTTTGTCCTTCGTCGTCTTCACGAGTTTCTTGTCATCAGGAGTGCGCTTAAAGACCACATGAGACCCGTCGAAGTTGTTTCGCTTGATGCGGACATGCGGGCCTTTGGCCTCCCAGAGATCATCTTCTTTTGAATGAACAGGGACGGCAAGGAGGCCTAAGGCGAGAAGCGTGAGGATTTTTTTCATTGTGATAGGGAAGGTGTGACCGAGACTCTAGTTGAACGAATGAACGAGAGCAATACCGGAAGAGCGAGCATCTGGCGCGCAGGTCGCTTCACCTGGGATCTGTCCGAGAAAGCCCTCGTCATGGGGATTCTCAATGTCACCCCTGACTCGTTTTCAGATGGAGGCTCATACGACACCGTCGACAAAGCGGTAGGCCACGCTCACGAGATGATTGTCGAGGGAGCTGATATCTTAGATATAGGTGGCGAATCAACCCGCCCGGGTTCACGATCCGTCACTATCGAGGAAGAACTCTCACGCACGATCCCCGTGATCGAGAGGATCCGCGGCGAAACTCAATCGGCGATCTCGATCGACACCTCGAAACCCGAAGTAGCGCGGGCGGCCCTCAAGGCAGGTGCAGACATCATAAATGACGTCACTTGTTTTCGAGATCCTGAAATGAAATCGCTTTGTGCTGATTCCAACTGCGGAATGGTAGCGATGCACATGCAAGGGAGCCCCCAGACAATGCAAAGCTCCCCCTCTTATGAGAATGTCGTAGCTGAAGTCACAGCTTCTTTTAGCAAGCTTCTAACTGAGCTCCGAGAGAGGGGAGTGCATGTTGAGCGAGTAGTGTTGGACCCAGGCATAGGCTTCGGGAAGCTCCTTGATCACAACCTAGCTCTTCTAAAGGAGCTACCTCTCCTCCTTCAGCTCCATCGACCAATCCTAATAGGAGTCTCAAGAAAATCGTTCATCGGCTCCCTTCTAGGTTGTGAGCCAGTGGTAGAGAGAGAGGTTTCTACCTTGGCGCTTTCGGCATTTACTAGAATCCAGGGGGGCATGATTCACCGTGTCCACAGCAGCGCTGCTAATAGGGAAGCGTTACGGATGACAGAAGCCGTTCTACCTTAAAATGGCCTGAGGGCGGATTCGTAATCTCGTTCAGATTTGCCATTAGATAAGTTCATCGAAGAGGGGAATCTGCATTTTTGAGCACGCCTTTAATATTTCCTAACAAAAAACGAAGCGCTCTCAACAAAAAGAAATGCCCACTCAACCTTATACCTAAGAGGAATGGATAAGGGTTGGTGTTTTCGTGAGAAAATGAACGTCTTAAATCGTTGACGAGGGCTGAATTTTTATTAGAGTTGCGCCGCGGCAAGCAACGGCCGCCAGTGAGAGACCACTTAGTCGATCGCCCCTCAGGAATCT
>JALZWA010000128.1 GCA_023299815.1 Akkermansiaceae bacterium
CCTTTGATCTGGCTCGGCCAGCGGGCGATGAGGGGGACGCGGTGGCCGCCTTCGTAAATGTCAGCTTTATGGCCACGGTATTTCCCGCTGGGGTGGTGATCGAACTTGGCAAGTGCTTCGAAGTTTCCTTCGGGTGAGCAGCCGTTGTCACTGGTGAAGATGACGAGGGTGTTGTCATCAATCCCGGCCTTCTTGATGGCGGCCATGAGCTCGCCCATGTGGTGGTCCATCTGCATGACGAAGTCGGCGTAGGGATTCATCTTACTAGCGTCCTTGAAGGGAGGAACGGGGACGATGGGGGTGTGGGGAGCAGGGAGCGGGAGGTAGATGAAGAAGGGCTCTTCTTTTTGTGCGCGTTCCTCGATGCGGGTGATCGTTTTTTGAAAAAGGTGCGGGAGGACTTGCTCGATGTTGAAGTCAGGGGCGATGGGACCTTTTCGATACCAGCCGTAAGGATCTTCCTTCTTGGTGACGCCTTCTTCGCGGACTGGGATGGCGGTGGGCATGCCGGTGTCGACCCAGACGTAGGGGGCCATGTCGAGTGAGCCACAGTGGCCGTAATATTGATCGAAGCCGTTGATGTCGGGGCCGTTTTTGACGGGTTTGGAGAAGTCGATTTTCTTACCATTTTTCGCCCAGTCCCAGCCGAGGTGCCATTTTCCAATCATGGAGGTGTGGTAGCCTGCGGATTTTAGGAGGTGGCCGATGGTGGGGCGCTCAGCTGGGATGAGGTGCTTGCTGGTGCCGGAGAGAACGCCTTTTGCGAGGCGCGAGCGCCAGTTATAGCGACCGGTGAGGAGGCCGTAGCGGGTGGGGGTGCAGACGGAGCTGGGGGTATGGGCGTCGAGGATGGTGAGGCCTTCTGCGGCCATCTTTTGGAGATGGGGTGTCTTGATCCTGCAGCCAGGATTAGTGGGTGAGATGTCGCCGATGCCGAGGTCGTCCGCCATGACGATGATGACGTTTGGCTTGGCTGCGGAGAGAGCCAGCGAGGTGGACAAAAGGGTGAGGATAATTTTCTTAATCATGGCGAGCTGAAACGAGAGTGTTTCAATTATGACTTACAAAGCCAAACAGTGATTTCAGTCAATTTTTAAGCGATGAATGAAAAAGGGATCGATCACTCCCCTCCTTTTCTCCCCAGGACACCGGTAATCAAGGACGTGCCGATGAGAGTGACGCCGAGGCCGAGGAGCATCTGCGTGGTCACTTTTTCATCCAAAAAAAGCCAGCCCCAGAAGATCGCGAAGAAAGGAATCAGGAATGTGACGGAAGTCGCCACGGTGGCGCTTGAGCGCTGGATGAGCTTGAAGAAAAAGACGAAGGCGAGCGAGGTGCAAAAGAGCGCTAAGGCGATGGCGCTTGCCCAGCTCTTCAGCGATGGCGAGGTCTCAGGCAACTGCGTGAGGGCGAAGGGAATCAAGACGAGCGCCGCTCCTAACAGACTTCCTGCGGAGGCAACGAAAGGGCGGACGCTTGAGAGCTTGCTCTTCATCCAACTCGCGCCGAAGCCGTAGCAAGCACAGGCCATGATGCAGGCGGCGATCGGCCAGCCCTGGCCATCGGCCGTGAAATCGAGCTTCCGCCAGACGAGGATTCCGACGCCGATGACGCCGAGGCCCAGCCCGATGATTTGTGGGACGCGCAGGCGCTCCTTGAGCCACACTGCGGCGATGATCGCACTGAAGATCGGCACACTGGAGTTCATCAGCGAGGTGAATCCGGCGCTCAGGGTGAGGGTTGCATAAGAAAGCAGAATGAAGGCAAGCGAGGAGCCGATCACCCCACTGACAAGGAGCGCCCACCAGTGCTTCTTCGCGGATTCCCGAGCCTCTTTTTTTAAAAAGACGGAGGACAAGGCGAGTCCTGCGAGGCCCATGCGGAAGGCGACGAGGGGCAGCGGGCCGAACTCCGGCGCGGAGATCCGCATGAAGAGAAAGGACGCACCCCAGAGCGCAGCAAGCAGGAGAAGGATGAGAAGATCGCCGATGCGCACGCCTGCGGGGTCGTCTTTCCCAGAGGCTTTGTCAAGAGGGCTGCTTCTTGGGAGCGAGGCGATTTTCTACTCCTTCATCCACTGAACCCCATATTCGTTGGTGGGGTTGCGGTAGATGGAGTGGATGTGATCGAGGGGATCGCCGCCGAGGTCTTGGCCGGTATATTCTACGATGATCTCAGGGCCGACGAGGTGGTAGGAGGCATCGCTGCCGGGGGTGAAGGGGCCATACCAGGCGAAGTGGGCTTTCTTAAGCTGGGCGTCGAGCTCCGCCATGCGGGCGGCCGCGGGCTTGGCGGGAAGGTCATCCACCCAGAGGCCGACGAGCTTGAGAAGCTGAGCGTGCTGGGCGGCGGTGAGCTCGCTACAAGCGAGGCCACGAGACTCGGGCATGACGCCGTCTTTTCCTGCGCCGGCCTGCATGCGGCCGCGCTGGGCGGTGATGATGGCTTTGGCGCGCTGCTTTTCATCGAGGCTCTCCATGAATTCGATGGCCCAGGCGATCTCGTTTTCCATGGGGATGATTTCTTCCTCACCGAGCATGAACTTGTGCGGCTGAGTGCCGATGAAGGCGGGAGAGAGAGTCATCTTTTCACCGACGATGCTAAGGTTCACTGCAACGTGGTGGCCATCCCACTGGACGCCCCAAGGCTCGGTCTCAGAAGGAATGCCAAAAATAGCGACCCAGAAATTCGCGGAGCCGAATCCGCCACGACGCTTCGCTTGCTTCTCGTTTTTGATAAGGAGGTCATCGGCGAGCATGATGTTGCGCGCCATGAGGTAGCCATTTTCACTGAGAACGGTGGAGAGAAAGGCGCAAGCGCTCTCGAGCTGAGGCTTGGTGAGATCGCCGAGTCGGATTCCGCCATCAGTTGCCTTGGTGGGGACGTTGGTCCACTTCGCTCGCTCGGGATCGTTGAGCGGGAGGAGAGCTTGCTTTTTCTCTTCCGGAGAAAGGGTGGCTAAGAAGGCTTCGGCAGCGGCGACTTGGGCCTTAGGAGAACGGTCAGACTCCGCAGGCTTGGTTGTAGCGAAGACCTCGCTCGCAAGAGTCCATGCGTGATGGGTCTTCGCCGAGAGAGAGGGAACCCCAGCAAAGAAAAGAGCGGCAAGAGAGAGCGGTAGAATCTTCATGAGGCTCTACCAATACGAGCTTCTTCAAAAGATGGGAAGCACCCTTTCAAAGGGACCCTCCCCTTCTCATTTTTTCAAGTGCTTGAGACAAAATGCGATTTGCAGATCGAGCCAGTTTTTCCCGCTTGGAACCTTGGGAAGGTCGTTGCGATTACCACCATACATCACTGTAGGAATTTTCAGTTCCACGGCTTTATCATGAATGAGCTTGGCCTGCGCGGGCGGGTGCAAGCGGTCCTTCAATGAAGCTCCTGAGTAGATAAAGAGTGGCGCCTCTCCCTTCTCCATATAGCGCAGCGCAAATTGCTGCGTTCCGATCGGCTGTAGGATGCTCACCACCACCTGAGCGCGGGAGCTCTCACGCGCGACGAGATCTTTTGACTCCGAGTCCGCGAAGTCATCGTGGTAACCCAGAAATTCACTGACGAGGGCCCCGGCGGAAATGCCACCGCAGCAGACCCGCTCCGGATCGATCTTCCACTCCTTGGATTTTGAGCGGACAAACTGCACCGCACGGGCACAGTGCTGGGCGATCGTTTCATAATCCATCTCATTGCTCAGGAAGGGATAATTGCAGCTCACCACCGCGAATCCGGCTTTGCGATGAGCTTCAATCGATTTCCCGCCATCCTTCTCGATGTGACTCTTATCTCCCCCGCGGAAACCACCACCATGGAAGAAAATAAAGACCGGCGCTGCGTCGGCGGCTTTCGTGGCGGGCCAGAAGTCGAGCACATTGCGCTCGTGCTTGGTATCATACTTGACGTTCCGCTGAGGCTCTTGCCCCGCAGCGCAAAACGAAGCCAAGCAAGTCACGAGGGAGAAAAAGCGAATCCACATGCCTCAATCTCAGGGCGCTTTCCCTGCAATCAAGGTGAATCTCGACAAGCTTGGAAACTGAAGCGTCTTTCATTGTCCTTCCCTCTCAAAAGAGCTAATCTCAGCAGATGAAAAAAATCCCACTCATCTTACTCGCTGCGCTGGCACCGATCTTCCTCATCAGCCCCGCCATCGCTCAAACTCCCTCACCCGCTCCTGCAGCTGAAAAAGCAATCGAATTAAAGAAGCCCACCCTCAGCTTCTACTACTTCGATGGATGACCGATGTGCGCTAAGATTAAGGTCATCGTGAATGATCTCAAAAAGACACAAGGAGAAGAAATCACCTTCAGAAACGTTCTCGCCAGCACAAAAGGGAGCCCTGAAGAAATCAAGAAAGCAAAGCTCAAGGGCCACGGCATCATCGCCAAGGATAAGGACGGAAAGCTCGTCCAAATCATCAGCGGTCATTCCTTCGGGAAGAAGGAAGTCGAGGCAGTGGTGACCAAGCTTCTTGAGAAGTAGTTCAGAGCAGCTTCGATTGCGGCGCTCTTAGACCGGTGCTTGCCAAGCTCAACGGCCTCATTAAACAGCGCGGATGAGATCTCAAGATTCGTCGCCATTTCCAATGGCTTGCAAAGAACTTTGTGCGAATCAATGTGCGATTTTCTACCGAGCTGTGGGGATCAGGAAGCAGCGGTCTCTTCATTCTCCTTGGTAGGTAAAGAAGACCGTTCCTTTTTTATTCTTTGCATTTGGGAAAGGTTTCCCATCGGGTGGCGTGATCACGACTCCGACGCTGGTCAGGTGAAATGTGACGTCAAAGTGCCCTGCGAGATCGGTGAAGATCTTATCGATACGTGCGTCTTTGATAGAATAGGAAATCTTCTTTCCCGTCTCTGAAGAGTTCAGATTTCCGTCATCCTCCGGATCTTGGTTCTTGAAACCGGAGGTGAGAAAACTGATGCCCCCCAGATCGAGTTCTCTGATCTTGTGGGCTATCAGACTTATCAACTCGGACAGGCTTACCTCAGTCACTTCAATCTCCGGGATCTTGATTGCGGCGATCTTTTGAATGGCTGCGGGGGGCATCTTGGCTTCCGGCTCTAGGGTTGATTGTTCACCGTCAGACTGATCAGCTTTGAGGGCCTTGAGTTCAGCTTTGAGGCTGTCGTTTTGTTTACCGAGAGCCACAAGACTTTCTACTAGGCGGCTCCCCCAATCTTCAGCATCAGTAAAATTCCACAAAAGATCTGTGGTAAGAAACCCCTCCCTAAACTCCTTATTCTGCTGTGCTGCCTTTTCTACTCTCGAATAGAAGTGGGCCTCTGCCTCCTCCATGATTTTGAGTTCCCTCTCGATCTCAGCATAATGGGTGATGCTTGCGGTGTAATCCGATTCAATTGCGGTCAGGCGATCTCGAATCTCATTCACAATCTCACCCTCCATTTTCTCAAGCTGGTGCTCGGCTTGGCGCTTTTGTTCCGTGACCCGTTTGATTTCATCGTCCTTGCCAGAGTCGCAACCAATGGACGCAAGACTGAGGACGAGGGTTGCAACTAATCTGATTTCCCACTTCATAGATCTTAGAGACTATCGTGGTGTTTGGCTTTTCCTCCGTCAATGACCAAGGGGAATCTCGGGAGGGCGGGCGCTCCCTAGTGTCCCGTCAGGACACGGAACACCTGCGTGGTGTGGCCCCGGGCTTGAAACCCCGAGCTTTGGACCTTAGTCCTTTAGGACCTTTTCCGGGATGGACTTTGAGTCTGAAGGGAAAGGTGACCAACCCTTTTCCAAACTCCCTTCTTGAGTTCGCATCTCCTCATCTCCAATCTACCGCATCATGGCTGAGACACTTGACTGGATCATCATCGCGCTTTCCCTCCTGATCAGCCTCGGGATTGGCTGGTGGGCGGCGCGCTCTACGAAGAGCAACCCGGAGAGCTTCTTCCTCGCTGGGCGCTCGATGCCGTGGTGGCTGCTCGGGATCTCGATGGTGGCGACGACTTTCGCGGCCGATACTCCCACTCTCATTGCCGATCTCGTCCGTCAGGATGGGGTGGCGGCGAACTGGCTCTGGTGGGGCTTCATTTTCTCGGGGATGCTGACGACCTTTATGTTCGCCCGCAGGTGGCGGCGCTCCGGACTCCTGACCGATGTCGAGTTCTACGAACTCCGCTATGGGGGAAAAAGGGGCGAGTTTCTTCGTGGCTTTCGGGCGCTCTATCTGGGGCTCGTTTTTAATGTCATCGTCATTGCTTGGGTCTCGCTCGCCGCGATCAAGATCTTCGCCATCATGCTCGGCCTCGAGCCTTGGCAGACCATTCTGATCGGAGCCGGAGTGACCATGGTCTACGCGGCGATCGGCGGGCTTCGCTCGGTCCTTCTCGTGGATCTTTTCCAATTCACCCTCGCCATGATCGGCTCGGTGGCTGCCACCTATTACGTGCTGAATATGGAGAGCATCGGTGGTCTCGAAGGCCTCTTTTCTCATGAAGCGGTGAAGGAAAAGATGAACCTCTTTCCCAAGACGACCGATACTTGGGTCACTCTTTTTATCATCCCCTTTGCTCTACAATGGTGGTCCGCCTATTACCCCGGCTCTGAGCCAGGCGGTGGCGGCTACGTGGCCCAGCGCATGATGGCAGCGAAGGATGAAAAGAATGCCTCTTGGGCCAGTCTCCTCTTCAATATCCTCCACTATGCCCTCCGCCCTTGGCCGTGGATTCTCATCGCCCTCGCTTCCATCGTGGTCTTCCCCACGGTGGACTCCATCGGCACCGCTTTCCCTGATTTTGATAAGAGTAAGCTCGGGCACGATGTCGCTTACCCCGCGATGATCGCCCAGCTTCCAGCGGGCCTGAAGGGAGTGGTCCTCGCGTCTCTGATCGCGGCCTACATTTCCACCCTCTCGACTCAGGTCAATGTCGGCGCCTCTTATCTCAGTCAGGACTTCTGGCACCGCTTCGTGCAGCGCGACACCTCACAGAAGACCCAAGTCATGACCGGACGTATCGCCACCGTGATCGTCCTTGCCGCGGGGAGCCTGCTTGCGCTCACTCTCACGAATGCGAAGCAGATCTTCGAGATCACCCTCTCAATCGGCGCCGGCACCGGATTGGTCTATCTCCTGCGCTGGCTCTGGTGGCGCGTCAATGCCTGGAGTGAGATTGCCGCGATGGTCGGGGCCTTTGTCGCCACCTATCTTTTTGGAAACAAAGAGATCCTGCCCTTCGCTGACCCCTTCGGCTGGGGCGAGCTGGTTGGGAGTTGGACTTACGCGGCGATCGTGGCCACCACCACTCTCATCTGGCTCATCACCACCTTCCTCACGCGCCCTGAGAGTGACGAAACATTGACCCGCTTTGCGAAGCGCACTTCCCCTCCCGGACGCAGTTGGAACCGCTTCCACGAGAGCGAGGATCAAGATCCTTCCATGGGCAACGAGTTTCTCATGATCTTCCTCGGAAGCACCGCGATCATCGCCGCTATTCTCACCACGGGATACTTTCTCTATGGTCAATATGGCGCTGCGGCGGGAGTCGCGATGCTGGCGCTCGTCTCCGGTCTCATGACGGTGAAAATTGCCCGTACTAATGGCTGAATTTCATCTCGCCATCTTCTCGAGTTTTAGCCTTCCGTGACGCCGCTCCGGAAGAACCTCATCGCCATGCCGCTTGAACAACAGAGCTACCGCCAGCGCATCTGGTTTGTGATCATAAATCGGACGGGCTTTGCATGAATGTGGTGCCACCAGCGAGCGGATCGAAAGACACCTCAGTAATGTCACTCACATGGTTGGATTACACGGGAGTTTTCTCGTCAGCCCGACCACTTTTACCTGTGCTTTTTGGGAGGATGACGAGCTGGATCAATTCGTCCATATCGAGCGGGTCGAACCGGCCGACTACAATCTAGGGCGTCTCTGGGAAATCGATCAATTGGTCGAGAGCGTCGAGGCAGGGACCACTGATTTCGCGGTGGCCTTGGAGGAGCTTCACAAGGTCAGTGAATCCCCCTCCAACTACTCGCTTCTTACCAACTATGGCGCGTGGTTTCTCACCGGGCTTGGCTTTGCTCTCCTTCTTTCCCCGAACCTTTTTGATACACTCACGGCGGGAATCGTCTCTCTCCTCATCTTCATGGTCGTGCGGCAATCATCCTCGTGTCCCGCCTGGCGGCCCGTGACGACGATTGTGGGCGCGATGACTTCGGGATTCATCGCAAGTGGCATGGCGACTATCGGCCTCCCCATTAATCCGCCCTTGGTGATTCTTTCCTCGATCATTATTTTCATTCCCATCCAGAGTGGAAGCACGCCACTGATGGCTTTCGTAGCGCTCACCGCGGGACTTCTTTTTTCCAATGCTTTCCTGCCCGCGCAGAAGAGTCTTTAGAATCACTTCCAGAGAAGTCTTAGCCGCTTGCAGATGGGATTTTATTCCCTTCTTCACTGAGTCCAGCAGCGGACGGTCATCTTGCTGAGATCATTCGTGTCATAGCGAGACTCCTGTAACTAAAATAGTGAATTTGAAGGTGACCATTGCGGATTTTTTGAGGGCTTCGAGTAATCGCCGGGGCACCATTATTACTGACCTTCTTCTCTCTATCATAAGGCAAGCACAGTGGGCTTGCTGACAAGCGCAGCTCGGGGGGGTGAGGATAAGCGGACGGGACGACCGCTCTCCTTATCGAGAAACCTAGAAGTCGAGCTTGAAGGCGGCCCAGAGGGTAGTGGCTTCTACGTCAGTGAAGGGGCCGGTGAGGGTCTCGTATTCTGCGCCGATTTGGAGCTGGGCTCCTTCTTCGAGGAGGAAGTAGTTCAGGCCAGCATAGAGGGTGTGGTTGAGATCACCACGACCGATGCCGACGCCATCAGTATCGGCGACGTTGCGGATGTTGCGATTGTTAATCTGGAAGGCGCGGGCGTCGGCATTGGCGTATTGATAGCGCACGACTGCTTCGAGCTTGTTTTTGATAAGCTCGGTGGAGGGCATAATGACGAATCCGTAGACGTCATTTCCGCCGTGGGTCTTTCCGTAGGTGGCATTCAGAAAGAGGTCGATTTTTCCAATCTCGGAGAGGTGGGTGATGGAGGTGGCCCACTCGTAGCCGATGGAATCTGCCTCTGTGGCAGGGTCCGCATCATTATAGATGAAGTCGACGATGAGTTCCTTCTTCTTGCCCGCATCGATATTGAAGCTGGCATAGTAGGCTACTCCGGCATTCCAGTTCGCGAGGACTTCTGCCTGATCCGTGGTGAAGATGCCGTAGTTCATTTTGACGTCACGGTATTCTGCTTCAAGCGAGACGCCGGTGGAGCGCTCCGGAGCGAAGAAGTTATTCAAGTTCGAGCGCTCGACGGTCTTGATCTCGCGGGAGGAATCATGCTCTTCACCACCCACATTAATCTTATAGCGACCGTAGCCGAGGACGACATTTTCAAAGATGCCAACATCGCCAAAGTCATACTCAAGGTAGAGTTGGTCGAAGTTGTTATAGCCGATCTTATCATCGCGGAAGCCGCCGTCCTCAAGGTTGGCGCGGCCTACGAGCTTGAAACCATTTAGGAACTCGATGGCAGCACCGACACGGAAGCGACGCAACTCGCCCCCGTCTTCAGAGAAGTCTTGCCCGAGGTTGTCGCCATCGGTGTGGCTGAACTGGTAATGCGCGCGGAAGGAAAGGTCGACCTCTTGGATATAGGGATTCTTTTTGTCCTTATAAAGATTGCCCAGATCCTGGAAGCGCTCGGACCAGTTGCCATTGTTGGATTTCTTGGGTTTCTTGGATTCTTCAAATGCTGGGAAGCCGTCTCCGGCGGAGGCGCTGAAGGTGCTGAGTGCAAGGGTGATAAGAAGGAGGTTCTTCATAATGTGTTGCTGGGGAGCAAGCCACATTTCGCAGGAGCCGCCAATCGGCAAATTTGACAGTTTCGTCACTGAGCGGTCACTTGCTCCACCAATCGGGATCCTTTTCCCAGGGAGAGCGGAGCGGCTCCTTTGCCCAGCGCGGGACTCGCTCAGACTTGGCTGGGCGAGAAGGCTAATGAGCCACATCGCAGCAGAGAAACCGACGCCCTTCTTAATGGGAGGATTTTCTGAAAAGATTTCTTTAAAAAAATCACCGATGAGTTGACAAGCGCTCGGCTCGCGCTAGTCTCCGCCTCCCTCACCGAATTGGTGAGATTTTTTCCAATCCTTTTTCCGACCTGAAGCCATGAAAAGAACTTTCCAGCCCTCCAAGCGAACCCGCAAGCGTCAACACGGTTTCCGTGCCCGCATGGCGACCAAGGCTGGCCGTGGCATTCTTAAGAATCGCCGCCGTAAGGGCCGCAAGCGTCTTCTTCCAAAAGGTGCCGAGATTCACTTCAAGCGCCACACGGTGCAGAACAATACCAAGTAATCAGCTGGCCGCCTCCGAGTTCCCCTCAGGCGGCCTTCTTTTTATCAACGTGCCGCCGCAGCTATGGAACTTTCCCGCAAGCGGCGCATGCGCGACTGGAGCGAGTTCCAGAACGTCCGTGAGAACGGGCAATCGACTGCTGGACGCTTCCTCGTCATCGCGGCTCATGCGGATTCCACTCTCGATAGCCGCAAGTTCGGACTCATCACTTCCAAGAAGGCAGCCCGTAAGGCCGTCACGCGGAACCTCCTCCGCCGCCGCTTCCGCGAGATCATCCGGAAATGGGGAGACCACCTCCCTGACAAGCACCGCTTTGTCACCATCGCCCGCTTTCGCGCCGCTCAGGCCACCTTTCAGGAACTGGAAGCGGACTGGATCAAGACTGCCAAACGGCTCAACATCTGGATCGAAGAGTCATGAAATGGTGCATCCGCTTGCTCATCCGCTTTTATCAGGTCTTTCTCCGTCCCGTGATGAAAGCCTTCGCCGGACCCTACGCGGGATGCCGCTTTGCGCCGACCTGCTCGCACTACTTTCTCGAAGCCGTGGAGACTCACGGATCACTCAAGGGCAGCTACCTTGGCATTCGCAGGATTTTGCGCTGTCATCCTTGGGGCGGGTCCGGTAATGACCCCGTCCCACCAGTAGGGTCTTCATCGACCCCACACTGACCTCTTTTTTCTTCTGACCCTTTTAACAAACCATGGATCGTAAAGCTTGGATCGTCGTCGTCATTTGCAGCATTCTGCTGGCCTATAATTTCAAACTGCAAAATGATAATGCCCAGATTCTGCGCGAACAGCAGGCGGAGGCCGCTAAAAATGCCCCCGAGCAAATCACTTCCGCTGCCGATGCCACCCAGCCAGCAGGCTTAACGGTAAAACGTCCCGCTGCAGTTCCCGAAAGCACCGGAAGCGAAGAAAAGCACACCCTTGAGACTGGCGAAACCACCTTTGAGCTCTCCTCACTGGAAGGCGGCATCAAGCAAGCGACTTTCAAGGACGAACTCTCCGTCAAAGACCTCTCCCGCAAGGTCCGCATGAACGACCTCGGCACAAACCGCATCGGTGCCCTCATCGGACCTGCCGGTGAAGCCCTCGACCAGCGCTTCTACAACATCGAGTCCCAAGACGCCGACTCCATCGTCTTCTTCGGCAAACTGAGCAATGGCCTTGGCGTAAAGAAATCTTGGAAAAAGGTCACCGAGGGAGAAGGCACGGACTACCGCCTCCAGCTCACCTTGGAACTCTACAACTTCTCGGACGTGGCCATCCCAATCGGCTCCATCCAGCTCTACACCGGCTCCACCGCTCCCCTTCACAAAGGCGAGCGCCCCGACTACGTCAACTTCTTCTGGCAGAACGATGGCGACTACGATTACGAGAACCCCAGCCACTTCAAAGGCGGCTTCTTCGGCAAAGAGAAATTCGACTTCACCACCGTCGCAGATGAAGGCCTCGACTTCGCCGGAGTTGAAAACCAGTTCTTCGCCACCATCGTAGACCCAGAGAATAAGTTTAGCAGCACCATTCGGGCGCGTCCTTCTCAGATCACCCTTTCCCCCGAGCGCGGCGGAGACATCACCACCCTCCTCAGCTCAACGATGAGCCTTCCAGATGAAAACCTTTCCCCTAAAAATACGAAGACCCTCGTCTTTGACATCTTCATGGGGCCCAAGAACAACGGACTTATCCGCAGCCTCGAAGGCAAGAAGGATGACGTAATGAACTACGGCTTCTTCAGCTGGATCAGTCGACCCCTCAACTGGCTTCTTAACTTCCTCTCTGGAATCTTCGGTGGCGAAGGCAATTCCTGGTCATGGGGTTGGGCCGTCGTTGCCCTCACCATCCTCATCCGCACCGTGATGTGGCCGCTCCACGCCAAGTCCACCCGCACCATGAAGCGGATGTCCAAGCTCCAGCCCAAGATGAAGGCGCTGAAGGAAAAATATCCTGATGATCCCAACAAGATGCAGCAGGAAACAATGAAGCTCTACCGCGAGTTCGGCGTGAACCCGATGGGCGGCTGCCTCCCACTCATCTTCCAGATCCCCGTCTTCTTCGGCTTCTTCACCATGCTGCAGTATGCGGTGGAACTGAGAAACGAGCCCTTCATGTGGGTCACTGACCTCTCCCAGCCTGACACCATGGCTCACCTGCCCTTTGGCCTTCCTTTCCTCGGTGATCCCGTTCCTGTCAACATCCTCCCCATTCTCATGGCCGTCACCATGGTCCTCCAGATGAAGATGACGCCCAAGACTGGCGATAAAATGCAGCAGCGCATCATGATGTTCATGCCGCTCATGTTCTTCTTCTTCTGCTATAACTTCGCCTCCGCGCTTGCCCTCTACTGGACCACGCAGAACATCTTCTCCATCGCCCAGACCTGGATCATGCAAAAAATGCCTGAGCCCGAGCTCAAGACCTCCAAGAATGCTGGTAAAAAATCGATGATGCAGAAGCTCGCCGAGCGTGCCGAGGAGGCTCAGAAGCAAAAGAAAGCGGGACGCAAGCCGGGCGCAGCCCAAGACGCCAAGCCCAAGAAGCCCCGCGGCCCTCGCACCGGCGGATAAGCCACCCTTTTCCATTTTCAGCTCTTCATTTACGAACTAAGCTTCGCAAATGAAGAGCTTTTTTTTGACCCTCATTCTCACCTCACTCGCCCTTGGGCAGGAATGGCAGCCCCTCTGGCCCACCGAAGCGCCCGGCGCGGACCAACCTCCCGCTGGCACCGAAAAGGTCGGGGAAGGCCTCCGCTATCGCGATGTCGAAGTCCCGCAATACATGCTCTACCAACCGGAGGAGCCCAATGGACAGTGTATCGTCGTTCTCCCTGGCGGAGGCTACAGCATCGTCTCAGGCATGAATGAAGGCACCAAGATCGCCAAGTGGGGCCTCTCGCAAAACATCACCATCATCGTCGTGAAATACCGCGTCGGCGATCCCAAGCTTGGCTACCAATTCCCCGTCCCCCTTCTCGATGCACGCCGCGCCCTCCGCACCGCCCGCGCCCACGCCACCGAGTGGAAGATCGACCCCAAGAAAATCGGTATCATGGGCTTCTCCGCCGGAGGCCACCTCGCCTCGATGTGCGCCACCATGTTCGATGACAAATTCGCCGCCGAGACTCAGGACAACATCGACGCCCAAAGCTGCCGCCCCGATTTCCAAATCCTCGGCTACCCCGTCATCGCCATGGGCAGCAAGCACGGCCACAGCGGCTCACAGAATAAGCTCCTTGGAAAAGACATCTCCCCAGAAAAAGCCGCCAAGTTCAACACCACCCACCGACTCACGAAAAAGTCACCCCCCCTCTTCTTCGTCCACTCCTCCGATGACCGCGCTGTCCCTTTAAGAAATTCCATGGACTACGCCGCTCGCGCTGCCGAGCTCGGCATCCCCATCACCGGCGTCATCACCCCCACCGGAGGCCACGGCTACGGCCAGGCCGGAAAGAAATCTGCCACCGGCTGGACCAAGCAACTCGACCGGTGGCTCAAGACGCTGCGCTAAAAGATTTCCTATTCTTCCAGACGAAGAATGTCTTCCAAAGTCTCGCGGCGAGTCACCAGAGAAACTTCACCATTTTCAAACCACAACTGCGGCGCGCGGCCAAGCGAGTTGTAGTTCGAGGACATCGCATAGCCATAAGCGCCGCCATCATGGAGCACCATAATATCGCCCGTCTGCGGTGAGGGAAGATCGCGCGGCTGAAGCATTTCAGAATCATCGCGCGTGAAAACATCGCCACTTTCACAAAGCGGACCCGCCACCACCACCGGAGCTTCTTCACGAGCATCTGCTCCCGGAAGCGTGATGCGGTGATACGAACCATACATCGCAGGGCGAGCCAGATCGACAAAACCCGCGTCCACCATCGCGAAGGTCACGCCGGGACCCTTTTCATTCGTCTCGGTCTGCTTCACATCGGTGACTCGTGTCACCAAGACCGCGCCGGGAGCCACATAAAAGCGGCCTGGCTCGATCTCCAGACGCAGCTCACGACCCGCCACCTTGCTCAGCATCTGCTGAGCCGCGGCAAAGAGATCACGCAAGCGCTCGACCGGGATATCCGCATCCGCATCACGATAGTCGTGCGGGATTCCACCACCTAAAGAGACCCCCTCGATGTCCTGGAACATCGGAAGGATCGCCGCGAACTCGTCTGCGAGACGATTCAAATTATCGTAAAGCTCTTCAAACTGCGGGCCGCTACCGATGTGTGCGTGCAGCATCGTGATCGTCATGCCAGCCGCTTCCGCCGCTTCCAGCACCGCCTTTGCCTCGGTGATCCAGACGCCATGCTTGGAGCTCGGCCCACCGGTGTCGCACTCGTTCACGTGACCGTGACCAAAGCCCGGATTCACCCGCAGTGAGATCGGCCCCGTGTAGCCCGCCTTTTTCAAATCATCCACCATCCCCGGCGAGCCCACATTCGGGAGCACCCCTTCCTTCAGCACCACATCCAGCGCATTGTCGCGGAAGACATCGGCCGTGAAGCAGATCTCAGGCGGCTGATTGCCACCCGCATAGCCTGCATGACGCGCACGCAGAACTTCATTCCCCGAGACCGAGTCAATCCACACACCCGCCGCCTTCATCTCCTGGAGAATCTTCGTGGTAGGCGAAGCCTTCATCGCGAAGCGAGCCTGCACGCCCGGCGAATCAGTCGTAGAGACCACCGCATTGATTCGCGCGCGCAAGACATCCGCATCCCAGATCCAAAAGGGCGTGCCATACTTGTCCGCGAGACTTTCAAGAAGTGCGACGTCAGAGGAAGGTCCATGAGCAGGTGTTTTCACACACGAGACATGGACCAGACTCGCGAGAATCTCAAGTGTGATTCGTCACGAGATCCACCACTACTTCCTCATGAAAAAAGAGAGAATCATCTGGAAAAATCCACCACCCCCTCTCTGCTGCCCACCGCCGAGAACCATCCCCGCGATGTCATCGATGATCGAGCCATCGCCATCTCGATCCAAGATCGAGCTGATCCCACCCGAGCGCGTGCTCGTGCCGGTATCCTGCTGCCCCTTTTTCATGAGCATACTCAGAATGATCGGCGCAAGAATCGGGAGTAGCTGCTTCGCCACCGACTTTCCAACTCCGAGCTTCTGAGACAGCGCCATCACGGTCTGGTCCTGAGAATTTGAGTCCAAAATCTTGCCAAGATCACCACGTGATCCACTGAGGTCATTCTGAAGAGCTCCATCGACGTCAAAATCATCATCTGACGCTCCTGCATCCACCATAAGAGCCTCTAGCCCGCTCTCCCCAACCTCGGCCTGCTTGCGCTTCAAGCCCCCAAGAAGGACCGGAGAGAGGGAAGAAAGAGCCGCCAGCGCCTGGTCTTTTGTGACCACATTTTGCGCAGCAAGCTTGTCAGAAACTGAGCCGCCAATTAATTCGAGAAGCTCTCGTGTGAAGAGATCGTTATTCATTTCCCCCTACCCTATCGGAGAAGTAGGGAACTTGTCGAATCAAGACCGCTCGCAGGAAAACAATCCTAAAAATCAAACGACCCAATCTTCCCATGCGATTCCCTCGATACGGGAAAAGACCGCTCGGTTCAGTGTTGCAACGCTCAAGCCATGCTCGACCGCACTCGCCGCAATCAGTAAATCCAGATCTCCGACCAGCTGCCCGATCATCCTCTGCCGTGCCTTCATCCGAGAAAAATACCCCAAAGTCGAAGCTGTCACTTCCAGAACCTGTAATCGCCCATCGAGTAATCCTCGATAGCGGCTCCAGAGCCCCTCGCTCCCGGCATCATGAAGGCCCCACTCCACCTCAGCAAGACAGACCGCTGAAATAACGCATTGCTCATCCCCCGCTCGCTCCCACTTTTTCAATGCTTCCTCAATTGGTCGCTTCTTAAGCCGCTGCGAAAATACTGAAGTATCGAAAAGCCAGCGCATCAGTCCTCCAGTGGTGATTTTTCACCCATTCCACTGCGCTCTTTCCAGACCTCTGGGAAATCGACATCCTCGGAAACAGGGTTCTCTTTTTTCCATCGCTGAACTGCCGAGAAGATTCCCTCGTCATTCTTTTGACTCGGGAGCGTGGGAGAAATCACCACCAAAGGTTTCCCGCGACGCGAGACCATCACCGACTGACCAGACGCTGCCACGCGGTCACAGACACTGGGCAGGTGAATTTTTTGAACCTCTCGACCTCTCGAAGACTTAATCGCTGAATCGCCCCGACTCGTGCTCTACTTCCTGATCATCATCCCACTCTGCCTGATCGACTCCTTTATCTCTAATCGGAAACACCGGACGAAGGTTGGAAAAACCTTTCTCACGAGAGTTTGCCGGGCTGATTAAAAACCAAGCCGAGAGAAAGACACAGAATGAGAACTGTCTAGTTCACTGCGAGGAACTTACGCCCCACTACTTCCATCGCGATGATTTCGAGAGTCTCGATCGCTTCGGCGGAGAAGCCTTTTGCAACGAGATTGCGCGCAAGCTTAGGCTGGATGCCGCGTGCCATGAGGTAGAAGATTTTTTCTTCACTCACTGCGACCGCTCAGGATGTCTCCGACTCCAGCCTCCAGCCTTACCGAGCTCTTCGGTATCACTACTCAAAAACAGCGCGGTAGTAGAAGACGGGAGGGGCCGGCAGATCGAGAGGCGGGGTGAACTCTAAGAGGGAGGTCCCATCGCCCGAGAGCGCGGAAGATTGTAGTCTTGGGACATGGGTCGTCCAGTCCTCCAGATCCATGCTCCCTTGCACCACCATGCCCACGCCACTCGCATTGAGATTCCGAGAGATTAAGAAATGCGGGCGACCTTCCAATATTTCCCCAGTCAGCTGAAAGGGAACCCCTAAGCTGGCGAAGTCGATCAAGTTAATCTGACCATCGGAATTATCATCCAATAAAGGGTCAGAATTCAAACCATTCACCGCGGCCCAATCGAGATACGGAACCGGTTGAAGCCTCAGCATCTTTTCTGCCATTTCAGTTCCCACATCGAGGATTGCCCGTTCAGCAGGGTGAACCTCGTCCGTATTTCCGGGGACAATCTGGGCGAAGGTCAGGTGGTCCACTTCATTCGTTTCGATCGCCGCAGAATTCGCGACGGAAAGAGGATGCCCTGAATCCTCCGCAAGATCGAGAAAGGCCTGCCTCACCAAATCGCGCCCAGGGTAACGGGTCACGACATCTCCCCCAGCTGGAGCATAGGGCAGAACTTGCGTGGAGACGAAACGCATCCCTTCCAGCCCGATGTCTGCCGCAAACTGGTCCCGACAGCGGTTGATAAAGTGGGCCAGGTTTGCCGCATAATCGACGGCAGCAGTCGCTGAGACGAGGTCACTATCACCGGCCCGTGCATCAGCCTCACCTTGGAACCAAAGCATCCCCTTGATGGTGGGATCATAACCACGATCTTTGAGCGCCTGGATGCCCCCCTCCACCGTCTCGACTAATCCCATGAAATGGTCTCCCCAATTTGCGGTATCATTCACATCCGCTCCCGGATTAAAATCAGTCTCCAGATTCCGAGCGGCCCGTGCAAACTTAATGAAAGCCATTTGCTCCCTAGGCCGCAATTCATTCATCCGCTGAGCAAAGCCCAGCTCCGGGCCAAAAAAAACAGAAAGGGAATCTTGATGGGTGATCAGCTCCTCAAACGCAGTCGATTCTGCAGCGCTTTGGCGTGAGCTATCGATGTAGAATAGATGCCGATCCAATCCCTGCTGATAGGATGGATCCACTAGACTATACTCTGCTTTACCGACCATATTCGACTGCCCGCTAAATAGATACACATCAATGGGCGTATTATTGATCTGGATTCCTACCGAAGTAGAAACACTCCTTGATTGAGTTCCATCGGATGCGGTAAGGGTAAAGACCTGATTCTCATCGAGAACCTCCGTGATTTCGAACTGAGCTGAGCCAGCCAAAGCCTCAAAGGTCCGCCCTGCGATTTCAACCGACTCCGCATTTCCGACCTCCCAAGAGAGGGTCACGACATCCCCCACCCTTGCGCTCGCGGGCTCGGCAGAAAAGGAAGAGATCGAAAGGCCGTCACCAGCGGGCGCATCCCTTACCAGCACCATACCAGAAAGAACGGCTCCACCTTCAGAGGCCCCTGTGAGAGTGAGGGTATCGCCAGAGAACCCAGTCATCATCGCGTAGTTCGCCCCCTCCACGGCGGCCCCTTCACTTTCTGCCGCAGTCAGGAGCCAATCGATCACCCCATCATCATTCGCGTCAGAATCTTGACCAGAAAGAGTCGTGCTCCAACGGGTCTGAGTCGTTGAGCCATCGGACGCAGAAATCCCAAAGGTTTGGGCTTCTGCGAGTTCGAAGAAAAAATAAACACGGTAGCTTGAGGCCCATTCAGAGAGTCCAGTCAATTGAAGCGATTCTCCCTGATCCAGCACAAGGTGACTGGCCAAAAGCCCAGCATCCCCCGTCAAGGAGCCACTCACGCCACTTTGACTGACGGAACCCACTGAAAATAACCCGCTACTCGTAAGACTCACCCCGCTGGTCTCTCCACTGACATCTTGCACCGAAATGCTGTTTCCTAATTGCGTGGCTTGAGTGAATGCGGTGGCAGCGCCATTGGAGAAATTCGACCTCAGAAAGATGTTATTCCACTCCCTCCCAGCGGGAGCGACGACACTCGGAAAGAAGCTCAGCGCCCCCTCACTAGAATCCACCCGGAAAGGATCTAGAGAAGAAATGGCAAAATTTAAGTAAAGCTGAGATTGAGCAAGAGATGTGAAAGGAAACGAGAGGCAAAAAATCAACAGAATCCTTACAAACATCATAGTAAGTCCCTTATCAAGAGAGGATCATCGCGCCAAACAAAATCGGCCTAAGTCAGAGCCCGCAGCATTGAAAATTTTGGTGTTTTTTGCTCCCGCTCAGATAATGAATGGCATAAAAGAAATTTCGCAAAAATTCACTCACTCGAAATTCGTTTCTCTCCAAAGCTTGAGAAGCTCTCACAAATTATTACCACACGATGAAACCCATTCTTAACTTCATACCAAAGCATTCCTTCGCCGCGCTGACCGCAGGTGCCTTCCTTTTCCCCATAAATTCATCAGCAGAGGTGAGTTTCACTTTTGAGAATAACGGGCCTTTTGACGGGGGTGGCATTGGGGCCTTTGAAGCCAAACTAGATCCCGCTGAAACGATCAATATCACCCTGACGACGGTGGGAGTGATCGGTCAAGATGGCTCGACGACTGGAAACACCACCAATTCACTTTCAAATAATGCTCTAGGAGTCAACTCAGCGAATAATCTGGGCGGTTACTCCAGTCAATCGCGTGATTTCAACCCGGGGGAAGCTTGGGTTTTCTCCTTTGATGTGGATGTTAACCTTGTCGAAGTGGACTTCGCCGGCTGGGCCGGTCCTGATACAGCTGAGGTCACTTTTTCCTCTACCGCTTTTGACCCGATTGTCTTAAATGACAATGGCTCTGTGCCTGGGGCCATTTTTGACTTAGGAAATACCATCGTTCCCGCCGGAACTGAAATCACTCTTCAGATGACGAGTGATGATACGGAAGGAAATGATACTGGAGTGCGAATGGTTGCTTTCACGGTGGCCGCGATTCCCTCTGCTTCGGCAGGAGCAGATTTAATCTGGGCCGGTAACTCCGGTGACACCTGGGATACCCTCATACAAAACTTCACTGAAGATGGAAACCCTTCTTTGTTTGAGCTCGCAGATAACGTCACGATCCAAACTCCAGGCATCATTAATGTGGATGCTGGAGGAGTGACCGCTGATACCGTCATCGAGGCCAATGCCGCCGATTCGGTCACCCTCCAAGGAGGAACCCTCACTGCGAGTAATTTCACCAAATCTGGAACTGGGACTTTCTCGCTTGGTTCAACGTTGGATTTAAACGCAGGAGTGCTCGCCATTTCAGGAGGTATTTTTGAATTAACTGGAACAAGCTCTCTCATCACCGCTTCTTCCCTTTTCTCTGGCGGCGCGACTTTAGATCTTGCGGTAGGTTCCACCTTCACCAGCACCGGGAGTAATATCCTCGGTGAGGGAGGATTCACGATTTCAAATGAGGCTCCAGTCACGTTGGCCGAGCTGGTCAATACGGGACTTGAAACTCCTTTGACGAAGTCAGGCTCAGGCAGCTTGACCATTAATGGTGGCGTCGGCGTTCAAACGACCGGCCCAATTGACCTCGATATTTTAGAAGGTGACGTGGTATTTGCTAGCGACTCTCAAATCAACATTGGCGGTGAGAACACGATCGATGGCACCCTAGCTTTGGCTGGCCCCCTCCTCATGTTCCATGCTTCTAATGTGACTGGCACAGGCCAGATTGACATTCAGTCTCCATCCACCTTGCAGCCCCGCTTTAATGCAGGTCCGGTAGAGATCGGTGTCCCTGTAGACCTTTCCGCAGACCTCACCCTTGTTTCTCAAAGTGGCGTCAATGACATCACATTCGCCGGGCCGATTACAGGTGATGGCAATCTGATTAAGGACGGGAATGGAGTCGTCATTCTCGCAGGTGAAAACTCCTATGAAGGAAACATCACCGTGAACGCCGGGACCTTAAGAGTCGGGAGAGACACCTCTGGGTTTTTAGGAGACGGAAGCATTACCGTAAACGTCCCAGAAACTGGGAATACAGGCACCATTGAATTCGCACGTAGCGATGAACAGACCATCTTCTTCCCAATTTCTGGAGCAGGAGATATTAGCGTCAATAACGAGGTCGGCGGAAGAACGCTGATGCACAATTCAGTCACTCATTCATACACAGGCGTGACGAGAATCAATGAAGGAGCCTTGGTCGCTCCTTTCATCGAAAATGCTGGAACGCCAAGTAGTATCGGATCTGCATCTGCGGATGCCACGAACCTCGTCATCCGAGGCCTTTCCACACTCTCTTACACAGGTGCGGGAGCGACGACTGATCGGAACTTTTCGATTGGTGGCGCGATCAATGGAGTCGAGGTCGGCGGAGGGACAATTTCCGTCGATGGAAGTGGCCCTCTCGTTTTCACCAACACCGGAATCATCGGTGCTGATGGCAATGGAGCGGCACCTCGTATCTTGACTCTTGCAGGAGATGCTCCGGGCACCAGTGTCCTCGCAATGGCATTGAGTGATGGCCAGAACTCAGCACACAGCCTTTCCAAAACAGGCAGCACGACTTGGCAGCTGGATGGAAGCCACACATACACCGGGAGCACCTCGGTGGGAGAAGGCCTCTTAATCCTTTCGACAGCCACGCTCGATGATGCAGCTGCGGTGATCATCGCAACGGACGCACAACTTGAGCTCACGCATGACGAGGGTGATACCGTAGGTTCTCTCACCCTCGGAGGCACGCAGGCGGAACCAGGAACTTATGGAAGTTCCGCCGCGGTCGCAGGGATTGCAGGAGCGATTGCAGATAATGATCACTTCAGCGGTTCTGGCTATCTCATCGTGACAGGGGGCGGAACGCCAAATGGCCCAAGCTCAGCTGATTATCTCGCCTTCTCAGCGAACTTGGTCGGAGGCCCAGATGATGATGATGATTTGGATGGTCTCAGCAACTTTGAGGAATATGCTTTTGGCTTAGATCCTGAAGATTCGCTTTCGCAAAGCCCGTTCACCGTTGAGCCTGACCTCACTACCGGCACGTTTACTTTCACCCGTCGGAATGGTGCGCTAACCGGCTTCCTCAATTACATTTACGAGACCGCACCGGATTTGCAAAACTTC